>DAOQAB010000037.1:0-21542 GCA_035353695.1 Prolixibacteraceae bacterium
TTAAAAAAAGGGAAAGACATCCATCTTCCCCTCTGTTTGTGGTGCCTCCAAGAATCGAACTAGGGACACACGGATTTTCAGTCCGTTGCTCTACCAACTGAGCTAAGGCACCAACATTTTATTTCGTGGCGACAAAAGTAACCCATTTTTCTTAAAATGCAAATAAATAGGCATTTTCTGATAAGAAAAATATTTTTAATAAGCGTCTGTTATTTAATCGAATACAGAAAATTAAATAAAATCCATCAATTGTATAAATAATCCGGATTTCTGTTGGTGATTGAAAAAAATTTTTAAATTTGCACCCGTCTTCGACAGAGGATATTGTCCTATAGTGTAATTGGCAACACGTCTGATTTTGGTTCAGAAGACTTCAGGTTCGAGCCCTGATAGGACAACAAAGCCTGCAGAAGTATTGCAGGTTTTTTCTATTAAAGTATTTTTGGGTGTATTGTCCTGTAGTGTAATTGGCAACACGTCTGACTCTGGATCAGAAGAGTATAGGTTCGAGCCCTATCAGGACAACAAAAAGGAGTTATCAGTTTCGATGACTCCTTTTCTTTTCACTACATTTGTTACATGATCGATCAGGCTACAATTGATAGAATAGTGGATGCGGCGGATATTGTCGACGTGGTTCAGGATTTCGTTTCCCTGAAGCGCAGAGGCGTCAATTATCTTGGCAATTGTCCGTTTCACAGCGAGAAAACGCCATCGTTTACCGTTTCTCCTTCCAAACAGATTTACAAATGTTTTGGCTGTGGAAAGGGTGGTAATTCGGTGAACTTCATCATGGAGCACGAGCATCTTTCGTATGTGGAGGCGTTGAAATACCTGGCGAAGAAGTTTCATATCGAGGTGGTCGATGAGGAGGAAACTCCCGAGATGATCGCTCAGCGAAACCGCCGGGAAAGCTTGATGATTGTTTCTGCCTACGCAGCCGACTATTTTTCCAATTTTCTTCTTCATGAAAACGAAGGCAGAAATGTTGGTTTGAGCTATTTCAGGGAACGCGGGGTCCGTGACGATACCATTAAGAAATTTCAGTTGGGCTATTGCCCCGATCAGAAAGATTTGTTTACCCAGGCAGCACAGAAACAGGGGTACAAAATGGAGTTCCTGGAGGAAACCGGTTTAAGCATTCACCGCGACGACTGGGTTCGTGACCGGTTTGCCGGAAGGGTTATTTTTCCCTTTCACAATCTGGCTGGACGTGTCATCGCTTTTGGTGGCAGGGTGCTGAAAACCGATCCCAAAACTGCCAAGTACCTCAATTCTCCCGAGTCGGAGATCTACCATAAGAGCAAAGTCCTTTACGGAATTTTTCATGCCAAAAATGCCATTTCCCGTTTGGATAAATGTTATCTGGTTGAAGGGTATACCGATGTGCTTTCCATGCACCAGTCGGGCATCGAAAATGTGGTGGCTTCGTCGGGTACCTCACTAACTGTCGACCAAATCAAACTGATCAAACGGTTTACGTCGAACATTACCATTATTTACGATGGCGACTTTGCCGGGATCAAAGCTTCCCTGCGGGGAATCGACATGGTGCTCGAAGAGGGTATTAATGTGAAAGTGGTCCCGCTTCCTGACGGCGAAGACCCCGATACCTTTGCCCGTTCCATGAACTCCTCGGCCTTGACGGAGTACATTGCCTCGCACGAAACCGATTTTATCCGTTTCAAAACCCAGCTATTGCTGAAGGATACAGAGAACGATCCGGTAGCCCGAGCCCATCTGATTAACGACATTGTTAAATCCATATCGGTCATCCCCGATAACATTACCCGTTCGGTATACATCAGGGAGTGCAGCAACATGCTCGATGTGGCCGAAGACATTCTGTATGCCGAAGTTCGAAAAATTAAATACAAGATTACCGAAGATCAGATTGTAAGGGAAAAGCGTGAAACCATCCGAACATCGCAGGCGGCCACTCAGCCGCTAAAGAAAGCGGATCAGAATACAAATCCCTGTAAAATTGAAGAGATGGCATTACTCCGTGTGATGATCAGGTACTTCGAGCATGATCTGTTTTCGGTTGAAAATGAAGCAACCGGGGAGGAAGAAAAGATAAAGGTTGGACCGTACATTATTTCTGAAATCGAAAGGGACAACCTTAGCTCGGTCGATCCGGTGGTGCAACTGATTTATGATGAATTGAAAGAACACATCGGCGAAGAATATTTCAACCCTGAACGGCATTTTACGCAACATGCGAACAACGATATTTGCAACATGGTGAGTGGTTTGCTGGTCGATAAATACAACGAAAGTGCCATTTGGCGAAAGAAAGGCGCTTTTATAGAAGATGAGCATGAGATACTTTACCTTCTTGTGCCCCGTTTGATTGAAGAGTATAAGCTGAGGCATGTAAAGCTGATGAAGGCCGAGATCATGAAAAAAATGGGAGAGATACAGGATCCGGATCAGATGGATAAAGTACTCGAATTGCAGGCAATCATTTCCAACCTGAACAAGGTGGAAAAGGAACTCTCCAAAAAACTGGGAAAAAGAGCTGTTACATCATAACGAGAAAACTATGAGAACCGTTTTTATTGACGACAAAGAGACAATCGAGAAAGTAATCCTTTCCTGCCGGACCTGCTATTTAGGGCTGTGTGATGCGGAAAACCGGCCGTATGTTATTCCAATGAACTTTGGGTATCGGGATGGTGTTATCTATCTTCATTCGGGACAGAGTGGCCGGAAATGGGAAATCATGCACTCAAACCCCAACGCGTGCATCACTTTTTGTTCAGGCGACGAACTGGCTTATCAGGATGAACAGGTTGCCTGCAGCTGGAGGATGAAATCGAGCTCGGTAATTGCCGAAGGTCAAATTGAGTTTGTCGATGATTTTGAAGAAAAGAAGGCGGTGTTGAAAATCCTGATGGCTCACTACAGCGATCGGGAATTTCAATTTAAGGATCCTGCCGTTCGTAATGTCGGGGTTTTTAAGATGAAGATTGAAAAGATCCATGCAAAAGAATTTGGAGCGAAGGCTATCACTCCCTGGAACAGTTAATAATTTGGAAGTTGGAACGGATAAACGAAAAAATTTTGGTCACCGGTGCAACCGGAATGCTGGGCTCCTGTTTGGTCGCCGATCTCATTCGGGAAGGTTGTACCGTCAGGGCTATTTACCGGGATAAAAACCGCATTGACCAGTTTTATCAGAATATCACATTCTGGGGAATGAGTCCCGATTTGATTTCCGGATCGATCGAATGGGTTGAAGCCGATTTATTAAATATTTATCGATTGGAAGAAGCTCTTGAAGGGATCGATACGGTTTATCATTGTGCTGCAGTGGTTTCGTTTCAACCTTCGGAGTGGTCCGGGGTGCTAAAAAGCAATATCGAAGGAACGGCTAACCTGGTGAATGCTTCGCTTGAAAAAGGGGTGAAAAAGATTTGCCACGTGAGTTCAATCGCTGCTTTGGGAAAAACTGAAAATGGGGAATTGATTAACGAAGAGACTCATTGGATTCCCGATAAAAAACACTCGAAATACAGCATCAGTAAATTACATTCGGAGATGGAAGTGTGGCGGGGTGTAAACGAAGGGGTGGACGCCGTCATAGTAAACCCTTCGGTAATTCTTGGCCCTGGCGACTGGAGTGCCGGTAGCCCTTCGTTTTTTAGGATGATCGATAAGGGATTAAAATTTTACACCAAAGGAATTACCGGTTTTGTCGATGTCCGCGATGTTTCGCGGGCGATGCGGTTGCTTACCGATGATGCAAACTGGGGCAAAGCAAAAAACAATCATTGGTTGCTCAATTCGACGAACCTTCGTTATGAGTCGTTATTTAAAATGATTGCTGCGTCTATTGGTGCTGCTTCTCCAAAATATCTGGCATCAAAAGGGCTGATGACTTTTGTGGGGCAGTTTTCGGAGTGGTATGGTAAGATTTTTCATGTTGAAGCTCCCATTACGAAAGAAACAGTTCGTAATGCCACGACTATTTCAAAATACGATGGTTCAAAAATCACCGCAAAGTTTGGATTTGCCTATCATGACATCGAAAGCACCATTCAGGAAATCGGGAAAATGTATCTCGATTCCGTAAAATCAGCTTCCGTTCATCGTTGAAGGAGTGGATGGTTGAAATGAAAAATGGGATATCGGGTAATTTATGCCCAACATCCCATTTTGAATAAATGAGTTTTTAAAACTCCGTGTTCGGTTGAATGCAACTTAAAGTTTAAATGCTGCTTTAACTTTTTCGACGTAGTCGAGTTTTTCCCAGGTAAAGAGTTCTACTTCTTTTTCTACGGCGTCAAAATAGGATGATTCAAATCTTTTTACGACCTTTTTAGGTTCGCGCCCCATGTGACCGTAAGCAGCGGTTTCTTCGTAAATTGGATTCCTCAGCTTCAATCTTTCTTCGATTGCTTTGGGGCGCATATCAAAAATTTCAGCGACTTTATCCGCAATTTCACTGTCGGAAAGGGAAACATTCGACTTGTTGTAGGTATTGACGAAAATGTTCATTGGTTTGGCTACGCCGATGGCATAAGCCACCTGCACCAGGATTTCGTCGGCCACACCAGCAGCAACCAGGTTTTTGGCAATATGACGGCAGGCATACGCTGCCGAACGGTCAACCTTGGAAGGATCTTTTCCCGAGAATGCGCCACCACCGTGGGCACCTTTGCCTCCGTAAGTGTCAACAATGATTTTACGTCCGGTTAAACCGGTATCGCCGTGAGGACCTCCGATTACAAACTTCCCGGTAGGATTTACGTGGTAGATGATATCGTCGCCAAACAGTGCCTGAACCCGTTCGGGTAGTGTCGCTTTTACCCGGGGAACCAGAATGGCGATCACATCGTTTTTTATTTTAGCGATCATCTCTTCATCGGCTTTCAATTGGGCTGCAACCGAAGAATCTTTTGGTGCAACAAACTCATCGTGTTGTGTCGATACCACAATGGTGTTGATTTTGGCAGGTTCACCGTTTTCGTCATACTCGATGGTTACCTGCGATTTGGCATCGGGGCGGAGGTAGGTCATTACTTTCCCTTCGCGGCGAATAGCTGCCAGTTCGAGCAACAACTTGTGCGATAATTCAAGCGACAAAGGCATGTAATTGTCGGTTTCCTTGCTGGCATAACCAAACATCATTCCCTGGTCGCCAGCGCCCTGTTCCATCGGGTCTTCGCGAACTACCCCACGGTTAATGTCGGGGCTTTGTTCATGAATGGCCGAAAAAACACCGCAGGAATCGCCGTCGAAACGGTATTCGGCTTTGGTATAACCAATGCGGTTAATTACCTCACGGGCAACTTCCTGTACGTCGATATACGTGTTGGTTTTAATTTCACCGGCCAACACAACCTGCCCGGTCGTTACTAACGTTTCGCAAGCAACTTTTGATTCCGGATCGAAAGCCAGGATCTTATCCAAAATGGCGTCCGAAATCTGATCGGCAACCTTGTCAGGATGCCCTTCTGATACTGATTCTGATGTAAATAAATAACTCATAATACACATTTATTTTGGCCGAAGCCAATCATTGGTTACTATATGAGTGGATAAAGTGAAAAAGATGTGCAATCGTGATAAGTACGAATGCTTTAGCATTTTTTTCTGTGGTCGCAATCATTCACAAATCTATCCACAATTTGATGGACAAATATAAAAACTATTTGGTAAGTATACAGCGAACTGGCTGTTTTGTTCAGACTATTTCCAAGTAAATTAAACTTTCTTTATTCAATTTCTTCAAAATCGACATATTCACCTTTATCTTTTGTCGATTCCTTTTTTTGTGGATTCTGGAATTTGATGGTAGTTTCTCCTTCGCGAAAGTTGTTTTCTGAATATTGATTTTGATTATTTGCAGATGGGCGGCCAGCGAAGATTCTTGCTATCCATTTTACAATCAGTACAAAAACAATAGCGACCAGTGCTAATCGAAAAAAGCCAACGATGGAGAGAATGATTAAAAGCATGATTTAAAAAATTACATTTACCGTTAAACAATGGGTCTTCGATTGGATGAATTTATTACGGTTCATCATCAGACTTTTTTTCTGTTTCATTTATTGTTGATGTCGATTTTGACTGATTTGCTGAATTTTGTACAGTATTTAAGGTCTGCAACGGTAATGTTACCGAAAAAGGAGAAAAGCAGGCAGCTGTTGTTGTCTTTTACCAGAATATGAAATTCGTCCATGGCTTTTTTCTCTCCATGACCAATTATCCGTACGTTTTCTTTTTTCCAGTCGGCATGGCAATCGTCACAATTGATTTCATCGGGGTCGATGGTGAAATATTTATCGTTGCTGAGTATTTTGTCAATCCGGTTGAACACATCGGATGCCGACAAATCGCCTTTATTCTCATCGTAAGCCAGAAATTTGACTTTTTCCATCTTGTAGATTACCTTTTTTGATTCATCGTCGAGGAATATTTCAAAGGGTTCGATTGCCGATTTGGAAAAGCAGAGTGAAGTTGTTCCGTCTTTTCCGTTGAACAGATCGTACACCTTATCAGATTTGCTTTCGGCAAGGCCCAGAAGGGAAGTGAGTAAAGTGGCCAGTAATATCCCGATTTTCAATATTATTTTCATGACTTTAAGATTTATGTTTATTTTTTCGTTGTTTTCTCAAGCAGGGTTAATCCCTCCGGTTTCATGATCCAGTAGTTGCCAACCATATCGCCATCCCAGGTATGGGAGGTGTTTTCGATGTTGTGAATGATTGGTAACAGGTTGTCGTTCAGATAAACAATAGTGCCTTCCGGTATTTTCAGGGTGATTTTTAGTTCTTGCGAACGCCACTTTTTGTTTTTACCCAGGGTGAAGTAGGGGTCGAGAAGGAGGGTGTTCTCCTTGATCTGGTATTTGTATTCAATCAGACCGGCATTCTTCGAGGCTGAACGTTCGTTGCTTCCTTTTGAATATTTGTTGAAAATGAGTTCGGTGCGATTGTTCTCACTTTTTTCGATATCAAATTTTGGATTGGCAACCAGTACTTCGTTATCGTCGACCACCATCACCTGCATGTTGTTGATGCCAACTTTCATTGTTGAATGGTTGAACGTATTGGTATTCATCTCCAGATATAAGGTGTCGGAAAGGATTGCGATCTCTTTTTTGTCGGTTAATGTTGCATTGGAACTAAAATCGTCGACAGCGCCGATTGTGGTAGAAATGGCAATGATGATTCCGATAATCCAGATCCCAAGCGCAGACAGATAGACCGAGCGGCTGTTGGATACAAAGTTGAACAGCAGTTTGGTGCCCGAATAGATGATTAGTAGCAAAGGAATTCCGACGATAATAAGCATCGAAAGCAATAGGGTCGTGCCGGTGCTTTGCGAAATAATCTGATTCAGAACAAAATTGTGGTCGATGTTGATAAGGGAGCCGTGAAGTAATCCGGTGAATTTGGAAGCGGCAACTAATCCGAACAGTAGTCCCATTAGCGAGGAGAACCCGATGAATAGTAAGATGATCCCGACGATTTTTAGCAGGACCGATGAACCTTCGTTTTTGGCGGTTCTTTCGGGTTGAGAAGCGCGATAACTCTCTTTTGAGGGATTACTGCTCTCTTCTTTTACTTTTTTTTCAATGTTTTCGACATTAATTGGTTCTCCCATCATTTCCAGGCGCTGGGCGGTTGTTTTGGCATTGGGTACTGCAATCCAGAGGATGATATAAACCGGCAGGGCTACTCCGGATGTGGCAATGAAAAGGACGATAAAAATAATCCTTACCAGCAATTTATCGATGTTGAGATAGTGGGATAGTCCGCTGCAAACCCCTCCAATAAACCTCGACTCCGGATCGCGGTACAACTTCTTTGTATTTCTGGTGTCTTTTCCCGGGTAATTCTCGTTCTCTTTTTTCTCCTTTTCTTTCGGGTTATTTTCATCTGCTTCTGAAAAATCTTCGGGCGACCCCATGATGGCAATGATCTGGTCGACCATTGGTTCGTCAATTACGCTCTGTTCGGGATTTATTTTGCTCCTGAACAGTTCTGCAATACGGGATTCAATGTCTCCGATGATCTCATGGCCGCTTTCTTCTTTGCTGAAATGGGAACTGATTTTCGATAGGTAACTTTTCAGTTTTTCGTAAGCATCCTCGTCAATAGTAAAAACAAGGCCACTGATATTAATTGTTAGTGTTTTTTTCATAGCTATCTAATAGGTTAATTGGTGCTTCTTATAATATCGACAGAATTTACCATTTCTTGCCATGAGTTTCTCAGTTCTGACAGCACGGCGGTTCCTTCTTCGGTCATTTCATAATATTTGCGGGGAGGTCCCTGTTGCGATTCCTCCCAACGGTAATTAAGCAGTCCTGCATTTTTCAAACGGGTAAGCAGCGGGTAAAGTGTTCCCTCAACCACGATCATTTGGGCTTTTTTCATCTCTTCGATGATGTCAGGGGCATACGAATGTTTTTTGGAGATAATCTCCAGTATGCAATATTCCAAAATGCCTTTTCTCATTTGAGCTTTTGTATTTTCAGCTTTCACCGGTATTCCTTTAAAATTTAAAGACTTGTTTTTATTTCATTCGTATGATACCTCAAATTTAAAGGAAGTTAAAGTACTTGGCAATGCAAAGTAGTATGTATATGATAAAATAATCGGCAAAATGGATTAAAAAGCAGGTGAAAACAGGTTGGTCGGGTTTTGCCGTTTTGACAAGGAATGACTTTTGATATAGAGAATATTATGCAAAATGACAGGGGATAAAGAAAAAATTGTTAAATTCGGTGGACAGTTAATATTTTTAATGTAATTTCGGTGTTTATTGAAATGTGTTTAGTAACATCCGAAATTTAACGGAATAGTATGCAAGATTCAAACGACTCATTGATTTTTGTTGTTGAAGATAACAGGGTGTATAACAAGCTTATCGTTAGTTATCTGAAAACAAATAAATTTAATAATGTAATGCCATTTTATTCCGGTGAAGATGCCATCAATAACTTATATCGGAATCCGGATATCATTATTCAGGATTTCCTATTGGATGGGATGAATGGAATTGATGTTCTTAAAAAGGCTAAAGAACAGAATACCAATATTGAATTCATCTTTCTTTCGGGACAGGATAATATCGATGTGGCGATTAATACCATGAAATACGGAGCCTACGATTATATTGTGAAAGATCAGATGGCATTGAAAAAGCTGGTTAATAAGATCAACAAGATTCAGTCGGTAAACAAACTTGTCAAATCGAACAAGAGATACCGGGTAGGGGTAATCTTATTTTTTATTGCATTGGCTATTATTGTTTTACTTATTCTTACATTTACTTTTTTCATTCCGTAGTTTTTTGAAATAAAAATAAATGGGTGTTTTGCTCATTTTTTTCAAATAACAGGGTAACCTTTTGATGTTTTCGGGAATAAATAGATGAAACCCTTTTTTAGTATTGTTTTTCGTTACCCTGTCATTAGTAAGACTTTTTTTCACGGAAATGAGGTTGATGTCCTGTCAATCTCATTTTTTTTGATTCAGAATTGTCTTAATTGTTGAAAGAGGTAATCGTAAAATTTTTCATCATCGACCATCGAAGCATAAAAGATGGGGAACCCTTTCGATGTTTTGAAGATATTCCCAACCGAAGTCCCTCTCAGTTCCACATCGACCGAAGTGTTTGAGATATGGGCAATATCCGGGAATGCGAGACACATGGTTGGAAGCAGATCCCATAAATAGTATTTGGAGTGTTCGTGATAGGTCAGTTCGATCATCTTGAGCACGAATTCGAACAAAGGTTGCTTTGCTTGTTCTTTCAGGCAATACAAAACATAATTGTCGACAGGTACCTGGCAGCAGGCATCCAGCGGAAAAAGGGTGATATTGATTTTTGAGCTGAACAATTTTCGGGCAGCAAAAGGATCCCAAAAAATATTCCACTCGGCACTTTCATCGTGATCGGGGGCGATCACATTCCCATTGGCTAGAAATGCTCCTGCCATCCAATATATTTTATCAATTTTTCCTTTTACTTCAGGATATTTCTCAATGGTATTGACCAGGTTTGTTGCAGGTCCCGTTAAAATCACCGTAGTTGGCCCCTCTTCGGAAAGTATTTTTTTTGCAGTAAAGTCCGAAGCTTCTTCCGGGTTAAGTTTTGAATAATCGGCTTTGTGTTGCTTCAGCAGTTCGATCTGGTTAACCCGTTTGGTGTTTTCTCTCCACACGAGCGGAAATTCGTTAACCGCAGTGGCATTACTGACCGCAACTTCTGTTTCGTTGTTTTTTAACATTCCCAATATGCGAAGAATGCTTTCGACTGCGTTGTCAGAAAAGCAATTCCCATTGGTGACAGATACACCGGTTAACCTGATTTTTTTTAACGTTAGCAGAACGGTGAGCGATATAAGGTCATCGATACCACCATCCATATCAAGAAAAACAGGCTTATATGATGAATAGGTTTGCAAATTCTGCATGAAGCTGATTGTTAGTCAGTACAAAAATAGGAATATTATTTAAAAAATATTCACTAAATATGTTTTGCAAGAATTATTAACATAAGACGCCTTCTGGCGTGTTTCTTCAATGGAAATAGTTTCCGGTGCTTGAGGTGGAAATAGTTATAATACAGTATATTGGTTAGAATGTGATATAAATAATTTCAGGAGGTGGTCTTTAAGACCATCTCCTGAAACCTTTAAAATTGGTTAAAACCAATGGAGGTATAAGAAGTCGAATCGGTGTGGCAATAACGGATTTTTGGGGAATACTCTTAATCCGTAATTGAAACTTCCAGGGTTCAGCAGGATCAAATCTAATTTGTAAGTACACAAACTACCTTCTACACGGTCGATTTCAAATTCATGTCGTTCAATCAAAACATCTTTTTCTTCCTGTTTTTTCGAAACTACGATTTCGAGGCCCACATCTTTCGATGATAATCCATTCAGATCGAGTGTAATGACGGCCGGATGCGGTTCTCCTATCCGGTAGGTATGAGCAATGCCATGTTCAATATTTGCTTCAACCAGTTTAATCCCATCCCATTTGGAGGCAACATCACCTTTCCAGTCCGAAATATCACGGGCCAGTTTAAAATTATCGGCGATGAGGTTTCTGTAACGTTCGGCTTGAGGATTGTAGAATTTGAAAATATAATCATCGAGTTGCCGGTGCATGGTGAAATGCGGGGCAACTTCGGAGATGGTATTTTTTACGTACGATACCCAGGTTTTGGAAATTCCTTTTTCATCCTGATTGTAGTAGGCCGGAACAATCTCCTGTTCAAAGAGACGGTAAATGGTATCGGCATCGAGCTCATCCTGGAATTCGGGCACATCGAACGATTGTTCCATGGGCAATGCCCACCCAGCGTCAGGGCTGTATCCTTCAACCCACCAGCCATCGAGTACCGAAAAGTGAACGGTTCCGTTCATTACGCCTTTTTCGCCGCTGGTGCCCGAAGCTTCCAATGGACGGGTTGGTGTATTCAACCAGATATCAACTCCCTGGAGCATCATTTTTGCCAGGTTCATATCGTAGTTTTGGATGAACATGATTTTGCCAATAAACTCAGGCCTTTTCGAAATTTCTACAATCATTTTGATCAAGTTCTGGCCTTCTTTGTCTGCCGGATGGGCTTTCCCTGCAAAAATGAACTGAACCGGGTGTTCTGGATTGTTTACAATTTCGCTCAGCCGATCGATGTTTTTGAACAGGAGGTAAGCTCTTTTGTAGGTAGCAAACCTTCGGGCAAAACCGATGGTCAGTGCATTGGGGTTGAAATGGCTGATCGCTTCGTTGATTAACTTTGGATCTTCATTCCGTTGTATCCAACTGTCGGCAAAGCGTTGTTTAATGTATTCAATCAGTTTTACCTTTAGTTTTCTTTTAACTTCAACAATCTCTTCGTCGGGTACCTCTTGTATTTTATTCCAAACGTCAAAATCGCTTTGATTTTCAGGGAAGTTTAGCCCAAAGTATTTTTTATGAAGTTCTTTCCATTCTTTTGCGGCCCAGGTAGAATAATGAACCCCGTTGGTTACATAGCCAATATGCAACTCTTCGGGGAAATAACCCGGATAAAGATCTTTCATCAGATCCTTGCTGACTTCGCCATGTAACATGCTGACCCCATTAACATTTTGAGACAGGTTGGCTGCAAGATAGCTCATGTTGAAATGGTCCTCTTCGGGATATGCTTTGCCCAATTGTCCCAGTTCTTCCATGGAAAGTTGTATTTTTTCAGGAAAGCTGGTTGCATAAGTCCTAATTAAATCAATGTGAAAGGAATCGTGCCCGGCCGGAACGGGTGTGTGGGTGGTGAACAGGGTTGATGCACGCACAACCTCCTTGGCTTCGTTGAAGGTAAGGCTTTTTTCGTTGATTAGGTCAGAGATCCTTTCCAGTCCGATGAATGCGGCGTGGCCTTCGTTGCAGTGGTAAATATCGGCTTCGATCCCCAGCGCTTTCAGTACCCTGATGCCACCAAACCCCAGCAGGATTTCCTGCTTCAACCGGTTTTCGTTGTTCCCGCCATAGAGGTGATGGGTTACAAAGCGGTCTTCTTCCAGGTTGCCGTCAATATCGGCATCGAGAAGGTAAAGTTTTACGCTCCCAACATCCACCTGCCAGACCTTTGCTTTGAGTTTCCGGTTGGGATAATTGACATGGATCGAGAGCCATTTGTTATCGACCATGACGGGTTGAACCGGTATTTTAGAGAAATCTTCGGGTTCGTAGTTGGCAATTTGTTCCCCATGGTTATTCAATGCTTGTTTGAAATATCCATAGCGGTACAAAAGTCCGATGGCCACCATATCGACTTTGGAGTCGCTGGCTTCTTTTAAATAATCGCCGGCAAGAATGCCCAACCCGCCCGAAAAGATCTTCAGGCTGTCGTGCAAACCATATTCCATACTGAAATAGGCTATTTTATTGCCTTTGGGTTCTTTCCGTTCTTCCAGGTATTTTTTGAGTTTATTGTATACGTTGTCAAGTTTTTTTCTGAATTCATCATCGTTTTCGAGAACGATGTAACGGATATAGCTTACTTTTTCGAGTAGGACGATTGGGTTGTGAGCCGACTCGTCCCATAGGTATGGATCAATATATTCGAATAATTCCCGGGCTTCGTTGTTCCATGTCCACCAGATATTGTGTGAGATCTCTTTTAACGGATTTAAACTCAGTGGTATATTTGATTCAACGATCAGCTTTTTCCAATTGGGACTAATCCCATAATTTCTATTAATATATCTTACTCCTTCGCTCATTCTGTTAATTGTTAATGACTTCAAAAGAAAAGAAGGATCCTTTTCTCTGGTGCAAAGTGAACAATTTTTTTAAAAGTTTCTATATAAATTGATAATGAGTAAGAAAAAACGTCAACGATTTTACGTTGAATTAATTTCTATTTCTTTTTGGTGATAACACCCTTCTTTACAGACTCCTTTGGCGTATCCATTTTCTTTGTTACAGATTTCTTTTTCAATTCGGCTTCCAGTTTCCTGATTTGTTCTTCTTTTTCATCAATCAGTTTTTGGTAGCTCGCAAGTTGAGCCTCCCTTTCGTTTTCTGGGACCAGTTTGTCGAGTCGAAGGGTGAAATCGCTCAGCACATTCATGTAGTTAATGAATGCTTCGTAGGGCGAGTCGTACGGGTTGAAATATTTGTGGACTTCACCATCGGAAAAGAACTTGGTGCACATGTAATAGAAATGGTCGCTAATCTGGAGGTATGCCCAGTCTTTAAGCATTTCGTCATCGTGGCATTTTTCGATTCGTGGCAGTAGCGAGTAGAGTTTATCGAAGGCCTCTTTTTGCATCTCGTTTCCGAGCCATGCCGATAAATCGCGTTCCTCATCGGCCCAGGAGATGGGGTATGGAACGTGAACATTGGATACTGGCTGAAGGTTTTCAGTAATGTTTGCGGGGGTGTCGAACTGAAGTGTTTTATTTTTCAGCACGGTATTGGGCAGTTCTTTCAAAAAGTCCATGATCCCCGAGGAGGCTTGCTGGTGCTCGCCAAATGTTTCATAATCCATAAAGAGGTTGATTACCTCTTCCTGTGGGGTCATGTTCATAATCCAGCTGGTAAACTTTTCAGTAGTCAGCGGGAATTCAGACCATTCTCTGTTCGAAAATCGGAAAGAAATGTCGTCGCTGAGTTTGTAATTCCGCATCAGCACTTTTAAGCGGGGATTCATTGCATTGGTGTATAAGTATCCAGGGCTTTTCCAGCCGAGAACATGTTTGGCACCTTCGGCTAAAATGGCTTTAAACCCCATGTTGTACACTATGTTTCCAATATCGTCGGAGTAAATTAATTCGGTGTTCCGGAATACGGTAGGGCGCTGTCCAAAAAGTTTTTCGATCAGGTCATCGTGTTGGTTAATTTGCTTTTCCAGTGCTTCTTTGCTTTTTAGCGAAACCAGTGAATGGGAATAGGTCTCTGATAGAAACTCAACACAGCCGGTTTGTGCTAAATCTTTGAACGATTGCAACACTTCGGGGGCATATAATTGAAATTGTTCCAGGGCAATGCCCGAAAGAGAGAACGCTACTTTGAATTTTCCCTTATGCTTTTTGATTGCATCGAGGATGATTTTGTTTGCTGGCAAATAGCATTGATCGGCTACTTTCCTCAGAATGGTTTCGTTGGCATAATCGTCGTAATAGTAATGGTCGTTCCCGATATCGAAGAAGCGGTAACGGCGAAAACGAAACGGTTGATGTAGCTGAAAGTAGAGGCAAATCGTCTTCATATCTAAATAAGTTTCAAAGTTTCTAAATAAATGTTGCGCACATGCTGGGCTGAATTTTTCCATTGCAAACTATCGACTTCGGCACGGGCATGTTTTTTAAATTCGACCGATAGTGCCGGGTATTTCACCAACGCATAAATGGCATCAGCCATGGCGTTGATATCCCAAAAATCGATCTTAATAGCGTGTGTTAAAATTTCGGCAACTCCCGATTGCTTGGAAATAATGACCGGGACATCCGATTGCATGGCTTCCAATGGTGAAATTCCAAAAGGTTCGGACACCGACGGCATCACATACACGTCGCTCATTTTTAACATATTGAAAACATCGTCGCCGCGCAGGAATCCGGTAAAATAGAAATGATCGGTAATTTTCAGGCTGGCTGCACGCCGGATCATGGCATTCATCATGTCGCCGCTTCCGGCCATCACAAACCGGACATCTTTGGTTCTTTTCAATACTTTGTAGGCTGCTTCAATGAAATATTCGGGGCCTTTTTGCATGGTGATACGCCCCAGGAAGGTGACGATTTTATCATCAATCCCTTTTTTCAGGGCGATCTTTTCGTCGAAATTAACTGGCTCAACGGCATTGTACACGGTGACCACTTTCGACGGGTCGATCCCATATTTATCGATAACGATCTGGCGGGTAAGGTTGCTGACGGTTATAATCTTATCGGCGGCTTCCATTCCTTCCCGTTCAATGGAGTATACGGTTGGGTTGACACTTCCCCCGCTCCGGTCGAAATCGGTGGCATGGACATGAATTACCAGTGGTTTGCCTGAAATGCGTTTGGCGGCAATTCCGGCAGGGTAAGTAAGCCAGTCGTGTGCATGAATGATGTCGAATTCATTTTCGTGGGCAATGGTTTCGGCAACCAACGAATAGTTGTAGATTTCGTCGATCAGGTTGCTTCCGTATTTTCCGGTGAAAGGGATTCTTCCAATGTTATCGGTTTCGATGAAACGGGTCTGTTTCGAGTGTTCTGTGCTGGCCAGGTTCCAGAATTCATCGGGATCGGTATAAGGAACGATCCTGGAGTCAACTTCGTAATAATCGACTTTGTGCTGGCTGTTGGCGAAGGTGATTTTCTTCTTGGAGATGGATACATCACCGGCACCAATCAGTTTCATTTTGCTTTGATCCTCATCGCCATAGGCTTTGGGGACAACAAATACAATCTCTAGGTCGTTGAAACTGGCCAATCCTTTTGTGAGTCCATAACATGCTGTACCTAAACCTCCTGAAATGTGAGGTGGAAATTCCCAACCGAACATCAAAACCTTCATCCGAATCAAAATTAAATCGTTAAATCTATCGCTTGCTGACCATTCTCATACAAGTCGATCAGGTGATAGGCCCGTAAAATTTCACCAATATTCCAAGCCTGGGAGATGGCGCCTTTCCCTGTATGCGGGGGATTCCCATTGTAAATTTCAGAAATGGTACTGATACAATGTTGGGTCATCTCTTCTTCAAAACCTTCCATAATGGTTTTGGTGAACGAAAGTCCACCTCGTTGGTGTACACCGAGATATCCTTCGATAAAGAACCCAATGAGCCATGGGAAAATGGTTCCCTGATGGAACGCTTTTTCCCGTTGTTCTTCGTTCCCTTCGTAACTGCCTTCGTAATTTTCGTTGCGAGGCGAGAGGGTTCTTAATCCGCGGGGGGTAAGCAAATCTTTTTTTGCCAGGCTCAATATCGATTTTTTCATCTCCTTGGATAGGGGGGAATAGTTCAACGCGGTGCATATTACCTGATTAGGGCGGATTGCCCAGTCGGTAACCCCATTGTAATAGCAATCGGCCAGGTATCCTTTTTCGTCATTCCAGAAGGTTTGCCTGAAAGATTTGCCTATCAGGGTAAGTTTTTCCTTCCACTGATGGGTGAAGGATTTATCGTTGGCCTCGGTTGCCAGTTCAAGGGCAAAGCAGATGGCATTATACCAAAGTGCATTAATCTCGACAGGGCAACCGTATCGGGGGGTGACTGGTTTTCCGTTGGCATACGCATTCATCCAGGTTAGGGCAACCCCGGTACAATCGGCGCTAATTAATCCGTTTTCCAACATGCCGATGTGATAATCGGTACCATTTTTATACGCATCAAGTATCTGAATAAATGTGCCTTTGTATTTGTCCCATATTTTTTTTCTGCCACCAAGCTCATCGATCAGATTCTGGATTGTCCAGAAGAACCATAAGGGGCTGTCGGCGGAATCGTAATTGGAGCCAAACCTCCCCCATTTTTTAGGAAAGAGACCGTTCCTGAGCCTTGAAACGTTTGTGTCGATAATTCTGGTAATTAAAGCGGGATCGTCGATTGCAAGCGACAGACCTGGCAACGCAACAAATGTTTGATTGATTCTTCCGTTATACCAGGGATAACCGGCCTGAATGTCGGTGAATTCGGGCGTTTTTACCACAAATTGTTCGGCCGCGTTTTTCAGGCAACCAAAAAAACTGTCGCGAGGCGTTTTCTTTTTTAGCTCCTGAGTGAATTTGCTTTTCAAGTGAGTGGGGGCTGTTTCAAAAGTTGAAGCCGAGAAAACGATGCTTTCTCCTTTTTTTATGTCGACCTCAAAATAGCCCGGAACAAAAAGATCTTCGCGGAACTCGTATCCCCGGGTTTGTTCTTTCAGGTATTCAATGTCGTGGAACCAGTCTGGGTTATGGATGTATTCAACTTTTTTCGAAAATTGTAGGTTCAGGAAAGGATATCCTTCGTATAACTGGAATTTGACGCCGTTTTCAACCGTCTGGTATTTGGTGTTGGCAACCATATTGGTATGCGTCAGCGAATGTACATTCCGGAAAGCCAGAAAGGGTTTGAACCGTAACGTTGTTGGCGAATGGGCATCCTCAAGGGTGTATTTGATCAAAACCTGTTCGGCTTCTTCTACCAGCATTCGTTCCATGGTGAGGACGACCCCTCCAACCCGGAAGGTGGTTACCGGAATCGTGTCGATTTCAAAGTCGCGGATATATTTGTGCCCTTTGGGTTCGTAATGATCGCCGGGGTATTTATGGATCCCCAGGTTGAATTCGGAACCATGTTGGATGATGGTCGTATCGAGTGATGATAATAAAACATGCTTGCCTCCATCGAGTGATTCATTCGGGCATACCAGCAAACCATGGTATTTCCGGGTATTACAGCCCGAAAGGGTTGTGCAACAGTAAGAACCTGCCCGGTTGGTGTGCAGTATCTCCCTCAGGAGGGAATACTCGAGGTTAACAAGTTGATTCTTATCGAACTTAAGATAGCTCATTTTGTATTTATAAATAGGTTAAACACCTTATAAAATTAGTAAAAACCTTTTTCTAAGCCTGCCAGATCAATGAAATGTTTCATTTCTTCTTCAAAATTAACATTTGGATATTTTTTTTGGAGGTATGTGATTTTTTCAATCGTCTTTTCGGCAAATATTGTGACAGATTGATCGTTTTTGTTCAGTATTTTGTGTTCTTTTGCCAGAATGATTGGCTGGATCTGGTTGAAACATTCGGTCGTTTCCTTACTGAAAAAGGCGAATTTGAATTTTTCGAAGATGAAACGGATCCCTGTTTCAGCAATATGTACCATATCCTCTTTATAAAACCGGTAATCGCGAAGTTCGTCGTTCATCAGTTCATACGATGGAAAATAGCCGATTTGTTCGACCGGGTAGGCTTGGGTGATTTCGTCGATGGCTAATAACAATGTCGACTTGCTTAACTGGTTTTCGTGGGCGCCATCTTTAAAATGACGGATGGGGCTTACCGTAAAAATGATCTTCAATTTGGGGTTGAACTGATGGATCCTGGACAAAAGAGGTAACCATTGTTCCCTGATTTCATCAATACTCAGTCGGAACCTTTCAAAGTTGGAAGCGGGTATTTTATGGCAATTAGAAACAATTTTCCCTGATTCTTGGTGGCGGAAAACCCATGCCGTACCCAAGGTGATAAAAAGAAATTGTGCGCTTTTTAAAAAGGTGGATGCTTCGGCAATTGCACGGTTGCATTGTTCAATTAGGGTTTCTTTTGAACTGTTTGAAAAAGAACCATGGAAATAAAAGGAATGCCATAGCCCGTCGTGAAAAACCAGTTCATCGTTACTGACCTCCTGTTGATCGAGGATTCGGTTTAATGCCATGGACAAGGAAATTGGATTGTAAAGCACACCGAAAGGGTTTAGCTGCACCGGGAACTTACTTCTCAGGAGCGCCCCTCCCATGTGGTCGGAAAAACAGGACCCCAAAAACATCGCCGGCGTTTGGTAATTGAAATCCCATTGGGCTGGTTCGATGGACACTTCTGTTCGTAATGGAAAATCCATAATGTTTTTACCTCAGGTTAAATTATCTTTTCTCCGGCAATTTATCAAAAATAACGAATCGAGATCATTAATTTTTGAGGAAATCCCAGTAAATAGAGGTAAAAGAAAGAGAATGTCGGATGTTGTTCGGGCGGTTTACAAAAAGATAATGTTTTCTTAGAGTTGAATTGAGAAATTGCCCGGTGATATATTTTTATTTTTGGCAAAATTTCATTGATGTTAACAGATACCCATTCCCATATTTATTCGGAAGAATATAACGGCGAGATCGACGAGGTCGTTAAACGGGCCGTGGAAAGCGGCGTTGAAAAGATCGTGCTACCCAATATTGACAGCTCTTCCATTAAAAAGATGCTGGATCTTTCCGATAAGTACCCGGACGTTTGTTTCCCTTTGATCGGAATTCATCCAACCTCGGTAAAAGAAGATTTTGAAGAAGAACTCGAAGTGGTGGAGTTTTGGCTCAATAAACGGCCTTTTTATGGAATCGGCGAGATTGGGATTGATTTGTACTGGGATAAGACCTTTCGCGAAGAGCAGGAATATGTTTTTAAAAGGCAGCTGAAACTTGCCGAAAAACATCATTTGCCGGTTTCAATTCATCTGAGGGAATCGTATGATGTGGTGCTTGAAAATGTGAAAGCGGTATATTATTCCGGAATGAGCGGTGTTTTTCATTGTTTCTCCGGAACTTACGAGCAAGCGAGGGAGGTGATCGACCTGGGCTTTAAAATTGGCGTTGGGGGAACCGTGACTTTTAAAAATTCAGGAGTTGACATGGTGCTGAAAAAGTTGAGACCGGAAGATATTATTCTTGAAACCGATTCTCCCTACTTGGCTCCGGTCCCTTTTCGGGGAAAGCGAAACGAAAGTGCCAACCTGGTTTTTGTGGCTAAAAAGGTTGCCGAGATTTTCAACCTTTCGGAAGAAGAGATTGCCTCCATTACGTCAAAGAACGCAGCGGAATTGTTCCGGATTTGATGGGCTGGATTGGTGAATGCTTTGACATTTACGTTTTTGTTCTATTTATTTGTTACGATTTCTTAAAATATGACTTCTGTCCGGTCCATTCGTTTGAGAAAAATATACCTTTGGGCATAGATCAATTCTTATGAGACCTTCAATATTAATAATTTATACCGGAGGAACGATTGGGATGGTGCAAAAGCCGGAAGATGGTTCCCTGATGCCGGTTAATTTCGATCAGTTGACCTTTGAAATACCCCAGATCCTTAAATTTGGATACGATATTTCTTCCATTTCATTCAGCCCGGCTCTCGACTCATCGAATGTTACCCCTGATATCTGGGTGAAAATTGGCCGGTTGATTTATGAAAACTATGCACGGTTCGATGGATTTGTGGTATTGCATGGTACCGACACCATGTCGTATACCGCATCGGCGCTTAGTTTTATGTTCCGGAATCTGAATAAACCGGTGGTTTTTACCGGATCACAATTGCCCATTGGGACCTTACGTACCGATGGCAAGAATAATCTCCTGACAGCGATCGAAATTGCAGCCGCAAAAAATGGCGATGTTGCGATGGTGCCTGAGGTCTGTGTGTATTTCAATTCATTGCTTTTTCGTGGAAACAGAACATCGAAGATTGATTCTCAGCAATTTCGTGCTTTCGATTCCAAAAATTATCCGCCGCTGGCCAAAGCCGGAGTTGATATTACCTATTTTGAGGACAAGATATTGCGACCCGAAGAACAATCGGAGTTCTCGGTAGAGGAAGAGCTGGATACCCACGTGGTTATCCTGAAAATCTTTCCGGGGATCAATAAAGCAATCATTAAGGCAGTTACAGGGATCGAAGGGTTAAAAGGGATTGTGCTTGAGTCGTTTGGCAGCGGGAATGTTCCCAATTTGCCATGGTTTACAAAGTGCATTCGAAAAGCAGTAGAGCGGGGTGTTGTAGTACTGAATGTCAGTCAGTGTGCAGGTGGTCGGGTCGAAATGGGTCAGTATGAAACCAGTGTGACTATGTTAAATGCCGGAGCAGTAAGTGGTTATGATATGACAACCGAAGCTGCTGTGACCAAACTAATGTACCTTTTAGGGAAAGGTTACAGTATTGATGAGATCAAAAAGCAGTTGAATATGGATCTTCGTGGGGAAATAACATTGTAATAGGTGTTGGATATTCCCAAATTTTTGTAATTTTCCGCCCTCAAAAAAATGAGGTTCCTTTAACAACCTTATTGGAGAGATGCTCGAGTGGCTGAAGAGGCATCCCGACGTACGTCGGGAGAAAGCGTGAGTACTCTGTTTTTGATTTTTAGACAGCGTTTTTTGAACGAATATATTTAAGGAGAGATGCTCGAGTGGCTGAAGAGGCACGCCTGGAAAGCGTGTGTACCCCAAAAGGGTATCATGGGTTCGAATCCCATTCTCTCCGCCTCCGCCCGCCGAATCCCGATGAATATCGGGAGAAGGCGGGCTTTTTTATTGTATGTATTCCATTCCGAATTTTCTACCC
>DAOQAB010000037.1:21642-31008 GCA_035353695.1 Prolixibacteraceae bacterium
CTTTTTTCAGTCATTTTATTTTATCCTTTTGATTCCCTCTTTTTCAAGCACCATTGCCGTTCGTGCAGGTAAGTAAAGGCGCAGGTAGTGTTGGCTACCTGTTCCTGCCGATGGGATGGTGTAATAGGCCATCCGTTCGTCCACCCGGTTTTGACCACCATAGATTCCGGAATCGGTATTCAATATGATTTTAAATTTTGAGGGTTCGTAAGCAATTCCATAATTGGTGAAGGATGTGTACGGGCAGAAATTGAATACAAAAAGTAAATTTCCGCGGCTGTATGCCAGTACTTGGTCGCCCTTGCTTTCCCATATTTTCCATATCTCCGGTATCGACAAAAGTTTTCGTTCCCTGATCAGCGCGATCATGTCGCGGTCGAAAAATTTCAGCCACTGGAACCGCAGTTCCCGGTCGTCGGAGATGCTCCAGATGCGGCGGGCGTGCCTGTACGACCAGCCATTTCCTTCGCGGGGAAAATCAATCCATTCGGGATGGCCAAATTCGTTTCCCATAAAGTTGAGGTAAGCCCCCCCGGCACAGCTTGCTGTTATAAGCCTGATCATTTTGTGCAAGGCAATTCCCCTTTCCACGCTCAGGTTGGGCTGATCTTTCCTCATGCTGAAATACATTTCTTTGTCAATCAGCCGGAATATGATGGTTTTGTCGCCAACCAGCGCCTGGTCGTGGCTTTCGGCATAGCTGACTACTTTTTCGTCCATCCGGTGGGCTGTGACCTGATAGAAGATGTCGCCCACTTCCCACTCTTCATCTTTTTTCTCTTTGATGGTTTTGATCCAGTAATCGGGTACACCCATCGACATACGGAGGTCAAAACCAAGGCCTCCGCTTTCAAGTGGAGCAGCAAGGCCTGGCAGCCCACTCATATCTTCGGCAATGGAAAGTGCATTGGCCTTCACCTGATGGATAAGTTTGTTGGCCAGCTTGAAATAGACAACCGCATCGTAATCGAGGTTGGGCGAAAAATAGTCGCCGTACGAACCAAATGCTTTTCCCAATCCATGATCAAAATATAACATGCTGGTTACCCCGTCGAAACGGAACCCGTCGAAGTTGTATTCGTCGAGCCAGAATTTGATATTTGACAGTAAGAAATGCAACACTTCTTTTTTCCCGTAATTGAAACAGTATGAATCCCAAGCCGGATGTTCGCCCCTTGGTCCGTCGTGAAAAAACTGGTAGCGGGTTCCGTCGTATTTTCCCAACCCTTCTACCTCGTTTTTCACCGCATGAGAGTGGATCAGGTCCATGATTACGGCAATGCCCATTCCATGGGCTTCGTCAATGAGCTGTTTCAGCTCTTCGGGTGTGCCAAAGCGCGAAGAAGCAGCAAAAAAGCTGGATACGTGGTACCCAAAACTTCCATAATAGGGATGTTCGGGAATGGCCATCAACTGAATGACGTTGTACCCAAGTTCTTTGATCCGGGGCAGGATGTCGGTTCGGAATTCATTGTAAGTATGTACCCGTTCCTCTTCTCCGCTCATGCCAATATGGGCTTCGTAGATCAGTGGAGACTCATTTAACGGTGATTGTTTCCCGTTTTTCCATTCAAAAGGGCAGGGTGGATCCCACACCTGTGCGTTGAAAATATAGGTGTTATTATCCTGTACAACCCGGTGGCACCATGCAGGAATCCGTTTCCCGCTTCCTCCGTTCCAGTGAACCGACAGGGCATATAAATCGCCATGATTTAGCTGATTGCCTTCAAGTATAACTTCCCAGTTCCCGTTTCCATCAGGGTTCATACGAAAATGTTCCTCTTCCTGCCAGTTCGAAAAGGTGCCAATCATATAGACCGAAGTCGCATTGGGGAGCCATTCCCGTAAGTGCCATTTTCCATCTATTTTGTGAAGGCCGAAATAGAGGTATCCCGAAGCAAAATGGTAAAGGGAATCGCCATGGCACAACTCATTTTCGATTTGTGTCGATCGTTGTATCCAATCGATGAATGCTTGTTTGTAAGGCTCGAGCCATGGGTCGTTTTGAACAATCAGTGGAGTTTCCATGCAATCTGGTTTTCGCCTAAATTAGGAATTTATATTCATTCCTGCGAAATGGATTGATGGAAACTTGGGATAGAAACTATTTTTTAAATTTTGAAATCTCTTCCAAATCCGCAGGGGTATCGATTCCAATGTTGGTGTGTTGTGTAACCGCTGTCTTGATGCGATACCCGTTTTCAAGCCACCTTAGTTGTTCCAGTTTTTCCGATTTTTCGAGCATCGAAGGTTCAAGCCGGGTCACAGCCTGTAAAACTTCCGGTTTAAAGGCATACATTCCAATGTGCAGAAAATAACGGGCATGACCGATCCATTCGTTTTCGGGCAAATCGCGATGGAAAGGAATGGGTTGGCGGCTAAAATAGAGGGCGTAGTCCGAAGCCGATTTCACCACTTTTACCTTATTGGGGTTGAAGAGAACCTCGCTGGATGTGATGGGGGTGATGAGGGTGGCAATTTCGGTGTTGGGATCGTCGAAGCAACCAATGATCTGTTCGATCTGTCCGGGATCGATAAATGGTTCGTCGCCCTGCACATTAATGATCACGTCGAAATGATCGGAGAAGGTGAGTTTGGCTGCAGCTTCGGCACAACGGTCGGTTCCGCTCTGGTGTTCCGATGAGGTAATGATACAACGGCCCCCGAATGTTTTAACGGTTTCGGCAATCCGGTCGTCGTCGGTAGCAACCACCACCTGGTCGCACACCATTTTACAACGTTCCACCACATGCTGGATCATTGGTTTTCCGTGAATCAATGCCAGAGGTTTTCCCGGGAACCGGGTGGATGCATAGCGGGCAGGTATGATAATAAGCGCATTTTTCATGATAGGCAAAGGTAACAGAATGGCAGGAAAGTTGTATTAAAAAAATATCTTTGTAATCAGTTGTTTTTTAACTAAATAATCACTAAGCTTGCAAAATAGAAAATCAATTTCTAAAATGCAAGGTAAAATTGAGCGCAAAATAAGTCAACAGGTCATCGATTTTATGAAAATATTTCCTGTTGTAACGATTCTTGGTCCACGTCAATGTGGAAAAACAACGTTGGCAAAACAAATTGGAAATTCGATACCAAATTTTATTTATATCGATTTAGAAAATCCTGCAGATAGGATGAAGATCATTGATCTAACCCTTTTCTTTGAAATAAATCCATATTCAACGGTCTGTATTGATGAAGCTCAGATAATGCCTAATATTTTCCCTGAATTAAGAGGAATTATTGACCGAAATAGAAGAAATGGTCAGATCATGTTGTTGGGATCAGCATCAAGAGAACTTATTAACAAAACTTCTGAATCACTTGCTGGGAGAATTGGATATATTGAATTAACACCTTTTACATACTCGGAAATATCCGACGGCAATGATGAACACTTTTACAGGCATTGGCTTAGAGGAGGTTTCCCTTTATCATATCTTTCTGAAAATGATGATTATTCTGGCATTTGGAGGACTCAGTACCTTCAATCATATCTTGAACGCGATCTTCAGTATTCAGGCAACACGATTCCTTTGTTTACTGTTCAACGTTTTTTACAGATGTTGGCCAATAATCAGGGGCAAATATTTAATAGCAACCGTTTGGCTGACGCACTTGGGATATCTTATCATACAGTTAGGAGTTATGCTGATTTTTTTGAAAAATCTTTTATAACAAGAACTCTTCAACCATTTTTGCCCAACCTTAGCAAGCGCATCACAAAATCACCAAAGATATACATTCGGGATACAGGAATTTTGCATTCTTTGTTGCACATAAATGATATCAATCAGTTGTTAGGGCATCCTGTTTTTGGCTATTCATGGGAAGGGTATGTAATTGAAAATATTTTAATTTCAGCAATGGG
Source organism: Prolixibacteraceae bacterium (assembly GCA_035353695.1). Classification (GTDB taxonomy): domain Bacteria; phylum Bacteroidota; class Bacteroidia; order Bacteroidales; family Prolixibacteraceae; genus CAYMTR01. The sequence goes on from DAOQAB010000037.1 coordinate 25,517, forward strand.
CTGGCAACCTTGGTTTTATCGTACAGCAACCGGAAACGAAATTGATTTGGTACTTACAAAAGGTGATAAAATATTGGCATTTGAATGTAAAGCAAAGCTTACCCCTGAAGTTTCAAAGGGGACTTATGTAGCATTAGAAGATTTGGGTAATTGTAAACTGTTTATTGTTTCGCTTGTAAAAGAACCCTATTGGCTTAAAAAAAACATTCAGGTAGGAAATATTTTAGATGCAATAAGATATGTTAGCATAGAGAGTTGATTGTTTGTTAATACTTAATGAAAAAAACCTATGCATTTTCAATCAGGTATCAATGCTTCTGCGTAAAATAGATTTTTTAACTTTTTCATCATCGACCAAAAATTGTAACTTTGTCAGCCATGCCAGTAATAATGGCACAATTATAAAGTTATCTTTTGAAGATGATCGACATTCAGGATATCAAACAGCGTTTTGGAATTATTGGCAATGCTCCAGGATTGAACAGGGCCATTGAGGTTGCTGTGCAGGTGGCTCCAACCGACTTGTCGGTAATGATTATGGGCGAAAGTGGAGTAGGAAAGGAGAGCTTTCCTCAGATTATCCACAACTACTCGGCGCGGAAGCATGGCAAATACATTGCGGTCAACTGTGGCGCCATACCCGAAGGGACCATTGATTCAGAGTTGTTTGGACACGTGAAGGGCTCTTTTACAGGTGCTTTATCCGATCGTAAAGGCTATTTCGAAGTGGCCGATGGTGGCACCATTTTTCTCGACGAGGTGGGTGAACTGCCTCTTTCGACTCAGGTGCGGCTGTTGAGGGTGCTCGAAGCCGGTGAATATATCCGGGTAGGTTCGTCCGATGTGCTGAAAACCGATGTTCGCGTGGTTGCAGCCACCAATCTCGACATTCCGAAGGCCATTAGCGAAGGTAAATTCAGGGAAGATCTCTATTATCGGTTGAACACGGTTCCGGTGAATGTTCCCCCGCTGAGGGAACGGCGCGAAGATATCTATCTGCTATTCCGAAAATTTGCCAGCGATTTTGCCCAGAAATACCGGATGCCGGTGTTGAAACTCGATGACGAGGCCAAACAGATATTGGTTTCGTTTCCCTGGCCGGGAAATGTGAGGCAGTTGAAAAATATTACCGAACAAATTTCGATCATCGAAAAAGAGCGGGAGATCACAGGAACCAAGTTGAGGGGTTATCTTCCACATTTTCATGAACATCCGCTGCCGGCACTCTACAAACAGGAGAGCGATAACACCTTCTCGTCCGAAAGGGAGATTTTGTACAAGGTGCTTTTCGACATGAAGAAAGATATGACCGATCTGAAAAAATTGGTTCTCGATATCATGCAGAGCGGCGAAAAGGATATCAAGGTGCAATCGGATAACGCAATGATTATCCGGAAGCTTTACCATGACAACGATTTGGAATACGAGGTGGCAACCGGGCACGAAACCAAGGTCAAGCCGATTGTACAAACACCGGTGGTTACTCCGGTAACGATTCACCCCGAGCACCTGATCCAGGATACCGAAGAGTTTGTTGAGGAATCGCTTTCGCTCGAAGAGAAAGAGAAAGAGCTGATCCGAAAGGCACTTGACAAGTACAACGGAAAGCGGAAACATGCAGCCAACGAACTTGGAATTTCGGAGCGTACACTGTACCGCAAAATAAAAGAGTATAATATTGATTAGAAAACCGGATATGAATCGCATTGGGAAAATCCTGCTTATTGGTTTCATTGTTGTGGTGGCCGATAGCTGCAAAATCAACTATACCTTCACCGGGGCATCTATTTCGCCCGAAGTGAAGACGTATACCATCTACGATTTTACCGACAATTTGAGGATGAACCCAACTCTGACCGATTATTTTGTAGAACAGCTCCGTGATAAATTTACCCGTCAGACCAGTCTGGATTATAAGACCGATGGTGGTGATCTTGAATTTGAAGGGGCTGTAACCGGGTACGACGTAAAGCCGGTGTCCATCAAATCGAACGATACGGCCGCCTCGAACCGGTTGACCGTTAAAGTTAAGGTGAAATTTACCAATAATAAGGACCATACACAGGACTTTGAAACCGAATTCTCGGAATATGAGGATTTTGAATCCAGTCAGATATTGAGCGATGTAGAAAGTACATTGGTTGAAGATATTGTAAAAAAGATGATTGATGATATATATAATAAATCGGTAGCAAACTGGTAAACCCTTGAGAAGCGAACAATTCATACACTACCTGAACAGACCCGATCTGTTGGATCAGTCAACCGTGACGGAGTTGAAAGAGATCATCGACGATTATCCATACTTTCCGGTTGCCCGGATGTTGTATCTTCGTAATTTGAAGAATATCAACAGTTATAAATTTGAACAGGAGTTGTCGAAACATGCCATTTTTGTCCCCGACCGAGCATTGCTTTATCGCTTGCTCGATGTTCAGTCAAAAGAAAACGACCGGTTTGAACTTCTGCCTTACGATCAGGATACCTTCCGGCATTTTTTACAGGAGAAACCCGAAATTTCGCAGGATGAGTTAACCTATGTCTCCAACTATCAGATTGAAGATGTTTTCCAGTTAATTGATACTCCTGCCGAGGAGGAGTTACGACCCGACTCTGATAGCAGCAGCGATCTGATCGATCAGTTTATCTCCGGCAGAATTGCCAATGAACCGTTGATGGAACGGACTCCCGATTCAGGGAAACTCCTTTCGGAGCAAAGTAGTCAGATCAGGGAGGATTTGATCACCGAAACGTTGGCCAATATTTACCTAAAACAGGGACTCTATCAGGAAGCTTTAAATTCTTATGAGAAATTAAGTTTGAAATTCCCGGAAAAAAATAGTTACTTTGCGGCTCAGATTGAAAAAATAGAAAAATTAATATCTAAAGAATCATAAAATGTATACAGTTGCTATTGTTCTCATTTTTATCGTTTGTTTTTTATTGGTGCTGATTGTATTGGTTCAGAACTCCAAAGGAGGAGGTTTGGCATCGGGCTTTTCAAGCAACAATCAGATCATGGGAGTACGTCGTACCGCCGATTTTCTTGAAAAAGCAACATGGGCTCTGGCAGGTACATTGTTGGTGTTGTGTATTTTGGCCAGTGCATTCATTCCCCGTAATAAAGCTTCACAGGATTCGATCATGAAAGAACAGATACAAACCGCAGTAGACCCTACTCAGGTTCCTAATTTCCCCACCTCATCCGATCAGATTCAAACGGTTGGTGGTGACAAATCAGATGCAGAAAAGAAATAGGATTAATAATTCGATAAAACGGAGAAGGCGTTCCAATGTGGGGCGCCTTTTTTGATCTGTCATCGTGGCAGTTTCAAAATTTTCAAAAATCATAAAATCAGAGTTCTAAACAAAAACACTTCCCCGGGTGTTTCTTTTCTGTCAGGAAAATGGGGCGGAATCTGCTTCAATTTGTCAGGAATTCAGATTGGCACAAAATCTGATAAATCCTTCGACAGTTTATTAATTCGTATGTTAAACCAAAAAAATTATAGAAATGGCAGATTTAAAAGGTAAAATTTTGGCAGGCAAAGTCCTTGTAGAGCCAAAAGCCGCCGAAGAAAGAACTTCAAGCGGTATTATCATCCCCGATTCAGCAAAAGAAAAACCTCAGCAGGGTGTTGTCGTCATGACGGGTGCCGCGTTGAAAGACGAAAGCATGGAAGTCAAAATCGGCGATACGGTTTACTATCGTAAATATGCTGGAACCGAGTTGAATATTGATGGAATGGATTATCTTTTACTTTCACAAACCGATGTGCTTTACATCGCTTAATTTGTTAACTGATAAAATTTTTTGAATATGTCAAAAGAAATTAAATTCAACATCGAAGCGCGCGATGCACTGAAAAAAGGCGTTGACCAACTGGCCGATGCAGTAAAAGTAACTTTAGGCCCCAAAGGCAGAAATGTGATTATTGAGAAAAAATTTGGTGCCCCACAAATTACCAAGGACGGTGTAACCGTTGCCAAAGAGATCGACTTGAAAGATCCTTATGAAAACATGGGTGCACAAATGCTGAAAGAAGTGGCTTCAAAAACCGGAGAAGATGCCGGTGACGGAACAACCACCGCGACCATTCTTGCACAGTCAATCATTACAGTCGGTTTGAAAAACGTGACCGCCGGTGCCAATCCAATGGATTTGAAACGCGGTATCGACAAGGCCGTTGCCAAAGTGGTTGAAAATATAAAAGCTCAGTCACAAAATGTGGGCGACGACTTCAGCAAAATTGAACAGGTGGCCCGTATCTCGGCCAATGGCGACGAAACCATCGGTAAGTTGATTGCCGAAGCCATGGAAAAAGTAAACAAAGAAGGTGTGATTACGGTTGAAGAATCGAAAAGTACCGATACTTATGTAGATGTGGTGGAAGGTATGCAGTTCGACCGCGGTTACATTTCGGCTTACTTCATTACCAATACCGAAAAAATGGCTGCCGAACTCGATCATCCGCTGATCCTTATCCACGACAAGAAGATTTCGACCATGAAAGAGCTTCTTCCTATTCTCGAAGCGGCTGCACAAACCGGTCGTCCGTTGCTGATTATTGCCGAAGATGTTGATGGCGAAGCATTGACAACACTGGTGGTAAACCGTTTGCGTGGTTCGTTGAAGGTAGCTGCTGTGAAAGCTCCGGGCTTTGGCGACCGCCGCAAGGAGATGCTCGAAGATATTGCCATTCTTACCGGTGGTTCTGTAATTACCGAAGAGAAAGGGCTCAAACTTGAACAGGCAACCCTCGACATGCTGGGGCAGGCTGAAAAAATTACGGTTGACAAGGAAAATACAACCATCGTAAATGGCGCCGGCGAACAAAGCAACATTGCTGCCCGCGTAGGCCAGATCAGAAAACAGATTGAAGTAACCACTTCAGACTACGATAAAGAAAAACTTCAGGAACGGTTGGCTAAACTGGCCGGTGGAGTAGCTGTACTTTATGTAGGCGCAGCTTCCGAAGTTGAAATGAAAGAGAAAAAAGACCGTGTTGACGATGCTTTGAGCGCAACCCGTGCGGCTGTTGAAGAAGGTATTGTTCCGGGTGGTGGTGTGGCTTACCTGAGGGCTATTGAAGCACTCGAAGGGTTGAAAGGCGACAACGAAGACGAAACAACCGGTATTGAAATCGTGAAACGTGCCATTGAAGAACCGTTGCGCCAGATTGTGACCAACTCGGGCAAGGAAGGCGCTGTGGTTGTTCAGAAGGTAAAAGAAAACAAAGCCGATTTTGGTTACAATGCCCGTACCGACAAGTATGAAAACCTGTACGAAACCGGAGTAATCGACCCGGCCAAAGTTACCCGTGTAGCGTTGGAAAATGCTGCATCGATTGCCGGAATGTTCCTGACTACCGAATGTGTATTGGTTGAAGAGAAAGAAGATGCTCCAGCCATGCCTGCAGGCGGAATGGGCGGCGGTATGCCTGGAATGATGTAATAGAAATGAAGATGATACAAAAAAGGGATTCTTTTGA
>DAOQAB010000038.1:0-28946 GCA_035353695.1 Prolixibacteraceae bacterium
CGGGTCTTGGCTTCCATGGCCTGCGGCAGATAAATTTTCATCACATTCTGAAATCCAGCGGTAAGGGTGGTAATCCCCACAAAAGCCATGGGCAAAATGGTTATCCAGGCATATTTTCCTTTCCCCTGATTAATAATGTAACTGGTTCCAACCACCAGGGCAATGGTGGCCAGTAACTGATTGGCGCTGCCAAACATAGGCCAGATCGTCGCAACGGTCCCCGAATAGATAAAATAACCCCAGGCAAATACAATGATCCCGCTGGCCAGCAAGTTCCCAGGCAACCAATTGGTGCGTCCAAACGGTTTGTATACTTTTCCCATCGCTTCCTGCAAAACAAAACGGGCAATACGGGTACCGGCATCAATGGTAGTAAGGATAAACAACGCTTCAAACATAATGGCGAAGTGGTACCAGTACGACATCAAACCCTTCATTCCGGGAATGGAAGAAAAGATCTGAGCCATTCCTACAGCCAGCGATACCGCACCACCGGTACGGCCAACAATTTTTTCACCAACCTCGGAAGAAAGTTCCGTAATGTTCGAATCGGTAAAACCCATCGCCTGAAGCTGAGGCAAAATATGCTGGAATTTCTCCGGCGAAACGTTGATCATGAAATAATCGAGAGGCAAAAGACTGGCAGCAGCAACCAGAGCCAGAATACTAACCAGCCCTTCGATAAGCATTGAACCAACGCCAATGAACTTGATATCCCGCTCGTTCATCAGCATTTTAGGTGTCGTTCCGGAACTTACCAGTGCATGAAAACCAGATATCGCCCCGCACGCAATGGTAATAAACAAATAGGGATAAAGGGTTCCGGGTATAATCGGGCCCCCGCCATGGGTAAACAGGGTAAAAGCTGGCATTTTCAAATTGGGAGCCACCACAATAATCCCAAGGGCAAGCATGGCTACTACCGCAATTTTCATGATCGAGCTAAGGTAGTCGCGCGGCGAAAGCAGAAGCCATACTGGCAATACCGACGCCAGAAAACCATATAAAGCAAGCAAAATGGTTAACGAATGGTGGTTGAAAGTAAACCACGATGCAATGGGTGAATCGGGAATATAACGACCGTAAATTACGGCAAAGAATAGCATGAGAACCCCGAAAATAGTGGCCTCAATCATTTTCCCTTTCCTGATCTTGCCCATCCAAACACCCATGATCAGGGCAATGGGAATCGTCGCAGCAATGGTGAATGTCCCCCACGAACTTTCGGAAAGCGAATTCACTACGACCAGTCCCAAACCTGCCAACGCAACCACAATAATGATTAACACGGCAATTGAAGTCGTTACACCACTCAATTTACTGATTTCGGTTTTTGCAATTTCCGCAATGGATTTTCCATCATGGCGAATCGAAGCAGTCAAAAGCACCAGATCGTGAACGGCTCCGGCCATAACAGCTCCAATCAACATCCACATGAACCCGGGAAAATACCCGAACTGCACGGCCAGCACCGGGCCTACTAACGGGCCTGCACCGGCAATCGCCGCAAAGTGGTGACCAAAAAGAACCCACTTGTTGGTGGGATAATAGTTTTGTCCATCGTACAACCGGTTTGCCGGAGTAACTCTCGATGGCTCCAGGGTCAAAACTTTTGCACAGATAAAGCTGAAGTAAAAACGGTAAGCTAGCGCAAAAACGACCAACGCTGCAATTACCAAATACATTGCATTCATAAGACTTATGTAGTTTAGTAGTTCAAAAGTAGAGAAAACCGCTTGAAAAAAACATCATTCTCCATCTTTACCGTTCCACAATTTTATAACTTGCATCTATGTTATTAGAATTCTGTATTTTAAAATTCTCAAATTAGCGAACGATGGAAACCGTCGAAGAATACATCCATTCATTTCCTCCCGAAATAGAGGAAATCTTAACCCAAATCAGAATTGTAATCCGGGAAAAAGCACCCGATGCCGTCGAAAGTATTTCGTATGGAATGCCAGCCTACAAAACGCATGGAAAGCCATTGGTCTATTTCGCCGGATTCAAAAACCACATTGGATTTTATGCCACACCAACAGGTCATTCCGAGTTTGCCGGTGAGCTTTCGGCCTATAAGCAGGGCAAAGGTTCAGTACAGTTTCCGCTCAATAAACCCATCCCTTATGAACTGATTGGCCGGATCGTAGAATTCAGGGTTAAAGAGAATTTCCTTTTTCAGAAATTTCGGTGAAATCTGATTTATCGTGAAAATTCCTTCCTTTTCCCCATTTTTTTATCACTTTTTCCCTCAAAACGGCAAAAAAATCACTTCAGAGCTTAAAAAAATCACTAAAATTGAGCCTTAATATCCATTTTGAAAAACATCTAAAAGTGAGCGAGATAAAATTTTCGAACCGTATCGGATTTGACAATGAGAGATACCTTAGCGAACAAACCACCTCAATTCTCGAAAGGGTAAACCGTTTTAACGACAAGCTGTACCTTGAATTTGGAGGAAAGATTTTGTACGATTTTCATGCCGCCAGGGTTTTGCCGGGTTTTGATCCCAATGTGAAGATGCGTCTCCTTCAGTTATTGAAGGACCAGATAGACGTCATCCTCTGCATTTATGCCGGCGATATCGAACGGAACAAAGTCAGAGCTGATTTCGGAATCACTTATGATATTGATGCGTTGAAGAGTATTGACGATTTCAGGGAATGGGGCATCAACATTACCGCGGTTGTCATTACCCGCTATCAGAGCCAGCCTGGGGCTACCGCATTCAAAAACAAACTCGAACGGCGGGGGATTAAAGTGTACCTCCATTATCCAACCAAAGGTTATCCTACCGATGTCGATCTGATTGTCAGCGATGAAGGCTACGGTGTAAACGAATACATCAAAACCACCAAACCCATCGTGATTGTAACGGGTCCGGGCCCCGGAAGCGGTAAACTTGCCACTTGCCTCTGCAATCTGTACCACGAATATAAAAGAGGGGTAAAAGCCGGATATGCCAAATTTGAAACCTTCCCGATCTGGGATTTACCACTGAACCACAAGGTAAACATCGCATACGAAGCGGCCACAGCCGATTTGAAGGATGAAAACATGATCGATATTCATCATCTGAATGCCTACAACGAAGAAGTGGTGAATTACAACCGCGACATTGAAGCTTTTCACCTGTTGAAAAGAATTCTCGAGAAAATCACCGGCGGAGAGTCGATGTACCAGTCTCCAACCGACATGGGCGTGAACCGTGCAAGCGCTGGTATTGCCGACGACCGCATCATTTCGGAAGCTGCCCATCAGGAAATCATCCGGCGTTATTTCAGATCCGGGGTCGATTATGCCATGGGACTTTCCAATAAAGATACCCTCGATCGTTCAATTGAGATCATGAATAAAGTGGGCGCGAAAGAAGAAGACCGCAAAGTGGTAATCCCGGCCCGCGAAGCAGCAAAAGATGCGGAAGAATCGGGTAAAGGGAATGCCGGTATTTTCTGCGGTTCGGCCATCGAACTGCACGACGGCACCATTATTACGGGCAAGAACTCCCCACTGCTTCATGCTTCGTCCAGCCTGATTTTAAATGCAACCAAATACCTGGCCGGGCTCCCCGACAACCTGCAGCTTCTACCCCAAAACATTATCGATTCGGTAACCCATCTGAAAAAAGATCTGCTAAATGGCAAAATGGTCAGCCTCGATGTGGAAGAAACCCTCATTGTGCTATCGATAGGAGCTTTATCGAACCCGGCCGCTCAAATGGCATTGGAAAAATTGAATGAACTGAGTGGCTGCGAAGTTCATACCACACACATACCCACACCTGGCGATGAAGCCGGTTTTAGAAAATTGAAGGTCAACCTAACCTGCGATCCTGAATTTTCCAGCAAAAGGCTTTTCATCGGGGAATAACGATGGTGATGTTTCAAGCCTGATCGTCCAGCTCCCTGAAGATTTTCTGGATCAGCTGGTCATTTCCGGCAATCCAGACCAAATCGCCCACTTCGAAGGTAAAATCCGATTCCGGATTCAGGATTCGTTCTCCGTTCCGTTCAACGCCAACAATCAAGCCATGAGATCGTTCCCTGATGCCTGAATCAAAAATCGTCTTCCCCTCGAGTGGCGAATTAACCCGGATTCGGAACTGGTGCAGTGAGACGTTTTGCCGCTCCTCTTCCCAGCAGGGTTTATTGGCCGATGACTCAAGGTAGGCCCTGAATTTTTCAAGCTGCTCATCGGTTCCCAGTACCGAAATTTTATCGTGAGGGTACAGATGATTATTCCTTCCAGGAATATTAATAACATAATCACCCCGCTCAATCACCATGATGTTAACGCCAAAATTCTCCCTGATCTTCGAACTCTGTAAGGTCTTTCCCACAAACGGGGACCTTGGACTGATCTCAAAAATGACAATGTGGTTATCCCATGGAGCAATTACGCTATTGGCCAAAAGTTCCGCCTCCCGTTCATGAAAATTGGACAAAAATCGCGATTCAATTCTTCCATAAAATTTCCGGATCCTTCCCGAGAAAAGGACAAGAATCAAACAGGAGATAATCACGCCCCAAAAAGCCGCGGTGAGTGAAAGCAACTGAAACAACAAAAAACCAATATATATGATCATCAACAAGATTCGCGAAATCTGCAACATGACCAATGGTCCCCTTTTGATTTTATTCATCCACACATTGGCATAAGCCTGCCGTTGTGGCCTGCGAAAAGCAAGGGCCCATAAAAAAGGCGAAAGCACAGCTAACGTTACGACGGCAGTAATGGCATCGTGCCAGCCAAATCGCGAGAACAATGGAGAGAGATACTGTGTGCTTAAAACAATAATGGTGATGATGATTACGGAAAAAATAGCCACATTCAAAAAATAGGCCTTTATGACTTTTTTCCAATCGCTTACATCGGTAATATGTTGTGCCCCTGCACTGTATTGGCTCAACGTATTTTTGATCCTGGGCGGTAAAATTCTATCCAGGAACGTATACCAGGGTTCTGACAACCGGATCATGTACGGGGTGGTAAATGTAGTAAGCACCGATACCGCTACGGCAACCGGGTATAAAAAATCGCTGGTTACATTCAGGCTTAACCCCAAACCTGCAATGATAAATGAAAATTCACCGATTTGAGAAAGGCTCATCCCCGACTGCACAGCAATTTTGAGTGGCTGTCCCGAAACCAAAGCTCCAATCGTTACAAAGAGTGGCTTGCCCAGCAGCAGAACCAACGTAGCCACAATAATGGGAACAGCATGTTTTATCAGCATCTGCGGATCAATGAGCATACCAACCGACACAAAGAAAATGGCTCCAAAAAAGGTTTTGATCGATAGGGTAAGCTGCTCAATTTTTTCGGCCTTGGTGGTCTCGGCCAAAATAGAGCCCATGATAAAAGCTCCCAGCGCCGAAGAAAAACCAACATAGGTGGCAAAGACCACCATCAGCAGGCACAACGCCAACGAAATAACAAGCAACGTTTCATCATTGATCAAAAGCCTGATCTTACGGAAGATGGTTGGTATAAAAAAGATTCCGGTAACAAACCAGAGTATCAGGAAGAACGCCAGTTTAAATACTTCCCGGAGCATTTCAGCCCCTGAAAAAGTCTTGCTAACAGCAACCGTTGAAAGCAATACCATAAGTAAAACCGCCACCAGATCCTCAACAACCAACACACCGGTTACAATGCTGGCAAATTTCTGGTTCCGCACGCCCAATTCATCAAAAGCCCTGATAATAATAGTAGTAGAAGCAATCGCAAGAATTCCGCCCAAAAACAGACAATCCATCGGAGACCACCCCATCAGCTTCCCAACGCCATAACCAAGCAACAGTGTGCAGGAAACTTCAATAATGGCCGTAAGACCAGCCACACCGCCCACCTTCAGCAGCTTTTTAAAGCTAAATTCTAATCCAAGTCCAAACAGAAGGAAAATCACGCCAATATCGGCCCAGGTCCTGATAATTTCAGGTTCAACGACTGTTGGGAACAATCGAATGTTTGGCCCAACCAGAAAACCAGCAATGATATAGCCCAAAACCACCGGTTGCTTCAATCGCTTAAACAGCAAAGTAACCAGCGCGGCAGCTCCTAAAATTAGAGCAAGGTCAATAATAAGAGCAGGTAAATGCGACATCGTTTATCGTTCAAAATTAGCAGTGCCTAAATTTAAAAAACTATCAGTTATCCCTACCCACCCGAAGTTCTCAATTTTAAAAAAATGTTTTATCTGATGACATTCATCCCCTTGCGTATGAGAATTCAGAAAAAAATAATTACTTCGAACAAAAAACAGCTTAATGGACAAATACCAAATCACGATCGATACCTATAATAAATCGGCCAAAGCATTTCAGGATAAATTCATAAATATGGATTTGTACCATGATTCCTACAATGCTTTCCTAAACAAAATCGAAAACCCGGAAGCAAAAGTTCTTGATATTGCCTGTGGCCCGGGCAACATCACATCCTATTTTCTCAAAAGAAAACCAAACCTAAAAATCATTGGGATTGACCTCTCAACCGAGATGGTGAAACTGGCAAAAGCCAATAATCCCTCTGCTGATTTCATGTTGATGGATTGCCGCAACATCGGAAAACTGGAACAGAAATTTGATGCCATTGTCTGCGGTTTTTGTATGCCTTACCTTTCGAACGGGGAGTGTGCCAAACTGATAGCCGACATGTACAATTTGCTGAACCACAAAGGATGGGTCTATTTTAGCACCATGGAAGGCGATGACAACCGTTCGGGATTTGAAACCACCAGTTTCAGCGGATCGAATGAAGTATACGTTCATTATCATCAAGCCGATTATCTTACCGAAAAACTTAGGGAAACCGGGTTCAGTAATATTGAACTGAAAAGGCAGGGCTATCCTGAACCCGATGGAGCTATTTCAACCGATATGATATTTATAGCCGAAAAAAATTAGCTTACGGAAAAAAATCGATTGTCATTCTATAAAACAAATACCATGAAAATAGTGCTCTTCCTTTTTGACAATTACACGGCCCTTGATGTTGTTGGCCCTTACGAAGTGCTATCCAAGTTACCCAACGCTCAAGTTTTTCTTACAGGAACGGAGAAGAAATGTTACTCAGATTCCCACGGGCTAAAAATCACTGCTGATTATACCATCGATGAAGTTCTTGAGGCTGATATTCTTCTTATCCCCGGAGGTTTTGGAATTGATGTGGTTCTTAAAGATCAGTCTGTTATCGAATGGGTTAAAAAGATCGACAAAACAACCCAATGGACCATTTCAGTTTGTGCCGGATCATTGTTGCTGGCCGAAGCCGGATTCCTTAACGGGAAAAAATGCACCTCGCACTGGGGCCGCAAAAAACAACTGAGAAACTATGATGTAATTGTTCCTGATCTGTCGGAAAGATATGTGCAGGATGGAAAATACATCACTTCTGCCGGGGTTTCTGCCGGAATTGACATGGCCTTGTTTCTGGTGAGCCTCATTGCAGGAGATGTTACCGCACAGGTAATTCAGTTAGCCATGGAATACAACCCCCTGCCACCATTCGACGGTGGAACACCTGAAAAGACACCCAAAGAGATTATGGAAAAAATGAGAAGATAACCCAATTGCCCAATAACTAATCCTTGGGTAAAATTCTCTTATTGAATTTGAACTGGTTATTAATGGCATACGCCGGATTAATCACACAAACCGCCGCAATTTCATACCAGGTAAAACCATGCCGGCTCATGGCAAGGGTCGCCAGATTAAAAGTTTCGCCAACCAAAATTCCACAAAGTGGGGTAGTCAGCAAATCCTGAATACTGGGTTGTTCAATACCCGCTTCCCAGCCATATTCCCACAAAACAGCCTGCCCCCAGGCAAACAGGGAAGCCTGCCAAAATTTGGCTCCCTGCGAACGAACCGAATTATAATAGAAAGCCCCCTGATATGGATGCCCCAGATAATTGGTGGTCCACAAATCTTTATCGATCACAGGCGGCTTGGTATAGGCATTTTTGTATTGATGAAGGATGGAACTTTTGCTGAACTTTTCCTCTTTATTTTCCCATTTGCTAAGTGACTCGGGAGCAAAAACCAGTGCAGTCAAAATAACCGTGTTATACCCAATTGAATATAAACTTCCCCTGAGGATTTTATTTCCAAACGTTCTCTCCCGATGATTTAAATTGGCACTGAACAGAAAAGGCGGATCATTCCTTACCAGAAACGACTTTAAGGTGTCGGGAACAATCGTTGGATTATCAATAGAATCAACCATTGCTTTCGCGGTAATGGTCTGCCCATGTAACAATGGATGCAATAAAATCAACAGAAGAATGATAGAAAACCGTTTCATGGCCTTTTAATGATATAATTTCAACATTCAAAATTAAATCATCCAATTCAATCTAATCGAAGTTGAACGGTTAATTTAACACAAGTGCAATTCAATTTAATTTGGATATAATAATTGTACCTTTAGGGCACAAATTTTAAGGCTATGAATTGGGAGCAACTACTTTCCGTAAAAAGGCTGGGAAAACCATCCTCGGGCAAAATTACCGAAGAATCACGAACTGAATTTCAGCGCGATTATGACCGTCTGATCTTCTCTTCACCCTTCCGGCGGTTGCAGAACAAAACCCAGGTTTTTCCCCTGCCCGGCAGTATTTTCGTACACAACCGGTTAACTCACAGCCTTGAAGTTTCGAGTGTGGGGCGCTCGCTGGGCAACATGATTTCGGCTGAACTCCTAAAGAAAGAAATTGAACATCCGCTAATCACCGAAATTGGCCCGGTGGTGGCAACAGCCTGCCTGGCCCACGATTTGGGAAACCCACCTTTTGGGCATTCGGGCGAAGATGCCATTAAGGAATTTTTCAAAAGTGGAACCGGGGAAAAACTGATTGACAAACTCCCCGATGCCCAACGATTCGATTTTACTACGTTTGACGGAAATGCCAACGCCCTACGGATGCTCAGTCACCAGTTCAACGGACGGCGCGAAGGGGGTTTTGCCCTCACCTACACCATGCTGGCCTCCATTGTAAAATATCCCTACGAATCGGTTGCACCGGGCAAGAAAGATAAATTTGGGTTTTTCCAGAGCGAAAAAGCAATTTACAGTGCCATCGCCAACGAACTTGGACTGATTGAGGTTAGCAACTCTCCGCTGAAATACGTACGCCACCCGCTGGTCTATCTGGTCGAAGCGGCCGACGACATCTGTTACCAGATCATGGACATTGAAGATGCCCACAAACTGAAAATCCTCTCCTACAAAGAGACGAAAAACTTCTACCTTAATTTCTATGACGAGCAAGAAGATTCTCAGATACTTGATGGAATCGCGAAGACATTCCGCGACGTAACCGATCCCAACGAACAAATTGCCTACCTGCGTGCCGGGATCATTAATCTGCTGGTAAAAAATTGCGTCGAAGCATTTATCGTCAATTATGATTCAATTATGAACGGGAGTTTCGAGGGTTCGCTGATCAAACACCTCCCACCAACCGCCAGCCAAGCCATGAAAGAGGTAATCGACGTTTCTGTTCACCGTATCTATTCCCACTCCTCGGTGGTTGAAGTTGAACTGGCCGGTTACCGGATCATTACCACCCTGCTGCAACATTTCACCGATGCAGTACTCAACGAAAGCAAATACGGGAAAAAACTGCTGAAACTTTTCCCGCAACAATTTGTTCCCTGCGAAAAAGATGCCTATTTCCAAATCCAATCGGTCGTCGATTTTGTTTCTGGTATGACGGATGTTTATGCGCTGGATCTCTACCGGAAAATTACCGGTATTGGTTTGTCAGGAATATAAGCACAGTACTGCAGAACAGCTGAAGCTTTAGCAAAAGCGAGGATGTTCGATACTCGATGCTGGAAGCTGGGTATTTGTTGCTATATGTTGCTTACTTCTTGATTTCTAGTGCAAAAAGAAACATTCGATGAGGTGAAGTTGGATTTTAATTCGTTGGCATGAACCGATTCGTTTTCGTAGTTGCTTTGGCCTTCACACTTCTGGAAGGATGCAAAGAGGATGAACCTATTAACCCATCCGATTCGCTGGTTGCGGTAATCAACCATTACCGGCAACAACACCAGCTTCCGGCAATCCCGGAATCGGCATCGCTGAACCTCGTTGCTGAAACTCATGTACGCGATTTGTGTGAAAATTACGTGCTGAATGATGAATGCAACATCCACAGCTGGTCCGACAAAGGAAACTGGACACCGTTTTGCTACACGGCCGACAAAACAAATTCCCAATACATGTGGGATAAACCGCGTGAACTAACCTCTTATAAGGGCAATGGATATGAAATTGCTGCTTACCGTTCAGACTCCATGTCAGCCATGTCAGCTCTTGAACTTTGGGAAAATTCCGAACCTCATCTCGATTTAATCCTGAACCGCAACACCTGGAAAGAGGTGACTTGGAAAGCTATTGGCGGGGCCATTCTGGGAGGATATGCGGTGGTTTGGTTCGGCGAACGGTCCGATACCATTAAGTAAGAATTGTTATTTGAGGTTAAAAAACAGAGGTTTCTTGGTAAGACGTTTGAAAATCTCTATTTTCAGCCTTTCATTTTTTGCATGGAGTACATTACCAATTTACACAACCTGGAGGAGTTTCAGGATTTTGACAACCTTGAGTTGATTGCCAAAGAAGTGGTTGAAGGGTTTATCACCGGCCTTCACCGGAGTCCTTTCCATGGCTTCTCGGTCGAATTCTCGGAACATCGGCAGTACAACGAGGGCGAATCGACCAAGAACATCGACTGGAAATTGTTTGGCCGTACTGAAAGATTGTATGTTAAGCAGTTTGAAGAAGAGACCAATCTCCGCTGCCATCTGGTCATCGACACCTCCTCATCGATGCTTTTCCCCTTTAACAAAGGGAAAGGGCTTCAGATGAACAAACTCACTTTTTCGGTCTATTGCAGTGCAGCCCTCATTTATATGATGCGCCGCCAGCGCGATGCTTCAGGCCTTACCCTCTTTTCCGACAAAGTAGATTTTCACAGCAATGCCCGTTTGTCATCGGTCCATCTCGACCTGCTTTACAACAACCTTTCAAACCTGCTGAAAACCGAAAATGTTGGGTTGAAACGAGAGACCAATGCGGTTCCGGTGTTGCACCAGATTGCAGAAAACATTCACAAACGCTCGCTGGTGGTGATCTTCTCCGACATGATCGAATCATCCGATCCGGAAGAACTTTATGCCGCCCTCCAGCACCTGCGTTACAACAAACACGAAGTCGTACTTTTCCACGTAACCGATAAAAAGCACGAAGAGGAACTGGTCTACTCCAACCGCCCTCACAAGTTTATCGATCTCGAAACCGGGGAAACCATCCGGGTAAAACCACAGGAATTGAAACGGCAATATGCGCAAATGATGAAAGCGTATGTCGAAGAGTTGAAACTAAAATGCGGCCAGTACCACATCGATATTATTGAAGCCGACATCAACGACGACTTCCGCCATGTACTGCAATCGTATCTGATCAAACGGGGAAGACTCTCTTAATTACCTGATTTTTTTCCGTTGATAAGCACATCGTCAAGGGTAATATCGGAAGCGTACAGGATGCTGTTCTCATTGACAACCCCCTTAAAATCACAATTATTCAGGTGGATGCCATACACGCAATCCTTCCCTTCAATTCCTTCAATAAACAAGGCATAGGCCGAATTGTTACACTGAACTTTATCGAGGTAAAGATTTCGAATGACCGGATACAACGTGTCGGTTCCTTCGTTTTTAATATCGTAAACACAATCGATACGAAGAATTGCCTCTTTCACCTGCCCGATTTTCAGGTTACGTACATAAATATTCTCCGTAATCCCGCCACGATTTGAATTGGTTTTGAACCGAATGGCACGGTCAAGTTCCGGGCTGTCCATCTCGCATCCTTCGACGAAAACATTTCGTATGCCGCCGGAGATCTCACTGCCTATTACAACCCCTCCGTGTCCGTTTTCCATCATACAGTTTCGTACATAAATATTTTCCGACGGAACAGTCTTAAGTCCATCGTTGTTTCTCCCCGATTTGATAGCAATACAATCGTCACCGGTATTAAAATAACAATTTTCGATCAACACATTCTTGCACGATTCAGGGTCACAGCCATCGTTGTTGGTTCCCAGGCTGTTGATATGTAACCCACGAATAATTACATTTTCGCTTAGCAATGGATGGATAATCCAGAACGGGGAATTTTCAATGGTAAAATCGGAGAGCAGGATGTTTTTACAGTTCACAAAGTTGATAAACTGGGGCCGCAGATAAAAACCTTCGCCCATTACCCGCTCCTCAACCGGAACATTCTTCTTATTGAATTCGTCGAGTTTGGGCCGGGCATGGGGCAATAACTGACTCGGTTCATTTTCAACCCAACCATACTCTTTACGCCCTTTCCACTTCCACCAGTTTTCGGTCGTGGCATTTCCCTTCAGCAACCCTTTCCCGGTAATGGCAATATTTTCAGCTTTATTGGCATAAATAAGCGGAGAATAATTATAACAATCAATGCCTTCCCAACGGGTCAATACAACCGGAAGATAATCGGCAGGGTTGGTCGAAAAAGACAAAACAGCCCGATCGCTCAAATGCAACCGCACATTGGAACGCATCACAATGGCACCGGTAGCAAAAATACCGTCGGGAACCAGCACGGTTCCACCACCCTGCTGGCTGCAAACTTCAATAGCCTTGTTGATTGCTTTGGTTGAAAACCCCTCTTTTTCGGGTATTGCACCAAAATCCAGAATGGAATAAGTCTGATCGTTAAATGCCGGTTCCACAATCTGTTTTTGTAACCGGGCAGCCTGCTCCCAGGCTTTATCTTCGTTCCCAGCCATTTTACAGGACAGGAAAAACCCTCCGGCAATAAACCCAATTAAAAAAAACCCACCTATAACTTTCACCATTTTTTTCATCCCTTCCGATAAGTCGTATTCAACAGTTTTTCTGGTTCAATCCGGAGAAATTCCCCTTCTCCACAAATGACCATTGGCAATGACAATATTAGGTAATTATTGCCGATGACATAGATTACGAATTAACCGAATAATAGGTACATTTTATCGCGATGAAACCCCAAAAACGGTAACGATAGAAAGAGGGTGAAGAGTCATAACTGATTCTCTATAAACCCAAAAAAGGAGAAAACCTTTCACCATGGGCAGAATCTCATTTTTTCACCAAGGGGATCCGCATGAAGAAAGTTGTTCCTTCGCCGGGTTGGGATGTGAACCAGATTTCACCCCTGAAGTTCTCCACAATGCTTTTGGTAATGGCCAGGCCCAAACCTGCCCCACTCGATTTGGTTGTAAAATTAGGGAGAAAGATCCGATCTTTCAGCGGCTCGGGAATCCCTTTTCCGTTATCAGAAACTTTCACAAGGGCACTCTCTTTTTCATCCACAATTTCCACAACGATTTTTCCCTTGCGTTCGTCGGGAATGGACTGAATTGCATTCCGGATCAGATTGATCATAGCCCGCGAAAACTGTTCCTTGTCGGCCATAACCTCAATTTTTTCGGCACCTTCAAAGCTTGTCACCAATTCGCATTCACCGGAATAATTGTATAGACCAACAATCTCCTCCAGTTTGTTGCAAAGATTAAAAACTTCGTTTTTTGCTTTGGGCATTTTGGCAAAATTGGAAAATTCGGTAGCGATAGCCGAAAGGTTATCAATCTGCTCAATAATCGTATTGGTAACCCGCTTCAATACTTCGTTGTAGTTTTCGTCGGTTTTCGGATCGGTCCGCTGCAAAAACTGAATGTTCAGCTTCATCGGCGTGAGCGGGTTCTTTATTTCGTGGGCAATTTGTTTGGCCATTTCACGCCATGCCGATTCGCGTTCCGATCGGGCCAGCAGCTCCGCACTGTTTGCCAGTTCTTCAACTTTGTGGTTATATTCTGAAACCAAAAGCCCTATTTCATCTTTCGAATAATATTGAATTGGTTCAGGGTTTTTCCCCAGATGAACTTTCTGAAGATTCTCGCGGATGAGCCGTAACGGATTGGTTATGTTGACCGAAATGAAATAGGCAACCAAAATACTGGCCAGTAACAGGAAAACATAAATGTTGATGAAAGCCAGAATAAACGTGGTCACTTCCTGTCGGAACTCCTTCTCACGGGCAAAATAGGGTAAATTCAAGTATGCCAGTTTCTCGCCCGATTCGTCAATCAGCGGAACATACGCCGACAGGTATTCCATGTCGCCAATGTGCTCCTTCTGCATAAAACTCGACGGATGAAAAAGGCTCATTTCCTGAAAGGCAACATGATCCATCTGCCTCGATATTAATCCCTTTTCAAAAATCTCGGGCCGTGAGGTTGCCAGCAACGTGCCATCCAACCCAAACAGATTGATATCAGTATGGAAGACATCCGAAATGCTCATCAGTTCACTGTTCAGGTATCCCTCATCGGTTCGCCCGTCCGTGCGGATATCTTCGGCAAGTTTACCCAGCTCAACCGAAACCGAATTGATCCGCTCGGTCAAATCCTTCTGATGGCTGGTATTGTAACGGGAAACAATGTAGTAGATGGTACCTGCCCCAACAATCAGCAAAGAAGCAAATACGACCCCAATAATTGAAAACTGGATCTTATTCCGCAGCGAATTTTCCCGGGAAGCAAAGAGACCCGAAGGTTTGGAGGCAAAGCTTAAGATTAAAGCTATCAGGAAAAAGAAAACAAAAAAGTAGGGAAAAGAGACTAAATAATGACTCAGGCTGTCGGCCCGGCGGCTTACAATTACATACCCCCCGGTTGTGAAACAATAGATACAGTGTTCGTAACCACCCCATCGATCGAACGAAATGGGCTTATCGACCAGCTGATATTCGTCGACCGACAACGCATACGTAAAATCACCACCCCGGTCAACCAACTGGCCCCCGTTGTATTTTGCAAACGAAAAAATATTCTTTAACCGGTTTTCGACGGAATTCTGGGGCAATAAAAGTTCAGGAAAACCAACACCTTCCGACAAAAGCTTCGAATTCAATTCAATAAAAATACCTGTCAGATGGTTGGTAGCCGAGAGAAATTCAAAATGGCCAAAATAGGTAATCCTCCCCGAGGTGTTTTCCATAAAATAAAAATGGGTTCCCTGTAACTGAAGGCCACTTTTCTCGGTCATTTCATCAAAAAAGGCAAAGCAGGGCTGCGTGATATTGTCGGGTTTCACAACCAGGGAATCCTCTTCCCGGCACAACGTGATCTGCAAATCGTACTCCCTGAAATAGCCACCAAAATATTTCTTGATCAGGTATCGCTCCACCATATTTTCATTTCGGGATAATAGATCGGGAATCTGCGGATCGGCCATCATCCTCTCATCCACATCTTTCAGCAATACTTCGGCCGTTGGGTCGTGTTCGGTTGAAAGGTTGATGGCCATGGTCTCCTGCACCTTACTTTCGTGGAGATTGATAAAATGGTTCAGGTTGATCAATACAAACAACGTAAACACCAGCACGTAAATAACCAGAACAATCATGCGGTGCGATAACACCCCTTTTTGATTGACAAAATACGTTATGGCACAAACAATCAGGAAGAAAAAGCTCAATCGGAAAGCCCCTGTGCGATCGGCCAGCAAAAGAGAAAAATAGAGAATAACAAAAATCCCAACAACGAGAACAGCATATTCTCTCAGTACAAGTTCTTTCCGGAATAAACTGACCATTTTGACCGAAATAAAGAACAGGAAAAGAATCAAAAACCCAATTACCAGAAAACCATAAATACTGGCAATCGATAGATCTTCAACCCGGTAAAGCGCAAACGAAACGGTTGAGTTCATCACCAGATTGTAAATCATAAACCTGACAAAGACAAAACAAACAGCCAAAAACAGCAGGCAAAGCAACAGCGCTACTTTTCGTTTTGTGACATTCCTTTTCCATTGTTCGGACAAATTGAACGAACGGCTAAAGGTTACTGACCAGAAAAACAGAAGAGCCGAAAAAACAAGCAGTTCTCCTAAAGATGTCCAAAATGAAGTAAACGCAAAATCCTGCGGTGAAAACAAACCGATCAGGTACAACGACTCAGGAATCTTCAGCCTGTTCATCAACAAATAGATTCCCAGCAAGGCAATCAGCAGCAACAGACTCTTCCCGATTGGGTACCGATGCCCCAAATGAGCATTGGCTCGGTACAGAATAATCAATAACCCGATGAACGACAGCAGGTAAAAGAAAAAAGGAATCAATAAAAGGGAGTGTTTGCAGGGAATCGATCCCGATGGCTTAATCGAAAACTGGTAATGGTTATCCTGGTCAAAAATTGGATAGGAACCTGCTTCCGCCGTCTTTATCACTTCAAAACGACGGGGAAAAGAAAAATCAGCGGCAAAGCGGTTGTGCAAATAATCATTCCGGAACTTGTACTTATGTTTGATCAGAATCAGCCCGTGAACAGTATATTTCCCGGCTGGAGTAACCGTGTGGTAGTACCAGCCGTTGGGCAGCAGGATCATTCCCTCTTTCAACGAATTGATTTCGGTGAAAAAGCTGGAGACATTATCGGTCCAATAAACCGGTCCCTGATCGCTGGTAACCAGTACCGAGATCTCCCTCTTTTCAAACAGATGGTTCAGGTAAGAAAGCTTTTCAAAAATCAGGGAGTCACCATCCTGATCCGATTGATTGATTTTGGTGACAATTTCACCAACAAGTTGTTGTGTTTCAACTTGCTTCTTTTTGAAATTCTCAACAAATGTTTCAATACTCTTCATCCCGTTCTTTTCGCTGAGCAAAACTTTCTCCGAGACCCCGGCCAATAAGCCGAAGAGGATGAATGCCAACAAGGGAATCCGTATGTATTTGATCAATTTCAACCTATTATTGTGTTAACTTATTCGTGATGATAGGGCTCGCCCTTCAAAATGGTCATCGCCCGATAAAACTGTTCCACAAAAATCAACCGGACCATCTGATGCGAGAAGGTCATCTCCGAGAGCGAAATCTTCGTGCGGGCCCGGGCATATACATCGGGTGAGAATCCGTAAGGTCCACCAATGACAAAAACGAGGTTTCGGTTTCCTTCCACCATTTTCTTCTCAATAAACCGGGCAAACTGAACCGAAGTAAACTTCTCGCCCTTTTCATCCAGAAGGATCAGTTCGTCGGTAGCATTTAACTGGCCCAGGATCAGTTCTCCTTCTTTCTGCTTTTGCTGCATTTCGGACAAACTCCCTGTCTTTTTCAACGAAGGAATAACCACCTCATTAAAAGGAAGGTAATGCACTATTCGTTTCAGATAAAGGTCGATTCCCTTTTTCAGATAATCGGCCTCGGTTTTCCCAACTTCCAATAGAGTTACCTTCATGTTCGTCAAATTCAATCGCTAAACAACATGTGAATTTACAAAATTTACCACGCAATAATCAAACCAAAAGTAGCACGCTTTTTGTTGTTGTTTTACCTTTCAAAAAAACAATTAAATTTGAACAACGGAGAACTGGTTGTTGGTAGACCGGTTTTTATCCGTATTTTCAATATTTCCACAGAATAATATCTGGATGAAACTTAAAAGTGAATGTTATGACAAAGAGAATAAAATACACCGTACTCATCCTGTTTTCCATCATGGCACTTGGTTTTTCGGCGTCGGCACAAATACCCGATGAGATTATTACCAGCCTGAAAACAGGTAATGCTTCAAAACTGGCTAAATTTTTCAATCAAAATGTCGAGCTGGTAGTTCTTGAAAACGAAAGCGTTTGCAGTAAATCGCAGGCCGAACAGGTGATCAGTGATTTCTTTAGCAAATACCAACCCAAGAAATTTACCGTTATCCACCAGGGTGGTAAAGGTGATTCAAACTACGCCATTGGGAATCTGGAAACCCAAAACGGAAAGTTCAGGGTCTATTTTCTCATTAAAACAATGAATGAAGTTTCATTTATACATCAGATAAGAATTGAAGCGCAAACTAACTGAAAATATTCAGAAAAAAATTGTATCGATTGCCGTAGGCCTTTTCAAAAAGGCGTACAATTATGCCATGGAACACTGGATCAATCCGTTGTTCGACTGGGCTAAAAAAGTAACCATCCCCGGTTTTGATAAAATCCCGTTGTACGATGTGGGCAAAATCTTTTATGAGGGAATTAAAAACGGGGCATTAAACACCCGGGCTGCAGCAGTGACCTTCAACATTTTCCTGGCCCTTTTCCCGCTGATCATCTTCATTTTCACGTTAATTCCCATTATCCCAATCAAAAATTTCCAGAGTGAAATGTTGCTGATGATCCAGTCCATTTTTCCAGCTTCGGCTTATGTCTATATTCATAAAACCATCGAAGAGATTGTGATTATCAGGCATAGTGGCTTGTTGTCGTTTGGGTTTATTACGGCACTCTATTTCTCAACCAACGGGATTGTTTCGCTGATCCAGGCTTTTAATGCATCGGTTAACACAAGCGACACCCGTAGCTGGCTCGAACTCAGGGTGGTCGCCCTCGTTTTGGTTCTTATCATGACCCTGATGGTTACCACCGGCATTGTGATGATTACTTCGGCCCAAAAAATCCTTCACTTTCTGGTGAAAGAAGGCATCATGAAAGTTGACTTTACCTATTATCTTATTTCGCTGGGAAAATGGATCGTCATCCTGGCGCTTTTCTATTTTGCCTACTCTTTTCTCTATTATCTGGGCCCTGCCCGAAAAAGTAAATGGAGATTCATTTCGGCCGGAGGAACACTGGCAACTTTTCTTTCGGTAGTGATTACCCTGGGGTTTGGCTATTATATCGATCAGTTTGGAAAATACAATGCCCTCTATGGCTCCATTGGCGCCATACCAGTCATCATGCTGATGATCTACGTTAACTGCCAGGTACTGATTATTGGGTTTGAACTGAATGCAGGAATTGCAGCCGCGAAAAAAATCAATGAAGATCAAAATAGCGGGGTTGCAATTACCGACGCCGAAACGACCGAATTACAACCCCTCTCCCCTCCCCAACCGGAATTATAATGGGAACTTGGTTGGGCGGGTATTCTTCACAAACAATTATTAGCCTTTCAAACGCTCTTCTTCTCCATCGTACCTAAAAGTTTGTGTTTCATGACCATTTTAAACGATAACTTTCTGAATAAAAAAATATGTTTTTGTGTTTTCAGAAATAAATGACAACAGGAATTGGACAGGGTTGCAGATAAGTGAATTATTATTTATTATTTTCGTTACGTGCTAACTGGTTGTAATTTGACACAAAAATCCATTCGACAATAAATAGTACCTATTACTTAAGTTAAATTTTTTTGAAAAATCATCGAGGATTGAGAATCCAGTATCCAGAATCCAGAATCCAGCATCGAGAATCCCCGCCTTCGCTAAAGCTCCGGCGGGCAGGCAGCATTCAGCCCCCTACTTCTTCCGGATCACCATCATGCCATCGCGAAAGGGGAAGATCACATTTTCCACCCGGGCGTCGGACTGGACCAGGTCGTTGAAAGCAACGATGCCTCGGGTTTGCGGATCTTGTTTTTCGGTCGGGTCAACCACTTTGCCATCCCACAGGATGTTGTCGGCAATCAGGTATCCACCCGGGCGAACCTTGTCGAATACCAGCCGGTAATAGTCGCAATACTCCCTTTTGTCGGCATCGATAAACACCAGATCGAACGTTTCGTTCAGGGTAGGAAGAACCTCCAGTGCGTTCCCGAAATGGCAACTGATTTTGCTGGTAAGGCCAGCTTTTTCAATGTATTTTGAAATAATCTCTTCTTTCTCATCGTCAGCTTCAACGGTATGGATGATGGCTCCCTCTTCGAGCGCCAAGCCCATGCTGATGGCCGAATAACCGGTGTAGGTGCCCAGTTCAAGAATCCGCTGCGGACGGATCATTTTGCACAGCATGTAAAGGATTTTCCCCTGCAAATGGCCGGCAAGCATCCGCGGATAGAAACAGGTAAGATTGGTTTCCCGGTCAAGTTCGTACAGGAAATCTTCTTCGGGAATGATGTGATCCGAAATGTATTGATCGAGTTCGTGAAAGGGTTCCATGGCTACTGAAAAATCAGTCGTGACAATCGATCTTTCGCAAGCATTTCGTTGGCCACCTCGAAAATATCATCGGCAGTAATCTTTTCGATCTTTTCAATCACCGTGGCCAACTGATCCACTTTGTCGAAATAGAGACAGCTACGGCCAATGCTGAGCATCAGGTCTTCGCGGTTTTCGTTCGATATGGCCAATTGCCCGATCAGTTGCTTTTTGGCTTTCGAAAGCTGAAGGATGCCCATTTTCTTATCCCGGAGAATGGCAAATTCGTGCTCCACCAAACTCAACGCTTTATACAGGTTGTTCAGGTCGGTTCCAAAGTAAACCATAAAAACACCGGTGTCGGTATACGATGTGTAGTTGGCCTCCACGTTGTAAGCGATGCCGTTGCGTTCGCGAAGGGTCATGTTCAGCCTCGAGTTCATGGAGTTGCCTCCCAGAATGTTGTTGAGCAGCACCATGGGCAACCGGCGTTCATCTTTCAGGTTATACGACTCGGTACCAATGATGCAATGCGACTGAAACGTATCCTTCTTCACTTCGCGGTTCAGGGGCGAATAGCCCGAAAACTGTTTCCGTTCGCAGGGTATGATGCAGGCCGGCATCACCTCAAAATAGTGGGTTACCAGTCGTTGAAAAACAACCGGATCGATCTTCCCAACCGAGCAGATCACCATCTCGTTGGTATGGTAATTCCGCTGCATGAACTTTTTGATCATGGTACGGTTGAACAACTTCACCGTTTTGGGAGTTCCCAGAATGTTGCGGGCAATGGGATGACCGTCGTACACCATCTCCTCAAACTCGTCGAAGATCAGTTCCGAAGGGGAATCGTTGTAGGAGTTTATCTCGTCGATAATCACATCTTTTTCCAGTTCCAGCTCTTTTTGCGGGAACGAAGCGTTGATCACCACATCGCTGATCAGCTCAATGGTGCGCTCGTAATATTCGTTCAGGAAGGTGGCATAAATAGCCGTCTCCTCCTTGGTGGTATAGGCATTGATCTCGCCCCCTACATCCTCAATGCGGTTGATGATCTGGAAGGCTTTCCTCTTGCGGGTACCTTTAAAAATGGTGTGTTCAATGAAGTGGGCCATCCCCTGTTCCTCGGCCTTCTCGTCGCGTGAACCGGTATTGACAATGACCCCGAAATGAGCGACCGGGGAATCGACCTGCTGGTGAATTACCCTGATCCCATTGTTTAATGTAAACAGTTGATACTCCATGGATTTTTTTAACATGCAAAGTGTGCAAAAGTAGAAAAAAATCAACAGCCCCGGGTATTATCTTACTAAATGTTCGCCAAATCTTTCAATAAGTTGGTTAAGGAGTTTTCTGGAACCGTACATTCAATTTTGCTGACATTTCAATTCACCCCGAAGGGGCAACATTCTGAGAAAAAACATATATCTCGCTTTTATTACCCGATTTCTTTTTTGTGGTTCGTGTTTTTAAAAGAAATTTACCGGAAGCGAAGCCCTCAAAAAAGGAGAACAACCGAAAGGTGGATAGCAGTGGGTGCAATCTGACTGCAATGAATCTGCAATCGGTCTACAATGAATCTTTAATGAAATACGAATTTAGGAGTGCTTAAGGGGTAAAAAAGAAGCTGATAAATGAGAAGATTACATATCTAAATAACTCATAAATAATACGTTAAAACAAGGTAGCGAACTTTCTCTGTTTTGGGCGAAAACTACGGAGTCATTCTCCAACTAAGAAACAATAATTGTACCCTGCTCATATTTTATTCCATGTTTGCATGAAGTGAATCGATTAAAATGCCAATGTTTTGCCAGGCAATTACTTCTCCTCGCATGGTTGTCAGGTTTTTTTCTCCGGTATAAATTACTTTGCCACTGTTCGATGTTGCATCTGAAAGCTTTTCCCAATAACCGATTCCTTTAAATTGGTCGGGAGAATAGGTTGAACCTGATTTAATTTCAATGGCGACCTGAGAAGTTGCTTTATTCATTAATAAATCAATTTCATGTCCTGTTTTATCGCGCCAAAAGGAAAGATTAGTTTCTCTCCCCAAATTGTAATTGTATTTCATAAATTCGTTAATAACCAGATTTTCAAACAATCCACCCCGAAGATAATGTGTGTTTAATTGAATTTTTGACGTAATTTCAAGTAACGAACAAGCTAATCCGGTGTCATAAAAATAGAGCTTCGGTGTTTTTACCAGTCGTTTTGAATAATTTTTAAATTCTGGTTTTAAAAAATGAATAATGTAACTGGCCTCAAGTACCGAAATCCAGTTTTGAGCTGTTGATACGGCTATTCCACAATCGTTTGCGAGTGATGTAATATTGAGTAATTGCCCTATTCGTCCGGCGCAAAGTTTTATAAATGAAATAAATTTGCTTAAATCGCCAATGTTTTTTAACAATCGCACATCCCGTTCAACATACGTGTGGAGATAATAAGGGTAAAAATCTGATGGTTCTATCCCTTTATCGAAAATGCGGGGATATCCACCCATAAATATCTCATCCATAATCTCATTTGGCACTATTCCCGATTTTTCCATTTCGATATGCGACAGAGGCAGCAATTTCAGTATCGCGGTTCTTCCGGCAAGAGTCTGGCTTATCGATTGCATCAGCAAAAAGTTATGCGAACCGGCAAGGATATACATACCTTCACGGTTTTCTTTATCGACACAGGTTTGGATATAGGAGAAGAGTTGAGGAACATATTGAGACTCATCGATAATGGTTCTGTCACTGTAAGTGGTAAGAAACCCCCGGCTATCTTTTTCAGCAAAAAGTCTGGTATCGGGGTCCTCGAGCGAAACATACCTATAATCGGGAAAAGCCGCTCTGACAAGGGTCGATTTTCCTGATTGCCTGGGACCCGTAATGGTTACTACCGGATATTTTGTTGACAGGAACAATAGCTTATTCGTCAAACACCTTGTAAACATAATCGGAAAATATTGGACAAATATACGATTAAAAGATGAATTTGTCCAACAAATCATATAAATAATAGTTGGTTAGAGGATTACTTCTCTGCAATAAACGAAAAATCCATTCATTGTGAATGGACAATGAATTACCTTTTTATTGTTTCAATTTCTCAACCAGTTCGGCAAAGGTCTCTTTACTGCGCCGCCCCTCCACCAGTTCAAGTTCACAGAACTCGTACCAGGAATAATCGTCGAGGTATCGATGAAAACGGAATTTGGGGATGCCAACTTGCTCGGGGTAAAAGAACTCTCCGTCGATTAGCTGTTGCCTGATTTGTTTCTCAGCTTCTTCAATGGTGAGATTCTCCGGGTTAGAAAAATCACGATGCCCAAACTTTTTATAGTTGCCCGAATCGCGATGCTGATAATGAAAACGGATGTTGGTTGCCATGCTTTTTACTGGCAAAGAAAGATGAAGAGAGAAAACCTGTCAACGGACTATGAGTCACATTGTCAAAAAAAACCCTATTCAATGTTCTGAAAGGACAATTTACTTTAGCCCGGTGGCAACGCTCCGGGGTTGAATGTAACATTCCAGCCATTGCGCCCCGGAGGGGCAAATTAACATTGCGAACAAAATAAGTTGCCCTTGCAGGGCGCACGCTAGTTCAAATTGCATTATCATTTAACCCAAGGCGTTGCCATTGGGCTGAATTAATTTGGGCTTTCAGCCCAAAAATCCCGGATAAACACACAAATACTCTTTAAAGAATACATTACCTTTTCGCAGGTACTTCAATTCGCCCCGCAGGGGCAGGTTAATCGTTCCATAAATACCTCTCATCATATTCTATTCCGTATTCTTTTAAGAATAAAATAAGTTCTTCTTTAAAAGACATTTTCCGATGATGCGCCTCCTGATTCTCTATGTAATGTTTTGTCTTTTCATGCAATGATTGGCTCACCGAAAAACCGGCATATCCTCCTTGCCAAGCAAAATTCTTATACCTGTTTCCTTGTGTTTTTATCCATCGGCTACTATGACGTTTGATCTCTTCGGTAATTCCTGCCAATGAAACATTCTTCGACATCACAAACAAAATATGAATGTGGTCAGCAGTACCATTAATCAAAACAGGAATTGAGTCATTGTCCTTAACGATAGAACCAATATAACGGTATAAATCCGATTGAACACCCGTCTCAATTGTTGGCGAATTGCTTTTGATGTGGAATACCAGATGGATGTAAATTTTCGATAGAGATTGTCCCATGGTTATATAGTTAATTGGCAGATAAGTTACACAAAATTTTTGCTGGATTATCAATAGAAACAATATTGAAAAGCTAACGACCCGTCCTGAAAGGAGCAGCTTACTTCAGCCCGGTGGCAACGCCCCGGGGTTGAATGTAACATTCCAGCCATTGCGCCCCGGAGGGGCAAATTAACATTGCGAACAAAATAAGTTGCCCTTGCAGGGCGCCGGATCGAATCATACGATCATTTAACCCAAGGCGTTGCCGTTGGGCTGAATTAATTTGGGCTTCCAGCCCGAAAATTTCAGGACTTATTTCAAAACATCAAATCCAATCAATTCTAAGTAATTAAAGGTTTTGTCATAGAATGCTGGCTTACGGGTTGGATCTTCCTCATCACCTGCCGGGATAACAATCACCATTCCTTGACGAGCTCGGGTAAGCAATACACGATAGGCATTTTTCAAATAATTTCTTCTTTCTTCTTTGTTGATATTTTGCCATTTGTTTCCCACAAACGATCGATATTCCCAGCCTGGTTCCGAATACCTGAAATCACCATCCCAAGCTACACAAGCCCAATCGAGTTCTAACCCTTGAACCTGAAACTCGGTAGCCACATCTTCCAAATAATAGGACGAACGGACATCATCTTTACCATCGAGAAACCAATGTATCGGGTCAATGTTGTAACGCACATCCATAGCAAGAGGCTTTAACCGGTAAGCTTGCGATGAAACCACAATTCCATATCGTTCACTGCCACGAGCTTTATCTTTCAGCCATTTCTTTGCCTTAGAAATGTCGCGAGTAACAACAATTGGATATCTATCTTTTAAACTTTTCAGTGTTTGTTGAGCATTCTCTATATCCAAATCAAGCATCTGCTTAACCAAGAGCGAAACATTTTCTGCACGGAACGAACGCATGGAAACAGCAAGGTGAAGTGAATCCGAATAATCGACATTTGAACGATGTTTTATCTTTTGAAGAATCTCTTCTGCGTTGTATTCACTGTCAGTAAGACGATTCGAGATGTAAATTTTCCAATCGGGGAATGAACGTTCAAGGGCTTCAATCCACTCACTAATACCCGCCTCGCCCGTATTGATCTCTTGTCCTCCGCCAACCAAACAAACGACCACTGCCCAATCGGGATGACGATTTAAACAAGAAATTAGAAATTCAGGCTCCGACATATTGAAGTCAAGTTTGCCTTTCTTTTCTCGCATAAACTTGGCTGTTTGTTCTAACGTCCAGGCACGCTGAGCTTCATCGAAAAGAGCAACATGTTCGATAGGAGGCTTGTCATCTTTCAAACTTTCATCGCGAAAATGATGTACAATTTGGATGAACGCTTTTACCTCGCTGCGAGCTTCTCCCTTTTTCAATTTAATTCCTTTTTGAGCTGATCGATCAACTCTATCGCGAGCTAAGGCTTCCTGTAAGATAGCCACAAGCGGTCCATTGCCCGAAAGAAAAACACTGTAAAGTTCACTCTCTTTGTCTATATGATTTGTGGCAATGTTTAATCCAACCAATGTTTTTCCTGCTCCAGGAACACCAGTTACAAAACAGATTGCTTTCTCTGATTTTTCCTTTGAACGCTGGATGATTTCAGAGATCGTATTTGAGGTAAGTGTTAAATTTATTGCTTCGGCATCATTTCGAGAAATATTTGCAACTGAATGATTATTATACAAAGCCATTGCGGCCTCAATAATCGTTGGTGTTGGATGGTAGCGTCCCTGTTCCCAATTGGATATTTCAATGGGTTGATCATCTCCCCATAAATTCAAAACAGATTTTATTGAATCCCCTAGTAATTCTTCGTTTGTCCTACTAGGCAGAAGAATCTGATCGTTATGAGATGTCATTGCAACCGTATGATCGTACTGTTTTGCCTGTGTAGCTACCAATATCGGAGCAATGAGTTTATCGTGACTTGTTTCGTGAAAGTTCTTCAAATCGAGGGCATAATCCATCACCTGATCAACTGCATACGCGGGATATTCCTTCTCACCCACCTTGAATTCCAAAATAAAAATTACCGATTGAATAATGAGCAAAACATCAATTCGCTTTCCCATTCGAGGAATGGAATATTCAAAATAGATCGATCCCTCATACGGTTTCAATACCTCTTTCAAGATTCTGATTTCTTCTTTCCACGATTCTTTTTGCGTTTGTTCATCAGCAAATTCGCTGTTGCCAGCAAGTATTCCAAGAATCTCGTTTTGAGAAGAACGAAGAAAGTTCGGAATAGAATTGGAGTAGTAGGCCCGGTTCATAAGTTTAGATTTGGATAGAACAAATATGGGAAAAATATTGATCAATAGGATAACACAATTGTAGCTGCGGGTTGCTTTATCGTGTACGTCGGTCATGGGTAAGTTCCTGAGCAACGGAGTGCCTAAGTTCCTGAGTAATTTCTTTACAGAGATTGAATTTCGATCATCGAAAGGAGCAGAAAATGGTCTTTAGTATGCATATCGCACGTCGTTTAGAACCATTGGTTTAAAAATGGGCTTTATCCATTTCTTACTACAGATATCCACTTTACGGTTAAAATGGTTCGCCAGAAACGATTTAAGCTGCTCTTCCTTATCATACAAACCGGAAGTACCCGGAGCAAATTCCACTAAAATATCGATATCGCTGTCGGTATTTTGGTCATTCCGGGCAAAAGAACCAAACAAACTAATCTCTGTTACGAAATAATTCTGTCGCAGGTATGATTGATTTTCTTTCAAAAATTGAATTATTTCTTCCGAAGAAAGCATTTGTTCTTTTTTGATTTAATCAAAAATAGGGATTATAAAACAAAAAAAGGAACACCGCAGCATTCCTTTTCTATCGTGATTCCTGTACAGGAACTTTATTTCTTTTTGAACTCCCAGTATTCGTTCACAATCTCGGTAGTGTACTGTTCCCAGTAAGCCGGCGATACACTTTTGCCATCGCGGGTTTTGAGGCTCATTTCGTACACGGCCAGCGTAGGATTGAACACAATGCTGGTAACTCCCAGGGTGTAACGTGCCGTAGCGGCTTCATCGGTTTTGGGCTCTTCGGCAACCACCACTTCCAGTTTGTTGAATTCGAGCAAATCTTTCAGAAAACGAACCCTTTCGGCACTGATCCCTTTTTCGATCACCGTGCAGCGTATGCCGTTGATCTCTTCGACAATATGTTTTGATGTGAGTGGCATCTTCGAATTTATTAGTTATTATTTACTATTTCATTGGCTTATGGCTGTTGGCTATTAGCTTGTAGCTTGTAGCCGGTAGCTGTTGGCCTTCTTTTTTATTTCAATACAATTCCAAAGGTTACCTTGTCGATCCATTCGTAAATCTGGCTCCAGAAACCGATCACAAACATACCGGCCATTGCCAGTAACAAACCGGCACGGGTTGGCAGATCGCTTTTAAAGGTTGCAATCGGATTATCGTTTTTGTTGATGAACATCGCCTTTACCACCAGCAAATAGTAGTACAGCGAAATGGTTGCATTCAACACGGCAATCAAAATCAGCCAGTAGTAACCACCCGATGCGGCCGAGGTGTAGAGGAAGAATTTTCCGAAGAACCCGGCAATTGGCGGAATACCTGCCAGCGAGAACATCGAAAGCATCATCAGCAAACTGAGCTTTGGATTGGTGTGGTAAAGTCCGTCGTAATCGTCCATGTTCACTTTGCCGGTAGCGGTTTCAATGGCCGAAACCACACCGAAAGCGCCAAGGTTGGAGAAGATATAGATCAGAACGAAATAAACCACCGAAGTCATGCCCACCTGATTTCCGCTGATAATACCCAGCAGGATGAAACCGGCCTGTGCGATCGACGAGAAAGCAAGGAAGCGTTTCATGTTTTTCTGGCGCAGGGCAAAAAGGTTACCAACCGTCATGGTCAGAACCGCAATCAGGTACACCATGTTTTTCCAGATAGGAGCAACCGTCGGGAAAACCGTATACATAACGATGATGAGGATAAAAGCGGCAGCACCTTTCGAGATTACCGACAGGTAGGATGCAACGTTGGTTGGTGCACCTTCGTACACATCGGCGGTCCAGAGGTGGAACGGAACCAATGAAAGTTTGAAAGCCATTCCGGTAAAGAAGAAGATGAAAGCCAGCACCTGGAGCGGAGTCGATCCGGAAATCCCTGCTGTGACCGTGTCGAAATACATCGAACCGGTTGAACCGTAGATAAGGGAAAGTCCGAACAGTAAAATGCCCGACGACAGGGCCGACGACAGCAGCAACTTAATACCTGCTTCCGACGATTTGCTCTGATGGTGCGTGTAAGCTGCCAGTGCAGCAATTGGAATGGTAGCTACTTCGAGGCCGAGGTAAAGCATCAGGAAGTTTCCTGCCGAGATCATGAAATTCATCCCTATCAGTGTGGAAAGGAGGATCATGAAATACTCACTGATCTTTTCGTTGTTCTCGGGTTTCTTTAACCAGCTCACCGATTGCAGCAGCACGACCATTACTCCCACATTCAGCACATTCTTCATCATCACCACCAGCGGGTTGCTCTGGTACATGCCCCCGAAAAGGGAAGCCTGTTCAACCGGCAGAAAACCGACGATCGTGGTAACGAGGAACAAGCCAAGTGCAACCGGAATGATTTTGTGCTTGTTCTTTAAACTCAGGTTCAGGTCGATAATGAGCACGAGCAGTACCAGAATCGTCAGTAACAGTTCGTGTCTCATCGAAAGAAAATCGCTAAAGCTCATATCGTAATCTTGTTTAAAGTCTAA
>DAOQAB010000038.1:29046-31004 GCA_035353695.1 Prolixibacteraceae bacterium
CGCCACATTCACGACACCACTAATCTTTTGGATAATGGGGCCAAGGCTGAAGTTGATCATATCCGACAACCAGAGCGGAGCAATACCAATGGCCGCAATAGCCAGTACCAGTGTGATGGTTGAAAGCCTTTCGAACCATTCAGCATCTTTCAGGTGAAGGAAGTGTTCGTTCTTAATCGGTCCGAACAACAGGATTCCCACCACGCGGAGAATGTAAACTGCTGTGATGACAATGGTGGTTGTGGCCACGATGGTCATAATCCGGTGGAAAGTATCGACATGCTGGAAAGCACCTACAAAGATGGTCATTTCAGCAACGAAACCACTCAATCCGGGTAAGCCGAGAGATGCCAAACCGGCAATCACCCATACTACCCCGAGGAACGGGATGATCTTCATCAAACCACCCATTTCGTTGATCAGACGGGTATGTGTACGTCCGTAGATCATACCAATGAGGGCAAAGAAAAGAGCTGTCATCAAACCGTGCGAAATCATCTGGAGGATGGCACCGTTCATGGCAGTCTGGTTCATCATTAATATGGCAAACAATACCAAACCGCAGTGGCTTACCGACGAGTAGGCATTGATGTATTTCAAATCTTTCTGAGCAATAGCGCCCAGCGCTCCATACACGACACTGATGGTGGTAAGGATCAGGAAAATCCAGGCCTGTTCTTTCGCTGCATCGGGCATCAGGTACATGGCAACACGGAAAGCACCGTAACCTCCGAGCTTCATCAGCACACCGGCATGTAACATCGACACGGCAGTAGGAGCTGAAGCGTGACCGTCGGGTGACCATGTGTGGAAGGGGAAGAGAGCGCCTAAGATACCGAAACCAACAAAGGTGAACGGGAAGAGGAAGCGCTGTGCTTCGATTGGTATTTTGATTTTAGCAATTTCGGTGAGGTTGAAGGTGCGAACACCGCCGTCGGGTGCCGAGTTGAAATAGATTCCCAGAATTCCCACAGTGATCAGTGCAGAACCGGCCATCAGCATCAAGGTCAATTTCATGGCCGAATACTCTTTCGGACCCGAACCCCAGATACCAATCAGCAGGTACATCGGGATCACAGCCAGCTCGTAGAACAGGAACATGGTAAAGAGGTCGAGAGAAATGAAGAAACCGAAAACCCCTGATGCCAGTATAATCAACGAGATAAAAAACTCACGGGAAAGGAATTCCATTTTCCACGAAGCAAACACTCCGGCAAAGACCACAACGCCAGTAAGGGCGATCATGGCCACCGAAATTCCGTCAACGCCTAAAGCATAATGGATATTCAGAGCAGGGAACCAGCAGGCATCGTAAGTGAAAAGCATCGGATCGGTAATCCCGGCTTTCCGCTGTCCGAGGTAAAGAAATACCAGGACAAATGCCAAAATCAGTTGGATCCCCATACCCACCGCACTTACCAGGCGGGTTTGTTTCAGATCCTTGGTGAAAAGGATGCCAATTACTGTAAGTAACGGAACTACTACAAAAAGACTAAGTATGTTCATTTCTATCTAATTATCTTACATGAAAGCTACGAAAATGATCACTAACACTACCACACCGGTAACAAATACATAGGCGTACTGGTGAAGTTTTCCCGATTGCAACCCCCTGATCTGGAAGGATACATATTGTACGACACCGGCAATACCATTCATCGTGGCGTCAACCACGTGGCGGTCGAACCAGGCAATAGGAGCCGAAACGTACTGGAATATAATCTTCTTGGTTACGAACAGGTACACCTCATCGATATAGAATTTGTGGTAAGCCCATTTGTACAAGTGTTTGAACTTTGAAACCATGTTGTCGGGGATGGATGTTTCGCTCTTATAAAAGATGGTTGCAACCGCAATACCCAACAAGCCGATCAGTACCGAAGGAATGGCAACCGCCCAGTTGATGTGTTTTTCCAAACCCATCCCGTCGCTGGTAACCCATTCGTTGAATGGAATGA
>DAOQAB010000039.1:0-28720 GCA_035353695.1 Prolixibacteraceae bacterium
TTTTTCGCAAAGAAAGAATTTTATCAGCTTCTCCCCAACTTTTCCGATTGATCCGATACCATTCTGTTTCCCTCATGAATCATGATATCCGTTCCCCAAAAAAGAAAAAGCTAATTGATTAGCTTCCCCATTGTTTATAAGCCCCAAAAATATTTCAAAAACAGATATTAATCTTCGGGGACAAAAATATTACCGATCATTTTAATAACAGAAAGAATTGTTCCGGGAAGCCCCAAAAAAGTTCTGAACATCCACCTGGTGGTAACGAGAAACCTACGCTTTATTCAATACCTCGTTCAGGTTTTTTCGGTATTCTTTCGACACGGGGATGGTTTTCCCTTTCAAGACAACCGATTGGGCAATAATTTCCTCGATATAATAGACATTAACAACATAACTGCGATGTACCCGCAGGAAAAAAGAAGGAAGTAATTTCAGGTACTCGTTCAGAGAGGTTCGTACCAGATACCTCTTGTCCGACACCGTCACAATTTCGATATAAATATGCTGGCTATTGATAAACAGTATCTCTTTGAAGGCCAATTTCACAAACGACTTGTTGTGCTTCACCATGATATAGTCGTTTATCGGCTCCGACTTTACAGTTTTCAGCTCTTTTATTTTCAAATAATTCTGAAGGCCAATCTCGATACTGGAATAAAGGTCTGCTTTCGTAAAGGGCTTCAGTAAATAAGCCGCCGGAGTGGTCTTTTTGGCCCGTTCGATTGTTAACGGATCTGAATTTGAGGTGAGATAAATGAACGGAATATCATAAAGCGCATTGATCTCGTTGGCCAGATCGATGCCATCTTTGCTCCCCGACAAACGAATATCAATCAGAACCAAATCGGGCTTTTCGGCATTGATCAGTTCCAAAGCTGATGTATAATTCGAGACTGGTTCGAGTACGGTATAATTGAGGGCCTTCAGGGTCCTCGATAAGCTTTCTGCAATAATCATCTCATCTTCAACTACTGCTACTTTCATTGGGTTATTCATGGGTTCCTGTTTAAAGCCTTGTTTCTTTCTTTTGCTTATGGTATTTGCCGCCATCCTTCCGTGTCCATAAAATTCACAATAAAAATGTTTTTTTCATCATATTTGTAAGTGAAATTTCCATTAAGTTGTTTGCTCAACAAATAGATCAAATGAAATCCTAACCATTGTGATTCACCAGAGATGATGTCCTCTTCAATTCGATCTCCGTTGTTTGATACGACTAATGAATAAACATGGTCGCGTATCGGTGCCACGACGATTGAAAAGTCAACTGCATCCTCCTCTCCTATTGCATATTTATAGATACTCGACAGTAATTCGTTTAAAATAAGCCCCAGAGGGATGGCCGTATCCATATCGAAATTAAGCTCCGGGCATTCAATGACTGGCACGAAATTTCGATCCAAATCAAAATTTGAATTCAAAAAAATAACAACCTGATTGATAAATGCATTCAGATTAACCGCGTCCGAACCGTTGCTATGATAAAGCATATCGTGAACCATGGCCATGATTTGTATCCGGTTCTGACCATCATCCAACGTTTCATTCAAACATTCGTAGTTCAAATCATAACGCCTGAGTTCATAAAAACTGGAGATGAGCTGCAGATTGTTTTTCACCCGATGATGCAATTCTCTCAACAACAGCTCAATCCTATTGTTTCGCTGCAAAAGGATTTCCTTTCCGGACATCAGTTCCTGGTTTATTTCCCGAAGCTCCCCGGTTCGCTGATTAACCTGCTCCTCCAGAATCTTGTTCTGTTCATTTTTCAGTTTGTTAATCTCCAGAAGAATACTATTTCGCTCGACAATAGCTCCCCGCATCTGTTCGTTAAGTGATAAGGTAAAGAAAAGAATCGTTACCGCACCGCACAAATTACTTAAAAAAGATATTTTAGTAAGTGAATCTTCCTTAAAAACAAACAGCAACAGAAGGGCAACAGCCACGATCGAAGCATACAAATAAACCGCCCATGAAAACACCTTTTGTGGAGCAGTCAGCTTTTTCCATACCCTCAATGAGATATATACAATTAGTGGCAAGGTCAGTAAGGAGATGAAAATCACAAAAACAGTTAAAAACCAATAGTTATTAAAAAATTCGATGATCAACTGCCCCAAAACAAATTGAACCATTTCAAAAACCACCAGGATCTTTAAAACGACATACCCTTTGCGGAACAACCGTTCAAGCTCAAAAAAATCGGACACCAACAGGATTCCCCCGATCGAAGAGATGGTCGTGAACAAATTATTCAACCGCCAGATGAGCTCCGGATGGTTGGGAAAAATGGGCTGAAAAAACCCCGACAAATTGAAACCATACAAAGCAAGCCCCAGCACGAAAAAAGATAACCACAAAAATGGGCGATAACGACTAACAAAAAAACTGATCAGGCAATAAAGGAAAAATGTCAGAAAAGCACCAAGAATGAGAAAATTAAATCGTTCAGAACGGTTCTTCTGCTCATGATACCAAAAACTATCCTGCAGTGCGAAAACCAGGTTGGGTTTATAACCTTTTGTGTGATCGATCTTAAGATAATAAACCACCTGCTCGTTCGCTTTTAAATTCAGGTCGAAATGATCCAAACCGTCACCGGGAATAATCTCTTTTTTGTTTTGGAAAAGCCCTGAAAGATGTCTGGCGGTAAGCGAATCCCCCCGGAATTCACACAACTCGACAAAAGTCAGATTCCGAAACGATAACGAAAATGACCAATCAGTGCCGGAACCGTTTTCGATCACAACTTTTGCCCAATAGGTACTGTTCCAGCGCTGTGGCACAAAGCGGTGATTATCCAGGAGACAACTATCAAGCCCCGGAAAATTGTTAATCGTGACAACTTTTTTCTGATCTTCAAAAAACTGAGTGTAAGGGACCAATGGGAATGGCTCTTTCAGCTGACGGGCATCCTGAATTTTCAAAACCTCGGCTTTTGCAGCAAAAGCAAAGCTGATGGCCAAAAGAAAAAGTAAAATACTACGCACAACGAAATTCATTTTCCCAACATAATAATTCATTCAAATGTAGGAAAAAGATTGAATGAAACCTTGTTACCAAAACAAACTGAGTCTGGTAATTTCTCGCGTCAGAAAAAATAACTACTTATAACTAAAACTACTACCTCCCAAAAACTCCCTGATTAGCGAAGTTGGCGGAATTTCCGCGTCGCTAATTGCCTGGAAATAACCCAGAAACTTCAACAAACGCAGTGATTCGGAAAACTCAGGCTGATTTTCAGGAACCGATTTAAGCAATGGTTCAGCATATTTTTTGAGCACGGCCAATTCGTACAACAAAGCCGAATTGAACATGATATCAGCATTTTCCTGATGCGGAAAAATATTTTTCTCTTCACCCCTACGAACACTTGGCCACCGGCGAATGGTCTCCAGTGCCGAATAACCCCGGTATTTGGCATCGCGGATCATGCGCCGAACCAACCGGTTATCGGTCGTAGAAATCGGGTTGTGATCGTCGATTGAAATAGAAGTAAGCGCCGAAATGAATATTTTGAAGGTATACTGAGGATCGATCAACGGCAACAAATTGGGATTTAAGCCATGAATTCCCTCAATAATCAGCACTTCGTTTTTCTTCAACTGAACAATTTCGCCGTCAAAAGAACGCTGCCCGCTTTGGAAACTGAATTTGGGGATTTCGACCGGAGCTCCGGAAATAATTTCAAGAAGCTGATCGTTAAAAAACTCCACATCGATTGCCTCAAGTGTTTCAAAATCATAATTTCCATTTTCGTCGCGCGGAGTATGTTCGCGATCGACAAAATAGTTGTCGAGCGATAACTGGCTCGACCGAATACCACATACGGCCAATTGAACAGCCAGCCGCTTGCTGAAGGTTGTCTTCCCCGACGACGAAGGCCCTGCAATCAATACCAATTTGACATTCTTCCGCTCAGAGATCATCGATGCAATTTCGGCAATTTTCTTTTCGTGCAGTGCCTCGGAAATTTTGATGATTTCGCCCTCCTTGCCTTGCCGAACATATTGGTTTAGGCTGCCAATGTTGGCCATGCCCAAAATTGAAGCCCACTCTTTGTGTTGCTGGAAAATATCGAAAAGTTTGTCCTGCTGAATGAAATCGCGCAGTTGTCCCTTGCCCGCTTCACTGGGCAAACGAAGGAACATTCCACCGTTGAACCGTTCAAGGTCAAAATTCATCACATATCCGGTAGATGGCAACAAATGACCATGAAAATAATTTGCATGGTTTTCGAGGTAATACACATAGGCATAGAGCCAGCCAGTTCCTTCGTACAACTGCACTTTGTCGTCGAGGCCTGCCTCTTTATACTCTTCCATAATGCGTTCCAATTGTTTGCCTCTGCGCTCATAAGGCATATCCTCGGCAATAATTTCCCTCATGCGGGCTTTGATTTTCTCGATGCACTCATCACACAAAGGCTCTTCCAGATTCTCAAGTTCACAATAGAAACCTTTTGAAATGCTGTGATCGATTTTCAGTTTAGCCAGGGGCATCACATCGCGAACAGCAGCATAAAGAATAAAAAAGAGCGAACGGGTGAAGATGCGCTTCCCGTCAGGATGCGTGTAGTCGATAAAACGGATATTTTTCGGCTTTACCACCTCAAACTCCAGCTCCCGTACTTTGTTATTGACCAATGCCCCACAAATGGGAAATTCCATATCAATGCCCATATCGCCGGCAATTTCCAGCAGGGTTGTCCCTAACGAATATTCTTTATATTGGTTATTGTTTTCGCAAAAAATTTCAATTGGTTTCATGAAAAATTATTCATTTTCGTGTTTGAAAAACGATAGTTTCAATTTCCGGGCAAAATGAGAGATCCCTAAAACATAAATATTTGATCAACGGTAACCTTCGCATATCGCTTTGAATCGTTGGAAATATAATCAAAAATGATTTTCAAATCAGACAATGCCTGTTTCGACCATTTTATTTCGACCATTCTTCTAATTGTTTTTTCACTTCATCGGTAGAATAAATATCCCCATTTATTATATCCTGACGTCCCTGCTCTATTTTCTCAATGAAAATCAATTCCTCAATGATGTCTTCCAGCGTAAAATCATCAGGCAATGAATCGATCGATTGTTTTATTTGTTCCTTCGTTATCATTAAAAAAACGTTTTCCCCAAAGTTACTGAAAAAATGATTCTGCCTATCTCCTTTTAATGAAAACAATTGTGACCTAAACTTCTCCCAGTATTCTGCATCTCTATTAATCTCTTCAAAGTTAAAGCAGATCAAATATCAGTTTCCCATTTCTACTTCAGTTCATCCTTCAGATACTTCCCTGTAATCGACTTTTTGTTGGCTGCAACTTTCTCCGGAGTCCCGGTAGCAATAACCGTTCCTCCTCCCCGACCGCCTTCGGGACCAATATCGATCAGGTAATCGGCCACTTTGATTACATCCATGTTGTGTTCAATTACCACAACGGTATTTCCTTTGTCGACCAACCGGTTCAGCACTTCGAGCAGCACACGGATATCTTCAAAATGGAGCCCGGTAGTAGGTTCATCAAGGATGTACAGGGTTTGACCGGTGTCGCGTTTGGCCAGTTCGGTTGCCAGTTTTACCCGTTGCGCCTCACCACCGGAAATAGTCGTGGACGATTGTCCAAGAGTAAGATAACCCAGCCCAACCTCCTCAAGGGTTTTCAGTTTATGGAGAATTTTGGGATAACTTTCAAAGAACTCTACGGCCTGGGTGATGGTCATATCGAGTACATCGCTGATTGATTTTCCCCGGTAACGTACTTCAAGGGTTTCGCGGTTATACCGTTTGCCGTTACATTTGTCGCAATGCACATACACATCGGGAAGGAAGTTCATTTCGATGAGTTTCATTCCTCCGCCCTGACACTCTTCACAACGGCCGCCTTTTACATTGAACGAAAACCTGCCTGGCTTGTAACCACGTATCTTTGACTCGGGCAAAAGGGTAAAAAGTTCACGGATATCGGAGAAAACACCGGTATAAGTTACCGGGTTCGAACGGGGCGTACGGCCAATTGGCGACTGATCAACCTGCACCACTTTGTCGAGGAATTCTATTCCTTCGACCGATTCGTAAGGCATCGGATCTTTTACCGAGCGGTAGAAGTGCTTGCTCAAAATGGGTTGAAGGGTTTCGTTAATCAGTGTCGACTTTCCGCTTCCCGAGACTCCGGTCACACAGATAAATTTTCCAAGAGGAAAATCCACCTCAATATTTTTCAGGTTATTTCCTGTGCAACCTTTCAATTTAAGAAATTTTCCACTCCCTTCACGACGGGTTTGCGGAACTTCGATCTTTTTATCACCCCGCAAATATTCCGAAGTGAGGGAATCACCTTTAAGGATCATTTCCGGCGTTCCGGCGCCCATGATCTTTCCGCCATGCCTTCCGGCAAAAGGTCCCAGGTCGACTACATAATCGGCCTTCAGCATCATCTCTTTGTCGTGCTCTACCACAATGACGGAGTTGCCGGTGTCCCGCAACTGTTCCAGCGAATGGATCAGCCGCAGGTTATCGCGGTGATGAAGCCCAATGCTCGGCTCATCGAGAATATAAAGCACATTTACCAACTGGGAACCAATTTGCGTAGCCAATCGGATTCGCTGCGATTCACCACCTGAAAGGGAGGCTGCCGCACGGTCCAGCGTGAGGTATTCCAACCCAACATCGAGCATAAAACCCAGCCGGTCGCGAATCTCTTTTACCACTTCCCCACCAATAGACCACTGCCGTTCCGACATCTTGTCCTTCACTGAAGCGAGCCAATCGGCCAGATCGCGGAGATCCATCTGAGCCACCTCCGAAATATTCTTTTTATCAATTTTGAACCAAAGCGACTCTTTCTTCAACCGCAGGCCTTCACAAACCGGACAGGTAATCTCCTTCACATACTGATTGGCCCAGCTCTGTGCTTTCAGTGAAGTGGTCTCATCCTGCTGGCTTTCAATATATTTTAAAATCCCTTCGTAGGTCATGAAATAGTTAATACTATCACCCAACGGGGAGTTTTTCAACTGAATACGATCGCTGGTACCATAAAGGATTTTATCCAGCGCTTCATCGGGAATCTCTTCCAGCGGAGTTTTCAGGTCGAAGCCATACATGCTGCCTATGGCTTCAATTTGCCAAAAGATCACCGAATTGCGGTAAGGCCCCAGTGGAGCTATTCCACCTTTGTAAATCGATGACTGCTTGTCGGGAATGATTTTGTCCATGTCGAGCTGCGGAATAATTCCCAGCCCATTACACTTGGGACAAGCGCCTTGCGGCGAGTTAAACGAAAAATTGTGGGGCGCCGGTTCGGGATATGAAATGCCAGTTGTAGGGCACATCAAATGGCGGCTGTAATATTTTACTTCGCCGGAATCGTTATCAAGAATCATAATAATTCCCTGCCCGTGTTTCATCCCAACCTGGACCGAATCGCGCAACCGTTTGTCGGAAGCATCATCAACCACCAGTTTATCAACCACAATTTCGATGAAGTGGTTCTTATAACGATCGAGTTTCAACCCGTGGGTGAGCTCTTTGATCAACCCGTCGATGCGAGCCTGAAGAAACCCTTTTTTCCGGATCTGTTCGAACAACTCGCGGTAATGGCCTTTCCGCCCTTTAACCAACGGAGCCAAAACCACAATGCGCTTCCCGGCAAATTTTTCCCGAATCAGATCGAGGATCTTTTGCTCGGAATATTTCACCATCTTTTCGCCGGTGTTGTACGAGAAAGCTTCCCCTGCACGGGCATAAAGCAAACGCAAAAAATCGTACACCTCGGTTACGGTCCCAACCGTAGAGCGGGGATTTTTATTGGTTGTTTTTTGTTCGATCGAAATAACCGGGCTCAATCCCGAGATCTCATCCACATCGGGGCGTTCCATATTCCCGATGAAAGAGCGGGCATAGGCCGAAAATGTTTCGATGTAACGACGCTGACCCTCGGCATAAATGGTGTCGAATGCCAATGAAGATTTTCCGCTGCCGCTTAAACCGGTAATTACCGTAAGCTGGTTACGGGGAATATCGACATTGATGTTGTGCAGGTTATGCACCCTTGCCCCCCGCACTCTCACCATTTCGAGCCCGTCAAGCGGTTGTATATTTTCTGAAGACATTGTTTATGCTAATATACTCTGTTATTTCCGCGGGGAATTTTCACCTGATAGGTTTTCCCCGCAGGATTCTTCAATGAATAATCACGTAACCACGGATTGTACATTTTCAACAATTTGTAGTTTATCCCTTGTTTTTGGGCAAATGCAGCCAGATCGGGAACCGGGCCTTTTACCTCTACAACGTCGCAGGGTATCATCGGGTACTTTTCCTTCTCGGAAACAAAGAATCCATATTTTTCGGGCGACTCTAAAATCAGTTTCAGCGCCAGGATCCGGTAGACATAACGGTTGGTCTCTTCGACCAGATAGAGATCAAAGTAACTTTTGACCTTTTGTTTGCTGATAAATTTGTCTATGTTGTCCCGTCCCGTGTTGTACGAAGCGGCCACCAAAGTCCAGCTTCCATATTTGCGATAGGAATCTCTCAGGTATTTGCAGGCAGCATGGGTTGCTTTCTCAATATTGAAACGCTCATCG
The DNA here is from genome assembly GCA_035353695.1 of Prolixibacteraceae bacterium. Classification (GTDB taxonomy): domain Bacteria; phylum Bacteroidota; class Bacteroidia; order Bacteroidales; family Prolixibacteraceae; genus CAYMTR01. The sequence continues at coordinate 8,601 of DAOQAB010000039.1, forward strand.
ACCTCTTCGTTGATTTCCAGCCCATAATCTTTCCCTGTCCCTTTTAGGAATTGCCAGATTCCAGCAGCTCCGGAAGAAGAAACAATCCGCGGATCGAAATTACTTTCGGCCAATGCCAAGTATTTAAAATCATCGGGTATTGAATCCTGCTTCAAAATTGGCTCAATGATCGCAAAGTAGCGGGGAGCCAGCTTCAAAAAACGAAGGGTTTGTGAATGGAAATAGGAATTGACCATTAGCTCGCGATCGAGGTTTTCGCGCACATCAAAATTTTGAAGTGGCACCTCTTCCCCAACAAACTGAAGTCTTTCAGGGATTGGAGGAGACATTACCATCTGAAAAGTATCTCTCTCTCGCTGTATCTCTCTGTTGTTAACACAACTGGAAGAAGCCGTAAACAGAGCAAAAACCATTATGCTCGCTGCCACCAGTGTAGGTATTAACCATACTCTTTTACTAACCATTTTTCCTTTCCTTAAATTATGACCGACAAAAATACAAGGTTTAAACCAATAAGTTGTACCCAAAAATAGAATTCATGTCCTAACAATTTCAAAAAATAATTGAAAATTAAGGTTTTAAATTTTTGGGATATTTCCTTATTCTGATCGGGATATTGTTCCTGCTCTTTATGAACGTTCAAAAAACGGGAATGAGATGATAGCCCGTTTGTTGACTTATCATCTCATTCGTATGCTTTGTATGATTGGAGAAACGACTGAAAAAACAATTATTCCTCTTTATCCTTATCTTTTCGGGTGGTAGCTAATACCATCTTCACTTTCACATCATTTCCAATCTGAAAAACATCGACCAATGCCTGAACGGCGATGGTGTTATCGCATCGCACAATGGCAATTGCTTCGGAACTCTCTCCTGCCACTTTTTTCAGTAATGGTTCCAGCTCGTTGAAATTTACCTGTTTATCATTAAAATAGTATTTCAAATCTTTCGTAATGGAAATGGCCACTTCTTTGGGCGGTTTTTGAATAGAAGGGGCATCGTTTGCCTGAGGAAGGGCAACTTTAATCGCTCCCGGGGTAATCATGGTCGATGCAATCAAAAAGAACAGCATCAAAAAGAACATGATGTCTCCAAAGGAATTCGAAAAGACCTCAAAAGTTTGTTTTTGTGAACTCCGGAAATTCATAACGAATTCGTGTTAATTAAGTCAATAAAACGGACACAATAATGTTCCCACCGTTGTGTCAACTTATTAACCTGGTTGTTTAAGAGATGGTACGAAAGATACGCGATGATGCCGATAAAAAGTCCCACCCCCGAAGTAATCAGTTTTTCGTACAGACCACCCGATATCAACGAGATACTGATATTATCGGCCAACGAAATGTTATAGAAAATTTTGATTACCCCCGAAATGGTACCAATGAAACCGAGCATCGGTGCAATACCAGAAATAACCCCAAGAAAATACATGTTCCCTTCGTATTTGACGACCTCCAGTTTTCCTTCCATTTCCATTTGTTCATAAATGGTATGAACCGGATTTCCCAGATTTTGAATTCCTTTCATTAAAATCCGGCCTTCCGAGCAATCGGCAGAGGTACACAATGCCTGGGCGGTATCAATTTTACCCCCTTTAATCAGCTCTTTCAGCTTTTCAAAAAAAGCATCATCAATTTTTTTCTGTTTCCGTATGTAAAAATAGCGATCGCCTAAAATGTAAACAGCAATAATCGACAATAACACCAAAGGATACATCAACCATCCGCCTTTCATCAGCAAATCCCAATAGGACATCTGGGCTGCTGCTCCACTTAAAATCATCATAACACAGTCAAAATTTATAGTTACATCAATAAATTATTCCAATAGGACCTTCCGGGTCAACTTTTTCTTTTTTAGATGCACCTTCTGTTCCCCGCAATCAACTTTGAGAAAAACCAATGTTTACCCAATAAAACAAAGAAAAGAACGCTTTAAAAAACGGCATTTCACCGGACCATTTGTTTAACGTATTGAACAGGTGCAAAAAAAAGAAATAATTTCAAATCTTCCTGTACTTTCCTTCGATTTCTTTCAAAACGTAATACGCTTCAATTTTATTCTGTTTCAGACTAAAATATTCACCCGGATCTTATTTTATGCCATCCATTGCTTTCAATGCCACCTCGTTTGACGGATCAATGGCAAGGATCTTTTTCCAAAAAGCTTTTGATTTCTGAAAATCTTCACCCACGAAGTAAAAATAGCCAAGATATTGATACGATTCGATCAATTCCTTTTTATTGTTCCCGCTTTTTTCCAGCAGTTCCATTACCTTTTCATAATAAGGCTTGGCAAGCCCGTTATTGGTTTCGGGATCGAGCACTGCATTGACTCTTGCCCGCCAGAGATAACCCAGGTAATTATCAGGTGTTAACGATGCCAGCTTCTCAAAAACTGAATCGGCCTTTTGATACAACATTAGCCGGGCACCTGCCCGCGTAGAATCGATTGGCAATGATAATGAATCGATTGCACACGCCTGGAGGTAACAATCCCTTCCCCACAACAAATAATCGGTCGTGAGCGGATTCTTCGATTCTGCAATGTATTTTTCCATGAAAGAAGCGGCATTCCCAAACTGGTTCATTTTTTCATAAACGGAAGCCATTTCTTTGTAATACTCCTGTGGTGTGGTGCTCAAAACAGCTGCTTTCTTGTAATAAACAATACTTAACGAATCCTGGTTGTTCTTGCCCAACAAGCGGGCGTAATACTTATAATCGGATGGAACAACAATCGATGCATCGACTGAGCGAAGGAACGAATCCATTTGCCGCAGGCCTTCATCATAGTTTCCCATTTCATAGAGACTGTAAGCCAACAACCTCTTTAGCACCTGATTCCTGGGGTAATATTGGATCAATTCCGGAATCAGACTCCCGGCCTGCTGATAATCTTTGTTGAAGAAAAGAGCATAGGCGTACCGTATTTGGTCTTTCAAATCGGCTTCGGAGGTTCCGAGGTATTCCTTGTAGGCCGATACGGTTCCCGCATATTTACCTTGCTCATAACAGATATCGCCGTATAATTTCAACGCAGGAGGGAATTTGGCATCAAAGGCCATCAATTTGGAAAGGTATTTCATCGACAATTCGTTGTTTTTTGCCGTATGATATATTTGGGCCAGTTTCAGATAGGCTGGTTTACAAAGAGAGTCTTTCGCAATTGCGGCTTCAAATTTACTGGCAGCCGGACCGGGTTTGATCTGTTGCAAAAGTATATCCCCTTCATTCAAGGCAATCAGCACATTCGCCGGTTCAAAGCTTCGGGCAAGATCGAGCATTTCGTAAGCAGTCTGAAATTTCTTGTTATCGGCATAAGCTCGGGCTAGGGCAATATAGAGAATTGCCTTTTCTCTGTAAACTTCATTCCATCGGGCCTTATTGATTAAATCGACCGACAAGGAAGAGTTGTTATACATGATCATTCCGGCTTTGCCAATCAAACAAAGCGGATTGGGGTTATCGCCCTGAGCCCCGGATTCAAAATAGCACATTGCCGAATCCTTATAATTGGTCAACCGGTAAATCTCCCCCAGATAGTAACAAGCCTCGGGTTTCTCTGCCGAATCGGCAAGCTGCCTCAGAAAGAACTGTTTGGACGTTGGGTACATTTCGGAATAAAAAGCTTCGATTCCTTTGTCGTTCTGTGCCAAAACCGATACTCCGGTAAAGAGGAACCCCATCAAAAAACTTATGTAGCTGAATTTTCTCATTTCAAAAACCATCTTTCACATGAATTTCCCGTGGTGGTTGAATGGCCGGCAGAAGCCCCGATTTCAGGATGATTCGCTGCCCCCGGTCACTGACGATAAACGAAGAAAAACCGGTGTTCAGACTAATTCGTGGCTCGGTCATAATCACATACACATCGCGGGTATAGGGATACCGGCCATCGGCCAGGCAAGCCTGATACGGCTGGTAGCTATTCTCCGGAGTTGCCTGCTTTTCACGGCTAATCGCAACAACCTTCACTTTCCCGGGAAGACCCTTACTGGATGAACTTCTTCGGTCAGAGACCCAGCTCACCCCAATAATGCCAATGGCGCCGGGGGTTTTCGACACATAATCGATCACCTCGGGGTTGCTGTTCAATGCCGTTAAGGAGGGCGAAAGCTTTTCTTCCGCACAAATACTTTTTACAGCATATTCCGCAGTGCTCGATTTTGGGTTATCGAAGATCATTTTTATTGGCCCAAGCTTCGAAGCCAGATTCACCTGATCCCAGGAGAAGATTTTGCCCAGCATTATGTCGCGGATCGTCTCCGTGGTCAACAAAGTATCCTGATTCGTGGGATGAACGATAAAAGCAATTCCGTCGATTGCAATTTTTATCGACTGAGGAAATATCTTCTGATCGTTAAAATAACGGATCTCTTTTTCAGTAAGTTTACGGGTAGCGACAATCATCCGCACACTGTCTTTCAGCATCAGATTGAAGGCATCAACCTCGGGACACACCCGGTCGATAATCCCGGTCGATTGATAGATGCTTTCAAAAACATCGATCTCTTGTTGGATAATCGGGGCAAACGTTTCGTCAACGGCAATGAAGGTTGTTCCATCGGTTGGAGTATCTTTTCGTTCATGCTGGCAGGAAACCAGAAAGATGAAGACAAGAAGCCAACACCGGAATAACTTACTCGTCGTCGTCATCATCATCTACATCAGTCCAATCCTTAATGATCCGGTAGCTACGGAATATGGCGTAAACAAGAAGTAAAATACCCAGAATAATTCGTGTTACACCTTTCACTGCGGGGACAATATTGGGGAAGAACAGGAACAGCACCCCAATTCCGGCATAGGTAACAACCATAAAAACAGCCATAATAGCTGAAAACATCTTATACGGTTTTGAATAATTTCCCATTATATGTTCGTTTACTTTTGAAATTTTCGGATTCACTTAACAGTCTCTGCTCGAAATTTACTCAATTGAAGGTAAAGTTTATGGGCAATGTATAAGAAACTTTTACCGGTTTTCCTCCCTGCAACCCGGGATTCCACTTTGGAAGGCTGGTTATGACCCGGATAGCCTCTTTATCGAGTGAAGGATGGATGCTCTTCACCACATGCACATTGCTGATATTTCCATTCCTGTCGACGACAAAATTCACATACACCTTTCCTTTGATTCCCCGGTCGACCGCATCCTTCGGATACCTTATATTGTTCGAAATCCACTCATAGAGCGCTATTTCACCTCCGGGGAATTCAGGCATCTGCTCTACAATGCCAAATACTTCGTCTGACTCTTCCTGTGTAATTGCCCTGTTTTCATCAATGGTTGCAATATCAACCCCGTTTTCTTCATCGTTTCCTTCCACATCGGCAACCGATATCAGTTTTTTATCTTCATTGAGTTCGTCCTGGGTTTTCACCTCATTTTTTTCCTCAACGACTTCATCGGGGGTTATCACCGGCGGGGTAAATTTGATGGAACTCTTCAGCGGAGGTGGCGGCGGTGCCGCAATCAGGTTTTCTTCTTTGGGGATGTTCTGTTCGATCTTCAGGTCGGCCAGGCTGGTCACCTCAACCATCCGTTCTTTCTTTTCGGGTATCACCGTTTCAATAACTCCGGGCATCGACAAAAAGAAAACAAAAATGAAGGAAATGATCAGCAGGGCGGTCAGGTGTCTCTTTTTCGACAACTTCCGAATATCGTAGGCACCGTATGCTTTGTTTTTCCCTTCAAAAACCAAGTCACACCATTCCGGTGAGTTTATATCGAAATTTTTTCGCATTCTGCTTTCACTTAAGAACCAACTACTGTTGCCCGGCATCGGGATTTTCAACGTTTGTAATCAGTTCTTTGTCATAATCGTTAATATCAACAATGGCATATCGGGCAATGTTGCAAATCTGCATTTCGTCCAATATGTCAACAAGGTTTTCATACGAAGCATCGTCGGTCGACTTAATCATCACAACCGGAGCCTGCTTGTTCTTTTTTACTTCAACCACCTGTTTTTTAAATTCATCTTCCGAAAGCCTTTTTTGTGCCCTCAATGCTTTCAGTTGTTGGATCTGCTGCACAACCGTGGCATTTCGCTGCAACAATAGGTTCCGGATCCCATCGGGAGCATAGGTGGTTTGTTTCAGATCGGGTGTTTTTTCGGCGGTGGCCAATCCGAAATAATAATAAATTTTGTCGTTTTTCCCCAGCAGGATGGTTACAGCATTCGACTCCCTGACCTGCGTTTGTTCCGACTCTTCCACCTTGTCGCCCGAAGGCATGATAATTTCCATGGTCTGAGGTTTATTCAGAGAAGTCGAAAGCATGAAAAAAGTAATAAGCAGAAAGCCCAAATCGACCATGGGGGTAAAATCGACCCGGGTCGACAGTTTTTTTTGCCGTCCTTTCTTCTTTTGACCTCTGTTTTGGGCAACTATTTCAGACATACGCTATTCTTCGTTTAAATATCCGAAGGAGGTTCTTCAAGATTGGTTATCAAATGATATCTGTTTTCACGCAATTCCCTGAGGGTATCCATCACTCTTTTGATTTTTGGGAAAGGGGTTTTACGATCGGCCTTAATGGCGATGACCATTTCTGGATTAATTTTCCGGGCAAACTGTACCCAATCCTTAAACTGGTTGTTGAGCGAATCGCAAGGAATACCCAGTGCATTTTCTTTCAACCCTTTGTCATCTGAAGGCAAATCGAGAAATGCTTTCAGTTTGTTGGCAGGAACCCCAAATGAATTGACCAGGCTGAATTCCTTTATTTCCTTTGCACTAAAGCTGAGCCCGTATTGGTCGGCAAACCGCATGAGCAATTCTTTTCTTTCCTCCTGATTATCGATTCCAAAGAAGACTTTTCCATCGGCATCAACGATTACCTCGAGAATGTTGGTTTCGGGCATTTTGATTTCCGAAATCGACGATGGAGCAGCAACCTGCACGGCCTCCGGCTTCACAAAATTTGATGTCAGCAACAAAAAATTCAACAGCAGGAATGCGACATCGCACATGGCTGTCATATCAATAAAAATCCGCTTCCTTGGAATCCTGACCTTCGGCATCGAAACGTTTGTTAGTTGTTTTTCATTTTATGCTTAGCCGCATACGTTTGAACAATACTAAAGCCGGCTTCATCGATGCAGAAAAGCAATTTGTCGATCCGGGTAGAGAAATAATTATAGGCAACCGTTGCCAGAATGGCGGTCCCGATACCCAGCGCCGTATTGACCAGGGCTTCGGAAATACCGCTGGCCAGTTGCACCGAGTCGGGAGCTCCGGCATTGGCCAAAGCGGAAAATGCACGGATCATACCAAGCACGGTACCCAGTAACCCCAACATGGTTGCAACCGATGTAATGGTTGAGAGGATGACCAGATTCTGTTCCAATCCCGGCAATTCAAGTGCCGTAGCTTCTTCAATCTCTTTCTGAATTGCAGTAAGTTTCTGATCTTTCTCCATATCTTCGTACTCGACCTCTTTATACTTTTTCAATACCGATGAAAGCACATTGGCAACCGATCCTTTTTGTTCGTCACAATCTTCGAGTGCCTCGTCAATCCGGCCATGAGCGACCTTATCCTGTATCTCTTTAACAAAATCGATTACCGGGTCAAAGCCCTCAGCCTTCCGTATGGCAATAAAACGTTCAACCGAGAAGGTCAACATCACCAACATAACACACATCAACAACGGAACAATGATCCCTCCTTTGTAGATGATCCCGAAATAATTGTTGGGTAATGGCAAATTATCGCGGCTATTTCCCTGGAAATTTGATGGATCCCCAAAAATAAAAAGATAAGCGAGTATGGCTATGGCTAAGGTCACCAGAATGACAATGGCGGTAAGTCCAAGCTTAAATTTTCTTTTTGATTTCTTTCTATCTTTCATAATCAATGTTTTATCTTTATCTGTTGTTGATACTTGTTTTGTCAATCGGCATCATGCTGCCAATTTCTAATGTGTTAGCATGCGAAATTAGAAATTCATAAAGGATTAAAAAAATGGTTCGGGAAAAATTGATGGCTCATCAACCTACCCCGGATAAAAGTAAGACAATCGAACCGAAGTTTTCCGGTATCCGATGTTAAAAAGCAATAAAATAGGTACTAAAATCTCTTAAAAGTTATACGAAATACCTGTAAATAAACCAACCGTGTAAGGTTTTGAACCGGAAACACGTTGCTTATTTAATGATGTTAACTGAATTTTCATCGTTGGCTCGACCGATAAACGAAACCTTTTTGAGAGGGAGTAATCGAGTCCCATGCCAATGCTGCTGCTAAAAGTAAGCGGGGTCAGCCCATCGATTTCCCCGTTGGCGATCACTTCATCCCCGTCGGATAACGAAGCATTGTTCGATAATAATACGTTGGTATTGATTCCTCCCAGCACCAGAAGGCCGATCTTCTTATCAAGTACTTTGTAACGAAGCAACAGTGGAATCTCGAGATAACCCGCCTGCTGTTCAAGCTCGTAACTCTTTGTGGCTTCAGCAACCAAGGTATTTGAAGAACTTACCGAAGCAAGATCGGCACCACTGGGCAAGATGATATTGGTTACCCCCATGGGAGTATTCAATGTTCTACTATTCGATGAATTGGTTACGACTCCTTCATTTCCCATTTTATAGCTATCGTTCAACCAGTTCTGACCGGCGAATGAAACCCCAACAACGCCCGGATTTTGTGCTATTTCACCGTAATTCACGCCACTTTGTACCGATAAGCGGTTGCCTGCCCGGTACTCCACACATACCCCGCCGGCCACATTCGTCACATAATTTGAACCAGAATTCGTCGCCGAAGCAACAGCATAATCTGCATTCGAGGCAAGATCATTGGAGGATGGCTGGTCGAAACGATACACCGGTGAAGCCTGAACTCCAACAGCCCACGAAGAGGACTTTTTCTTACCGGCTGTCTTTTGTTGATTTTCCATATTCCGGGCAATGATAGCCCTGTCGGCAACCGAAAAACCTTCATCGTTCATCGCAATCAAATCGAAGGAGTTTTCTTTACCCTTCAAAATTACCGGACCAGAAGAAACCAAAAAACAGGCTTCGATTTTCTCCTGTAAACTTTTTGTCGGAGAAAGAGTTTTTTCTTCTGTCAATTTTTTCCCTTCGGTTCGATCAACCCAATAGTTGTTGGAAGAAAAAGCAATGTTTTGTTTAGCAGGTTGTTGATCAGTGGATTGCTTCTCCGGAGCTTGTCCAATCTTCTCGTGTGAAGGAACAACAGTTGTCGTTTTCGGAAGAAGCTCAGCCTGCATAACATTCCCCTCTGGTTGCTTTGCAGCAAAATACCAACCCGCCAGAAAAGCCAGCAACAAGGAAGCGGCAGCCGAAAAGCCCAAAATCAGAATCAATCGTTTGCGATTGTTCTTTTCGTCCATGCTCTTTACAATGCCATCCCACACCTCAGGAGGTGGTACAACTTCATGGTTCAGCAGCTTTTCGCGAAACAGCCCGTCGGTTTTATAATCACTATTCTGCATATTCTTTCCCAATGTATCCAAACTCAATTATCTTATCCTGTAAAATTTTTCTTGCCCTTGCCAAATCGGATTTCGAAGTTCCTTCGCTGATATTCAGCATCTCTGCAATCTCTTTGTGCATGTAGCCGTCGATTGCATACAGGTTAAATACCATGCGGTAACGGGGCGACAAATCCCGGATCATTGCCAGTAACTGACCGGCATTCAGTTCGGCATATACATCCTCGTTTATCGAAGCCGATTCATAAATGGATATATCCTCAACCGTATTCATTTTGTAACGGCTTCTGCATTTTTCAAGCGAAATGTTTACCACAATCCGCTTCATCCAGCCTTCAAAAGAGCCCTTAAAGGCAAACTGCCCGATCTTGTTGAAAATGGTTATAAAAGCTTCGTGCAACGTATCCTCGGCTTCGGTTTCATCGCGCGAATAACGCAGGCATACCCCAAATAATTTTGGAGCATACTGGCTGTATAATCGGGACTGAGCTTCTCGCTTCCCGGCTTTACAATCGTTAATCAACTGATCAAGGTCTTCCAATCCCTTTTACTTTTAATTAGGAACAAGGTAACTTTTGAATTTCTATTTCAGATTTAAAGGTATGGGTAATCTTTCAATTCTGAAACCGGAATTTCTTCATACATACCATTTTTAAAATTCAATTTTATTGTACCTAATTGATTTGTTGCCTTAATCAAACAAAGAACGTACTCTCCGTCATCGAGGTTTCCTATTTCTGCCGATAGGTCATACGGGCAGATGCATCTACAATTCCCTGCCTCCTTCTCCCTTTCGGTATAAAAAATAGTATCATTTCTCACTTCCATCTCAACAATAAGGCCGACAGGCAAACAGCAATTAAACAGGACATTCTGATGGGTTACTTTATAGATCCCATCGCCGGTCGACTGAACCACCAACCTCTCAACATTGCCTGCCTTCTCCGAACCTTCCTTATTCTTACAATCGGAAGCTATAATTGAAAAGAGTTCGGCACCCTTTTTCACGTCATTGTTTTCGCTACATCCAACAAGCAGATAAACAAGCATCAACAGAAATATTTTTCGAGCCATAACGGAATGAAACCTGATTTCGATTGTTAAGATGATGATAGTCTAAAATTGGTTGCGTACTCTTCAAAAAAAAATCATCTATTCTGGCGCAACCCTTTTCCCTCTCCCTCCATCTTGGACTTGTTAAATAAATGAATTAATTTTTCTGAAGAGATGAGAGCAATTTCATTCGATTTTCAGGTTCAAACTAAAAATATGAAAACACCTAAATTTTTAACTCTGTTCATTCTGGTAACACTGCTTCTCTCGTGCGATCGGATAAGCACCGAAAAACCTACCGAGATTGAACTTGACCAGAAATCGGCCATGGTTGTAGAAAACAACAATTCGTTCGGGTTTCGTTTTTTTGAAAATGTTATTTCTTCCGAAAAGACCAATAAAAACATCATGGTTTCACCGCTCAGCGTCAGCCAGGCTTTATCGATGGCAATTAACGGAGCTGGCGGAAATACATTCACCCAGATGCAACAACTGCTCGGTTTCGGTGATCTGTTGTTAACCGACTTGAACAAAAGCAATCAGACCATCACCAGTTCGCTGGCCAGCCACGACCCCAAAGTGAAATTTCAGATGGCCAATTCAATATGGTATCGCAACGATTTCTCCATCAAAGCACCGTTCCTCAGCAACAACCAAAAATATTACGATGCCGAAGTCAGTAGCTACGACCCGTCCAAACCCGACAAGGCCAAAGACAATATAAACAACTGGGTCGATGATAAAACCAACGGAAAAATCAAACAAATCATCGACCAGGTCAATACCGATGATGTTATGTTCCTGATTAATGCCGTCTATTTCAATGCCAAATGGAAAACCGAATTCAAAAAGAAAAACACAGAACCAGAATCCTTTACACTTGACGACGGAACCCAAAAAGAGGTTGAAACAATGATTGGTGAAGTAGAACTCAGTTACTACAACAAAGAAAGTTGTTCGGTTATCAAACTTCCATACGGCTCCGGGAAATTCGACATGATTGTTTATCTGCCCGAAGAAGGGTACACCACCAGCGACATCGTTTCTGAAATTGCAAACACCGATTTTGACAAATTGAGTTCCATGACACTGACAAAGCGCGACCTATACTTCCCAAAATTTGAATTCAGTTACGACAACGAGCTGAATGATGAACTAATCTCTATGGGCATGACCGACGCCTTTTCGACTGGACTGGCCAACTTCTCTGAAATATCGGACATTCCCCTGTATATTTCGAAAGTGATGCACAAAACCTTTATCAAAACCGATGAAGAAGGCACCGAGGCTGCCGCAGCCACATCAATCACCTTTGGATATACCTCTGCCGGCCCTTCTGGTATTATCAAAATCGACCGTTCCTTTTTGTTTGCCATAGCAGAAGAAGACACCCATTCCATTCTTTTTATCGGAAGGGTTTATGATCCATCGAAGAATTAAAAAGCATCCGCAATGAACGAATTGAAGAAAATATCCATTCCGGCACTTCTGGTCATCTTGTCCGGTGCCTTTCTGCTCGTTAGCTTCATGCTATATCTTCATAAGGGAAAGTCGGCCAAATGGGTTGCCCGAAAAATGAGAATTGGTGGTTTGATACTCTCCCTTACTACTATTCTGAACGCCTGCGATCCGGCACAAACGGCTGCCCTAATCGACAACAATCCACCCTGGACATGCTACCTTGTTGGTGCACCTCAAGAAAAGCAAAATGTCTTCTATCTCAAAAATACTTCCGATAGCATCATCCTGCTTAATCGTCACAACCGGTACACCATAGAGGGAGAAATCCGAAAGCGAACCGCCGAAACCTATTCCTACGCCATCTATGATTTTCTCGACTCCATTGCACAAAAAGACAACATCAAGGCAAAGGACGGCTCTTTCGATGAAAAGACAGAGCCTTTTGAAATCAAAGTTGATAACTCACTGAAAGGGAAATACCTTATCCGGTTTTATCCCGCTGATAAAGATTCCCAACCCGGATGGAGTGACCAATATTTTAACCTAAAAATCGAATGACATGGAAACAAAAAAATGGATCGCACCTTTTGCTTTGGCAGGCCTCTTTGCTGCTTTTGCTGTAGTATGCCTCCTTTTGGCTTTCAAAAAAGGTAAAAGAGAAAAATGGGTTGCCCTGAAAATGAAACTTGGCGCAATGATCATCGCCATCAGCGGGATTGCAACCGGATGCACCCCCGAAACAGTCATCACCTGTTATGACCCGGTTCCCGAAAACCTCATCAGTTTCGACAAAACCGACTCAGCCGATTATAGGACCATTATTGCTGATCTTCCTGCCGATACGGTTGTCACCGGGAAGATTTACAGCCGCACATATAATGAATATACCTTTGAAATTTTGAAAGCCGACTCACAATCGGTCCAGAAAGGCAACCTGCTCCCTACAGATGGTGCATTCAACGATTCGGATGAGAGTTTTAGAATCAATCTCAATACTCAAATTGATACCGGAAAATATCACTTCAACATCTTTGCCATCACCGATAATAAAAAAGAGAGTTTTTTGATCAACCAGAGTTGGCTGAAAATTAAATAAAACAATGCGGTTATTAAGAAGAAATAAGACAAAGCTGGATTATATCCTTTTTGAGGCGACCCAACAATGTAACCTCAACTGCCTCTATTGCTATAACCATTGGAAAAGGGATAACACCGCCAACGGGATCATAGAAGAAGGGTACGTTCAATCGGTAAAAACGCTCAAGAAACTGGTTGAAACTACCACGGTCAAACACATCACATTTACCGGAGGTGAACCCTTTCTGGCAGAACGCATCAGGGAGCAAATCCTATTTTGCCGGATGAAAAATATTTCGGTTTCGGTAATAACCAACGGAAATGCAAGCAGCGCCGAAGAACTGATGCAGTTGATCCGAATTGGCGTCCAACTTTTTGAACTTCCGGTGCACTCGCCTTCACCTTCGATCCATGACCAAATGACCGGAGTGTTGGGATCGTGGAAAAAATCGACCGAAACCATCTGGACAATCCTTCAGCTGGGAGGAAGAGTTGTCCCGGTGATCGTGGTAACCCGGCTCAATTACCACAAAATCGGCGAAACCCTTGAATTCATCCATTCTCTCGGTATCAGCCGGGTCATGTTGAACCGGTATAACATCGGCGGTTCGGGAGTCAGAAATCCACAACGTGTTGTGCCCAACAAAGAACAGTTGAATGAAGCCTTTCAACAAGCCAACGAAATGGTGCCGAAACTTCATTTAATCCTCTCATCCAATGTATGTACACCACACTGCATTATCGATCCGGCAAACTACCGGAACATTACATTTACCAACTGCTCATCCGACATTTCAAAAAGGCCATTAACTCTCACAACAAAAGGGGAACTGCGGTTCTGTAACCACTCACCACGCGTGCTGGGAAATATATTTGAACAACCAATCAATCAGATTTTGAAAGAACAAACAGTTAAAAATGAATTCGAAAAACAACCCGAATACTGTTTGGGTTGTCCAAAATTTGAAAAATGCCTTGGCGGTTGCCGGGCTGCTGCCGAACAAGCAGGAAAAACATTGAGCGATGTCGATCCTCTGGTCGAAATTGAAAACCTGGTGGAAATATCATAAACAATCGAACCATGAAAACACGATTCTTTCTTACACTTTTGATTGCAACCTGCCTGATTACCGGTTGTGAAAAATCGGAAAACACCCCAACTTCCCCCGATGGTAAAATCAAAGAAATCATCGACAGTACCGACCAGATTATTGGAGAATTCAGCTACAATAAAAATGGGCTGTTAACCCAAAGCTGGATGAAAGAAGATTTCTATACCCCCGGCGAAAAAGCCGAATACACCTATACGTTTGATTCGGAATACCGTCTCACAAAAAAGGAAGGTTATGAACCCGGGAATATCATCATGTCAAGCATGACCGGAGCTTTGGGAAAGAATGTTCTATACAGCTATACATACAACCAAAGCGGACAGCTTGAAAAAGTAGTGGTGGAATACATCTACCCCAATTCTTCCGACTTGAATTACAAAATGAACTACTTGTACGAATACCCGGATGATTCGAGGATCACCGAGTCAATCAACAACATAAATCCATTAGCTAACAGTATCCTGTCAAGTAACGAATATTTATTTGACTCGAAGAAAAATATCACAAAAATCACCAACTACTACCTTCTGAACGGAACTGAAAAACGGATCATCTCCGAAACGGCGCTTACATACGACAGCCAAAAAGCGCCATACCATTTCAACCCAGCCCCATCGTCAAAAAGCAACCTGCTAACAAAAAACATTACCGTTTACAATTACGACGAAGCCGGAAATCAAACGGTCGCATATACATCGGCCTATTCTTATGAGTATCTTTACAACGACGATGGTTACCCTGTTCAACAAACGGAAATCATGCCAAACAACGTAAAGATTATCAGGAAATTTAAATATTAACTTAAATCCATTAAAAATGAAACGGCTATCATTCATCCTGTTGCTGATTGTTGCATTGTTCTCGTGCAATAAAGACGATTCTACGGTAAAGGATCTCGGCATTAGTGAAAAATCAGAAAAACTGATCAACGCAAACAATGAGTTTGGCCTCGATCTTTTTACCAGGGTTTATAACGCGCCCAAAACCCCGGTCAATTTTATGATCTCTCCGTTCAGTGTAGCAGTTGCCCTTTCAATGGCATACAACGGTGCTGAGACTGAAACTAAAATTGAAATGGAAGAAGCCATGCAGATTCCTGATTTTTCGAGAGATGACATCAATAACTCGTACAAACAGCTGATAACCGCTCTTACCACCGCCGATGACAAAGTTATCATGGAAGTAGCCAATTCCATCTGGTACAGTAATACTTATCCGGTACAGCAAAGCTTCCTCGATGTAAACACTACGTACTACAATGCCGAAGTTGAAGCTGCCAATTTCTCGGATGCCAACACCGTCAACCAGATCAACAATTGGGTCTCGGATAAAACCCACGAAAAGATTACCCAAATCATTACCGACATCTCTCCCGAAATGGTCATGTACCTCATCAATGCCATCTATTTCAAAGGCACATGGACCAAAGAATTCAACACCGAAAGCACTCAATTGCTTCCATTTAAAGCAGAAAACGGCAACTACCAGGTCACGGCCATGATGGGACGCAGAGATACCCTGAATTATTTTTCGAACGGAACCTTTTCAGCCATCGAACTTCCTTATGGACAAGGAAATTACAACATGATGGTGCTCCTTCCCAACGAGGATAAAACCGTAGCCGACATCATCGGTCAATTAAATTCCAGCAATTGGGCGAAATGGCAAAAGGCTTTTAAAAAGACCAATAGCATCGACATCCGTTTCCCAAGGTTCAAGATTGAATACGATATTAAACTGAATGATATTTTAATGTCAATGGGCATGGAACAAGCCTTTACTTCTTCAGCCGATTTTAGCGGGATCAATCCTGCCAGGGATCTATTCATCAGCTATGTAAAACACAAAACCTACATCGATGTGAACGAAGAGGGCACCGAAGCCGCCGCGGTAACCGTGATTGGTTTTGAAAACACCTCAGCAAATGAACCCCAATGGATTCCGTTCCACTGTTACAACCCGTTCCTTTTTGCAATCACCGAGAAAGATTCGGGCGCTATTCTCTTTATGGGCAAAGTAGGAAATCCTGCAAAGAAATAAAATCGCTTTTCCCAAGGCGTTAATAATACTTTCCAATCACTTTTATAGTTAAAATGCTGCAAAAGGAGTTTTCCCGATGCGGCATTTTTTATGTAAACAATGAATATTATCTTCGTAGTGCGATAAAAATTGGCATCGAAAAATTTTTTCCACTTTTTTTTAAAAAAAACGGGAACCATTTTCACTTTTTTCGTCTTATGGATAAGGGGATACTGATCGATGATAAATTCATTTCAAAACTGAAGAAAGGGGATGTTGAATCCTTTCATCAGTTATATGATATGATATCCCCTTCGATGAAACTGGTTTGCAAGCGCTATGTGAAGAATGATGCGGATGCTGAAGATGTCTTTCAAGAAGGTTTTTTGAAAGTTTACAAATGCATTGGTTCATTAAAAAACGCGGGGTCGTTCTGGGGTTGGATTAAAAGAATATTTGTCAACACATCTCTCGATCAGTATAAAAAAACGATGAGTGCAAAAACAGAAATGATCGATGGAAAAATTGAATCGGATTTTGAGAATGAAGAAAACGAAGATGAGGCCTTCACGGCAGCTGATTGGTCCAATGGCGAAATGAATTATGAAACGATCCGGAAGATAGATTTCACACAGGAAGAGATGTTGGAGACTCTCCAAACCCTTCCTGAACATTTTCGGGTTGTTTTTCAGCTATTCGTAATTGATGATTATAAGCACCATGAAATTGCAGAAATCTTATCGATTAATGAAAAGACGTCGAAAACACGCTTGTTGAGAGCCAGGGGAATGTTGAAGAAAGAATTATATCAATTGGCCATTCGGAAAGTAAACGATGGACGAGCTCGATAAATATATTGACGATCTGTTCCGCCAGAAGCTATCGGGCACTACCGCGCCTGCAGCACCTTCGGGAACTGAGTGGTTGAAACTAAGCAAAACCATTCAGCGAAAGAATTTTTTGCGCTTCAATCCCGGCAGTTTCAATATCTATTACCTGGCAGCAATCGTTGGTACCACGGGTGCCGCCGGGGCAATCGGATTACCCAATATAACTCACAATCAACCAAAACAGATTCACCAAACCGAACCGGTTGCTCCCATTACCGATTCGATCACCAAAAACGACACAACATTTGTAGCCAAACCTGAAATGTTCCATCAAACTTCTTGTACGGCAATCGTTCAAAGAAAAGTTTGCATGGAAGAGAGCAGTATCAACACTCCAGCTGTCATTGATTCGGTCTCCCCCATCCAGGTTGGTGAACCACCTGTTCAACCGGTAACCACAACATCGGTTCATCTGGAAACGCCTAAATCAGAAATAAATGAAACACCCGCCATCTCTGATACAATTATAACCACCGATACCATCAGGGTGAAAAAGAAAGGTGTTCAGTTCAAAAGGAAAAAAAATACCCCTTAAGTTGATCGAAGTTTGCTATTTTTGTTTTAGCAACCTAACGATCAACCACCAAGATGCGAGAATTATTTATCCTTCTTTTTAGTGTTTTGCTGCTTTTCTCATCATCCGTTTTTTCACAAAAAAAACCAACTCCGGTTGTTATCAAAAAAAATATTGAAGTTGTTGAATACGACTACAATTATATCTATGTTGAATTCATCTCTTCGGCATTCTTCTCAGCTAATTACCCGATGCTGATCCTCGATCAGCCAACCCTTCGGCAACAATCGTTCGAACAGGGAAGAAATATCCGCCCGGGATATGAAATTGGGATGATACAACGCATTAAAATGGGTGCATGGGCTTTATCGACGGGATTATCGTTTCAGAATTATAACGAACATTTCTCTTACAACGAATACACTTTCCGCCAGGTAACGATTCAGGCGCCCGATGGAACAGCACAATCGATACAAATAGCCGAAGGCGATCCGGTCTCCAAATCACACAACAACGATCTGAACTACCTGAAAATCCCTTTCATTGTAAGTTTTTATCCTACTGTTTTCAAAGAAAGAATTTCTATCAATATCGAAGGAAACTATTCCTATTTAGTGACATCGAGTTATTTAGCTAAATTTTCTGTTAACGAACCGGTAAAGACCATTGCCCGACAAGAATTTAATCCTTCTCTCTTTTCAATAGGGGGAAGTGTTTGTTACCATCAAAAGATTTTCAGAAACAACTTTATCGACATGGAACCTTTTTTTAAAATCGGATTAAACAAGATAATTGATAGTAATAATCTGAATTTCAGAATTAACACAATTGGATTGAAAACCAGTTTTTCAATTGCTTATTGAAGTAAAATTTTTTTCAAAAAACCGGGAACCTTTTAAAAATTTCCAGTCTTAAGAATGAAAACGAACAAAACTCTAACGTTGAAGAAACTGTTTTATATCGCAGCCATTTTAGTCCTATTTGCAGGATGCCAGACCGATACGGCGTTCGTCGATCCTCAGATCGCGATCACGGATCAGGCTTTTCTTCTTTCGGAAAAATCCCCGTCAGGCACCATGGTTGGACAAATTGTAGCAACGGCATCTCAAAAAACAGGTTTGTATTATTACTTAATAGCTGATTCATCCAGCAAAGCTTTCTTCCTGAATGATTCAACCGGGGAATTGTTTGTACTCGACACGTTGGCAATTAATTACAATCGGGTTCAACAAATCAGCCTCAAAGTAATGGCTGTTTATTCCGATTCTGTAAATAATTACAGCCAATCGGCCACCATTAAAATTAATATCAAGAATGAACCCGATTGGGTACACTGGATCTCCGATCGAACCTCTGACAAAAATAAAGATGCCGTGGTAAACAGCCTCTATCCAACGATGAATCAGCCTCATCCGGATATTTATTTAATTGATGCATGGACCAATCACTTAACCGATATCACCCACCGAACGTACCTTCAATTCAATTTGGATTCAATTCCTTCATATGCTGAAATAATTGATGCCACATTGCATCTGTGTAATCCCAACGACGGAAATACCGATCATTTTCATTCCAGTTTTACCGGTTTAAACACCTTTTATGTCAGGCGGGTTACATCGGAATGGGATGATGAGACACTAAGCTGGAATAATCAACCCAATTTTGCAACCGATGGTCAGGTTCTGGTTCCTGCCAGTCAGAAAGAAAATCAGGATTATTCAATCGACGTTACCGAAATTATTAAAGAGAGGACAGGAAACCCTCAGAACAACGTTGGCTTTGTTCTGATGCTGGAGAATGAAGCCTACTATCGCCGGGTATGCTTTGCATCGCTGAATTACCCCGACACAAATCTTCGGCCTAAACTGGAAATAAACTATTTGAAATAAACAAAAACTTAAATAAATGAACTATGAAAAGGATTGAAATCATTGTCTTACTTGTATTCTTGAATGCTCTTGTTGTATTTGGGCAGCAATCAACTTATGTACTGACTATAAATACACCGGACAAGATTGAAGACACCTCTGTGGAATGGGGTCAGTCAGAAATACGTGGAGTAAATCGTCAAGAAGGCAATAATGGTCAAAATATATATATTCATGCTATGGCATGGACCTGGGATGGTATTCCAGGTATAAATAGAGGATTAATTAAATTTGACTTAGATCAATTGCCCGCAAATTCGGAAATTGTAAAAGCAGAATTATCACTATATCATTATGAGATTGAGGATAAATGTTGGCCTATGTCCAATTTAAGCGGATCGAATGCAGTGTATGTACAACGTATAACCTCTGATTGGGTTGAAGATGAAGTGACATGGAATACCCAGCCAACTACTACTATTGAAAATCAGGTAATACTGCCCGGGAGCAGTTCGCGCACTCAGGATTATCTTGATATTGATGTCACTGAATTGGTTAATCAAATAGTTGTAAGTGGTGAAAATTATGGTTTTATGTTACAACTGGCAACGGAAGAGTATTACCGATGCATGATTTTTTGCAGTAGCGA
>DAOQAB010000040.1:0-28158 GCA_035353695.1 Prolixibacteraceae bacterium
CGTTCACGGTCGCTTTCGGGGTTGTTGGCGCCAACATACCGGATAAAAGCGTTGGGCGTGGTTAACCGCATGTGCAGCAAGTCGCGGCGCCCTGCTGTATCAACCAGAATGTTGGTGACGCCCTCTGTTTCGAATAGTTGGTATGCTTTGGAAGAAACCGATTCGTTGTTAAACCATTCGGTGTTGCGCAACTCAACGGCAAGAGGTATTGCTTTCGGGAATTTTTCAACATAATTGGCCAGTAGCTCGAAGTTCTTCGGCCCAAAGTTGTCGTGCAACTGAAGGAAAACCATGCCCAGTTTCTCCTCAAACCGGATGATGCTGTCGCAATACTCTTCGGTTAGCATTTCTGCGTTGTTCAACCGGCGCATGTGGCTGATCAGTTGATTTATTTTGGGAAAGAAGCGGAACCCGTCGGGTGTTTTATCCCGCCAGGTAATCACCTGTTGCGGTTTGGGCATGTTGTAAAAAGTGGCATTCAGTTCAATGGAGTTAAACTGCTGCGAATAGTATGTCAATTCGTCCTTCGTACCCCGGGGATAGAAGTTCTTCAGATCCTGTTTATTCCATTTGGCGCAACCCACATAAACGGTAAGTGGTTTATTCCGGTCATTTTGTTTCAGTATCTCAGCCGTCCGAGGATTGTCGGCTGGCAGTCGAAAATCGATTGATTCCGTATTTTCAGTTTTTCCGAATTTCATGATTCGTTTGTTTAAATCGGGAATGAAGGTACAACCTTTGGGTTGTTTTTTCAGCAGCAAATATCCAAAAAATTGTTTTGATAAGTTGTAGTAGAGGTATTGATAGTTTTTTTAGAACGAATCAGTAAAGATTTTATCCAAATGTTTCCATCCCAGCACTGTTGCCGTTGATCTTTCCTGTACCTGATCACCTCCATATACGAGAAATTTCTGTGAAGGCATTTCTGTTGAGAGTTTATCCCAGTAGGCCAATCCTTTAAAAAAATTCTGGTTGATGGTTTTTCCCGACTTTATTTCAATAACCTTTTGCATGCTGCCGAATTCGAGTACTACATCAACTTCGTTACCGTTTGAATCGCGGAAGTATGTTACTTGTCCGTTCTGCCTGTGATTGAAAAAGAACTTATTGATTTCGGCAATAATAAAAGATTCGAACAGGCCTCCTTTTAAATAATGGGACAAAAAATCATCGGTATTTCTTATGCCTAATAAATTGCATGCTATACCAGTATCGTAAAAATACAATCGGGGGGATTTAATCAGCCTTTTGTTTATGTTTCTTGAGTATGGCTGATGCAGGTACACGATGTAACTTGTTTCCAATAGCGATAACCACGATTTGATGGTTTTGACATCAACGCCAAGGTTGTTTGAAAAGGTGGAATAGTTCACGATTTGCCCGGTGTGTCCGGCACACAGTTGAAGAAAGTTTCGGAAAAGGGAAAGGTCTTTCACTGCAATAATCTGGCGGACATCCCTTTCAATATATGTAGTGATATAGTCTCTGATCCAGCTATTGTAATCCAGATTTTGATCATAAATGCGGGGATAAAATCCTTTTACAAGATAATCTTCAAACTCATCCTGCTTATAGGGGGTATCTTCCAGTTCTTCGACTGAAAACGGCAGGAGAGTAAAAAGTGCCACTCTGCCAGCTAGCGTCTGGCTTACTGATTGCATCAAAAGTAAATTCTGTGATCCGGTAATAATAATTTTTCCCAACATCTTTTTTTCATCAACAAAATATTGGATGGATGAAAGAATTTCAGGTACGCGCTGGACTTCATCAATGATTATTCCCTTGTCAATCCCTTTGAGAAAGGAGATTGCATCGTTTTGAGCGAATTGTCGATGTTCAGGAAACTCAAGGTTATAATACTGATATGAGGGGAAAATGTTTTTTACCAATGTTGTCTTTCCCGACTGTCGTGGGCCTGTAATACAAATAACAGGCATCTTGTCAATGACATTCCGTATTTTTTCTTCTATTTTGCGCCGGATCATTTTATGCAAATTTGGAATTGAATTCCAAATTTGCATAAAATGATTGAAATTACAAAGTTTTATACAATCTTTCCGTTATATCTCCAGAGTTGAAATTTAATGCAATTGGTAAGAATCCATATGCGCGAGGAGTCTATCACTCTTTACTTTCTGATCAATACTATTCGTTTAGTTGTCCTTCTGTTGTGAAATGATTTTGTCTGACAGAAATACAAAAAGTTCCCCCTTTTCAGAGGCAACTTCGTTCTGTTTCCATATTGAGCAGAGAATTACAACGGTCTGAACTGTATCTCTCCGTTTCTGTTTTCTAAGTCGTGTACGGTGATTTTTATCTCGTTGAGGGAACTTCCAATCCTGATCAACGCGGTGGCAATCCCGGCTTCGGTGGTAATCTCTTCCGGGTTCAGGATTTTCGCATCACCTTCAATTTGAAAGTTGACTTTGACCCCGTTCAGTGGCACTACCGTGCCGTTGGAATCAACCAGCCGGGCAACCACAAACACCACATCGTTTACTCCGGCTTTTGGAGCACAACCGCTTTCATCAATTTTCAGTTCAAATTTTGATGGTGTTTCAGGTGTATGGATCGTGCGCGATGCAACCTCTTTCCCTCCGATAAAACCTTTGGCAATCAGTTCGCCTTTTTCAAACGCTTTTAAGTTGAAGGTAAATGGCGGGTGGTTCAGATGGTTTGAAATGGTATTTTGATCCGGCTTTTGAAGGCCTTGACTTTTACCGTTTAACAAGAGTTCCACTTCATCGCAGTTGCTGAAAACACGCACATTCAGCGGTGACTGTTCGTTCCAGTAGGAAGCAATAAATACCATTGGCCCGCTTTGGTACAACTCTGATTTTTCAGCGGCGTCGCGCTGGCTTTGGAAAAAGTAGTAACTAAACTTGGGCAAACGGTCGATGCTCATAACACCCGAAGCTTCCAGATCGGGTGAATAGCCCCGGTTGTAGTCGAACATGTCCCAGTAACCATCGGCAATGGCAGTGGTATTGAAATTGTCGTTATGGGCTTCCTGAATGTTGGTGGCTTGCTGCAACAATCTTATTTCACCATCCGTCAACAGTTGACGGCTCGAACGGTCAGCCTGTTTCAGATCGCCCCAGTTATCCTGGTTAAGCCCGGCATTCATGGCATAATATTCCCAATCGCCATATTCCGAAACGATATACGGTTTGCCCGTTTCTTTATAATGTCCCAAACGGTGTTGCCTTGCCTGAAGGTAGATGTCATAACCATACTCCTGCCATCCTGCTGAATAACATTGGTCGCCAGGATATTCTTCGTGAGTGATCTTTTGAAGCTGGTCAATAAACGGTTCGTCCATCCACGATTCGTTAAGCGACAATTCCCAGGCAATCACACAGGGGTGGTTGCGGTCGCGGCGGATCAAATCATGGCCTGTCTGGAAGATTTGTTGCTGAAATGCCGTATCGGTTGAGTAGTATTGCCAGCCTAAAATAGCATCGAGCACCACTAACCCCAGTTTGTCGCAGGCATCCATGAAAGCCGGTGAGTGAGGATAATGTGAAAGCCGGATGTAATCGAATCCTGCTTCTTTAATTTTTACTGCATCGCGGTATTGGGCTTCGTTGCTTAGGGCATAACCGATGTAGGGATATTCCTGATGGCGGTTTACCCCGCGCAGGAACATCTTTTCGCCGTTGATGAAAAAACCTTCTTTCGTAATCTGAATATGCCGGATGCCAATGGTGGTTTCTTCCACATCGACCATGCTTCTGCCAATCAGTACTTTTGTTTTAAGCGTGTAGAGCGATGGCGATTTTGGTGACCAGAGATCTGGTTGTTTTACCTCCAGTGTTTCGGTAATATCCACATCTTTATGGGATTCAATTTTTGTTTTTGGCGAAAGTTTGCTGGCAACCAGTGTGTTTCCTTTCCATATTTCGTTCAGTACCACAATGGGTTCTGTTTTTGAACCGTCGTTTTTTACATTGGTTTTTACCTGAACGGTTGCTTCTTCTTTCGAGACCGTTGGGTAGGTGACAAATACTCCACCTCCGGCAACTTTGTTGGCCAGTATAGGATCGCTGATGTGAACCGGGTTTTTGATGATTAAAAAAGCATCGCGGTAAAGTCCACCGTAGGTGTTGAAATCGAGCTGAGCCAACGGTTTCGGGCCGGTAACCGGATTGTCGTTGTTGTCGAGGCGTACCAGAACAGTATTGGTTTCTCCTGGCAAGGCCGCTTCGGTAAAATCGCAAATCACAGGCAGATAACCGCCAATGTGGGTTGTTATCTTTTGGCCATTCACCCACACCTCGGCCACATTCATGGCGCCGTCGAATTTTAGGAAGAGCTTCTTCCCTTTGGCGTCGTTATCCAGCTTGAATTGTTTCCGGTACCAGCATATTCCCTGCCATTGGTTGTTTACAACTTTTGGTTCAATCGTTGGGGTATGGGGCAGCGATATATTTTCCCATGGAATATTTTCTCCGCCTGTTTGATCCACTGCTTCGCTGGTTATGGCAAACTGCCAGTCGTCGTTGAAGTTCGTTTTGAAAATGGGTTTTTGGCAACCGAATAGGCCAAATAGGAGTATGATTGTGAGAACCAGATTAAGTCTCATTTGTAAGTTTCTCATGCTTAACAATTTTCTTGTTATCCTTTTATTAGATTTTCTCCATTTTCGGTCGAATAGAGAATTGCTCTTTGTTGAATCTACTACCGCGACCGATTTTTCTTTCTGCCTTTTTAATCCCCGGGTTGAAACCCGGGGTTATTCATATTGCGCCCCACAGGGGCTTTCCATATAGATTTCATTTTTCTAATGACCAATGACTATTTACTCGGCCTTTTTAAAGGCTTTTATGCCTTTGTGTGCATTCCCTTTTTCGTCGAACAAACTACGTCCGAGGTAATAGATTTCAGGATCGGAGATCAGTATCCCATCGGGTTCCCAATAGAAAATGCCTTTTACTTTTGGGTATTTGCGGGCGATGCTGTCGAGCGCTACCAGATAGTCGTACTGTCCTTCAGGAGTTGGAGGAAAAGGTTTAATATCAAGTACCCATTGGTCTGGTTCCGGATAGAATCCGTTGGCATGATAGGCCGTTTCGACAATGATGATGTCCTTATTGTAATTGGCCGACATCCAGGCGAGGTTTTTCTCCAGATCGGCAAAAGAACCGTGCCACCAGGGGTAGTAACTTTGCCCAATGATGTCGAATTCAACTCCCTGCTCCGTGATTTTTCTGAAGAAATATTCGGTGGCACCCTGATCACCTCCTTTATCAATGTGAATCATGATGGGTACTGCTGTTCCCCCGTAAGCATCTTTCACTCCACGAATTCCGGCTTTTAAAAGCGTACAGAAATTTACCCAATTCTCGCCTTTTTCGGTATAAATCTTCCCGTCGGGCCAGATAAATCCAGGGGTAATTTCGTTTCCAACCTGCACCATATCGGGCAAAACACCGGCCGCTTTCATTGCAAGGATTACGTTTTTGCTATACGAGTAAACACTGTCTGTTAAGGCTTCAAACGAAATATTTTCCCATGCTTTGGGCTTGATTTGGTGAGCCGGATCGGCCCAGGTGTCGGAGTAATGAAAATCGAGCAAAAGTTTCATCCCCGCATTTTTAATCTCTTTTGATAGGGCAATGGTGTATTCCAATGAGTTGCAAACGGGGCCAACATTGTTGGGGCTGTTGAAAAGACGGACTCTTCCATAGTTGTAGCCGTTTTCCTTGAAAATTTCAAGCCCTGGTTTTGCTTGTCCGTCTATTTTGTAAACACCACCTCCGTCTTCAATTTTTTTCATCAGCGAAAAGTCACCTCCGTAAATGAAGCCGGAAGTTTTGCTGGGTTTTTCAGCTTTGCAGCCGATGCTGAGCAAAAAAGCAAACATCAGCACGATATTGAATGTGATTTTGAAATTTTTCATACTTCTTTTGATGTGAAACGTGAAAACTAAGCTTTCCCTCAATTCTTTAGAAATGAAAAAATAAACGGGAATTTCTGGTAAACGAATATCTAATGAATGAATCCTAACTTAAAACCTACTATCTGAATTTAGAAATTCCCGTATGAATTGTTTTTTCTACTTGAAATTGTATGCGTAATTCATGAAGTCAATCCCGGATAAGGTATTTCCGTTGAAATCGAAAAGTGCTTTTATCTCTTGTCCATACCCCAGCGATGAGCTGATCCATGCTGGTTCCCAATAGAAAACGCCGCTGCCGCCACCATCGATTACACTTTGAGTTAAAGCGATAAGGTAATCGTGCTGACCTGCCGGGGTTACCGGGTAGCCATTTAGCTGAATCTGTGTATCGTACACTTTCCCATCTTCAGATACATTGGTCCATTGATAAAAGGTTTCAACGACCATT
This sequence comes from Prolixibacteraceae bacterium, assembly GCA_035353695.1. Classification (GTDB taxonomy): domain Bacteria; phylum Bacteroidota; class Bacteroidia; order Bacteroidales; family Prolixibacteraceae; genus CAYMTR01. Next base: position 6,351 of record DAOQAB010000040.1, read on the forward strand.
ACTTCTTTCTTGAAGGTAGATTTCAACAATTTGATCACCGAAGTTAAACCGGCAAATTTCATATCGGTCCATTGGTCATAGTACGATATTCCCATGATGTCGAAATCGTTTACCCCGTTGTTGATCAGCGTCTGGAAACGTTGCACGGACCCTTCATTATCGGCATAATGGATTATGATTTTCGGTTTGATATCGGAGGTCTGAGAGAAATTGCGAACTGCCTGGATACCACTGTTAAACAAGGTAGCCTGTGCGGCAATTGTTTTTCCGATGGGAAGAAGTAGTCCCGGATCAATTTCATTCCCAATTTGTACCATTTCGGGAGTAAGGTTTTGAGCCTTTAGATTATTTAACACCGAAAACGTGTAATTGTACAGTGAATCTTTCAGTATGTCAATGGTTAAACCCTGCCATGCTTTTGGAATTTTCTGGTTGGCCGGGTCGGCCCAGGTATCCGAATAGTGAAAATCGAGACAAACTTTCATTCCCAAATCCTTTGCACGTTGAATGGTTCTGGCCGCATCCTTCAAGCCGCAATAGCCCGGTTTATAGTATTGGCTATAACCGTCTTTGGCGTCCGGATTATGAAACAAACGCACGCGAATTACATTGCATCCGTGGTTCCTGAAGATAACAAAAGGGTCGCGAACCTTGCTGCTGTCCCTGTAAACGGCGCCATAATCTTCGATCATATTAACCGACGACATATCGGCACCAAAATAGAAATCAGGTTGAACGGGTGTTACCGGATCATCTTTCTTGCAGCATGAAATTGCTGTCAGGACAAAAACAAGGAGAGACACCTTGGAAAACAGTTGTTTAAATTTCTTCATTCTAATTTCTGTTCAAATAAATTGGGTAAAAGAGGCCGGGCTTTTCACCCAGCCTCTCTGAATTTATTTTGTTATCTTCTTTTACCTGTTGGTTTTGAATGTAATTCGATCCACAAAGATGCAATATTACTGGGTTACATTGCATGTGCGATTGATAAAATTGACCGTCATCGTATAGGTTCCCTTTGTGGCATACCAGGTTGAAACAATGTTAGCACCACCATAGACTAAAGCGCTTTCGCTGCCTCCGAATTTAACATCCCAATTGTCGGGGTAGAGCAGGAAGTAATAGCCCCAGGGGGTATCTTTGCTGATAGTAATTGTTCCGGAATAGATACCCGGTGCAGTTTGGGGCACGACCATTGAGGCGAAATCCCACACATCATTCAATCCGGCTACATAGATTTGTTCACCGGTTATGCTGTAAGTGCCTTTCACCAGATTGACCACCAGGGTATAAGTCCCGGCTGCAAGGGTTTGGTCGTCGGTAATGTTGGCACCGTTGTAACTCAATACCCCTTTGGAGCCTCCAAATTTGTTGGTCCACTGGTCGTCAATAAAGATTTGGAATCCCCATGAGGAAGCCTTCGAGATGGTTATTTGCGAAGTATAAACTCCCGGTGTTTCAGTCGCCGTCATTTCAGCTAACGACCAGTCATCATTAAGTCCGGTATAGTAAACTTTCTTTACCGAAGTTAAATTATAGGTTTTATTTTTCAGGTCTGCTTTGATAAGGTATAGGCCCGGATCAGGAGCAGCAATGTTGTCACCAGTTTGGAAACCAAGGGTTCCGGAGTAGGCATCACCACCGGTCATTTTGTACACATCGGTCCAGTTACCCGACTCGAGCCCCATTTGGTAACCCCATTGGGATTTTACATTGACAACTCCGGCGAAGGTCGAATCATCGGCGCTTAATAAGGTGAGGTAATTATCAAAGGTCCAACTGCCAGATATGCCGTCGTCGATGCCTGGCAAATAGAGATAATTACTGATAGGTTCTTCAATGATTATGGTCCCGGCTGTAATCTCATAAGTCCAGGCTTTGGGGTTGCTCAGGTTGATTTTGAGGGTATAATCGCCGGCATTGCCAGGAACGGTAAATGTTCCAGATTGATTGAAAAGTACCTCGCTACCGCTGCCGGGGGCAAAGGTTACTGTGCCTGCAATAGCAGCTGCATCATCGGTTCCCGTTTCCGCATTGTAGAGTGCACTGATTCCACCGACACTGAATGTGGCGTTCGCTTTTGTGGTGGTAAACGAAGCCATCCAGGTTACATCGCTGCGGGTGAACGACATGTCGGCCGTTACATCGCCGGTTATCGAGAGCGACGAAATCCAGGTTGCTGTCCATTTTTTGCTACTTGTGTTAAGTGTTGTGTAGTAACAACCGTTTTGTCCCGGGAACCAGAAGTTCCAGATAGCGGTTGAACTGGAGTTGTTGTCCATGGTGAATGCATATCCATCAACGCCATAGTTGCCCCAGATGGTGCCATCGCCTTCGAGCAGATAATAATTATACCAGGCTGTTGCTCCCATAAAGCCTTTGTATTCGCCATCGCTTTTCGGAGAATAGAGGGTTACGCCGGTATCAGCTTGTTTTGAATCAAGAATGAAACCTACGCTCATATCAATGGTATAAGCTGTGACATTTACGGTAGCTACATTACTGTATACCGGTTCGGTATTGTTGCCCAATTTGGCTTTGATGCGGAAATAGAGCGGCGAACTTTCGTATGCTTTGACCCCCATATTTTTAGCTATGGTGTTCAGCTCGCTGTAAGTAAACGACTTGGTGTAGTCGGGTGCAGAAGCATCGGTTGTTGTTGCAAAATCCTGACTGGTCGAAATTTGCAAGGTCATCGAAGGGATTGATGCCGGGATGGCAACGGAAGGGTTGCTGATTGTGAGAGCACTCTTGCTCCAGTTCAATGTAATGGCTACTGCAGCTGCACTATCTTTTACCAGAACAATGGACGATTGGCTTGCTGATAATTGGGATGAATTTAACCCCGACACCGTAATCAAATCGCCATCTTTCTCACAGCCACACAAAATGGTTGCAAGCAGTATGACAAGTATATATATCTTTGATTTCATATTTTCGTAATTAAAATCCGTTAATAATTCTCATTTTTAAGATTTGGGTTAGCTGTGAGTTCCGACGATGGGATTGGGTAGATGTTGTACTTGCTGTCAACACTCGTTCCGTTTTTATCTCCACCTTTCCATTGCCAGATGTATTGGTCGCCGGTGAATTTTCCAAAGCGGATCAAATCGGTACGACGGGAACATTCCCAATAAAGTTCACGGGCACGTTCGTCGAGGATGAAATCGGCAGTAAGATCGCTGATCGAGATTTTACCCGAGGTTTCGTAGGCATCACCAAATGCACGCTGGCGTAACTGGTTTACGTAACCGAGAGCTTCTTCCGTGGAAGATCCGGATCCTCCGCGGACAACTGCTTCGGCCAACATCAGGTACACATCGGCAAGGCGGAACATCGGAAAATCGGTATCTACACCATCGGAAGTTGTGACTGAAGCTTGCTCTCCATTATCGGTCAGGTTCGACCATTTGGTAACCAAATAACCATATAACTGGTTCGTGACGTCGTCAACCTTTAAAGTTTGTCCATCTTTAAAAAACATGGCGCGAGAATCGCCTTCAGCAAAGAGAACTGGCACTTCGCCGCGAATACGGAACATACCCCAGCCGTTGGTCACTCCATAATCTGATGGCTTGTAACCGGAGTCGTCTTTTGTGCTGCTTACTTCGCCACAAATGAGATAAGTAGTTGCACCCCAGCTCATGACGTGGTCGGCGTCGACGACCAGCGGATAAATAATCTCGTTGGTGCGCAGGTGGTTGTCGGCATTGAAAAGTTTGGCATACTCTGGTTCCAGCGAATATCCGGCATCGATTATTTTCTTGCAATACGAGATACATTCGGAGTAGTGTGCCCCTGCTTCATAAATTTCGGCATTGAGGTACATTTTTGCCAACAAAGTCCAAGCTGCTGCTTTAGAAGCGCGTCCATACTCGCACGAAGCTTTGTCAAGCATCGTTCCTTCAACATCTTTCAGTTCCGATTCAATGAAATCGAAAATTTGTTTGGAGGTATAACGTGGAGGAATATATGCGCCAACAGGATCGTTTTCGTTGATAAACGGGATATTATGATACAAGTCCATTGCATGGTAATAGGTTAACGCCCGAAGGAAACGGGCTTCTGCACGGAATGTGCGTATATCGCTTTGTTCGGCCGAGGTGAACCCCGATATTTTATCATCGGCTGCATTTCTTAAAAATTCGTTGCACACAGCAATGGTGTAGAAAAGCCTGTAATACATATCGGCAACCCATGGATCTGAAGCATCCCAGGTAAGATAGGTGAGGTCAGCAATTTTATCGCCTTCAATCCAGGTTGAGGCCAGTTCGTCGGTTCCGGCTTCCTGTAAATTGAAATAGCAGCGCATGTAGTCGTAACCCATGTTACTCGACAAATCGGGATCGACACCCCCTTTTTCCTGCCCTGCCGTAACATAGAGGGCATACAGTTTTGCCAAAACCATTTTGTAGTTTGAAGCGGTTGCATAAACCGTAGTCGAAGTGGTATCGAGCTGTGGGGTCTGGTTCAGGTCGTCGGTACACGAAACCGACAACAGAAATGAACCTGCAAGTATGATATTTAGTAACTTTTTCATTTCAATTCCTTTTAAGATGTTAAAATTCAATACCAACACTCAGTGAGTAAATTCTTGGACGTGGATAGAACGAAACATCCATGCCATTCGGTACTTCCGGATCAACACCGGTGTATTTGGTGATGGTAAACACATTCTGAACAGTAGCGGCAAGGTTTAATCGGAATAAATCGCTTATTTTTCCAACGTTATAGCCCAAAGAAAGATTATCCATTTTCAGGAATGAGGCATTTTCGACATAATAATCGGAAAGGTATTGCCGTGATTGGAATCCTGTTTTCAGATAGCTTTTGTTCAGATTATTCAACTGATAATCGTTATACGACATGGTATTGAAAGCTCCGGTATTCATCGACATTCCGTTGTAAACGTAATTGCCAATGTTGGCGCGCAGACTGGTGCTGAGGTTCCAGTTTTTATATCTCAGCGAAGTGCTGAACCCCAGAATGTAGTCGGGCGAAGGTGAGTGGTAACGGTAAAGGTCATCGGCATTGATTTTTCCGTCTTTGTTTACATCGGCATAGGCGTCTTCAATGGGTTTCCCGCTTTCTTCATACAATTGATGATAAACGTAGAACATGTAAGGGGCATAGCCTTCGGTAAGTACCTGAAAAGTATAGCTGTCGATGGTTGGGCCGGTCATGGTGTTGGTAATTGCGCCACCTTTCACCATTGAGAGGTTTTTGATGGTTTGTTGCATCCAGGTGCCGTTAAAACTTACTTCCCAGGTTATATTTTTGTTGTCGATGGGAACAACATTCAATGCAACTTCAATCCCCTTGCTGTCGACATTGCCAACGTTGGTAAGAATTGTTTTGTCGAAATTGGTTCCGGCAGCCGCAGGTACCTTAGCCAGGAGGTCTTTTGTTTGCCGGGTGTAGTAATCGATGCTTCCCGATAAACGGTCCTTAAAGAAGCCAAAATCCAAACCATAGTTGAAAGCCGTGGTAGTTTCCCATTTCAGGTTCGAGATGTAAGCTTCGGGTCTGTAGGTAAAGTAATATTTGTCGCCAAACAGGTATTCGGCACCGGTCTGGCTGATGGTGTAAACGGGCAGATAACCGTAATCGCCAATCCCATCCTGCTGTCCGGTAACACCATAGCTGGCACGAAGTTTCAGGTTACTGAGAGCCGAAATGTTTTTCATGAACGATTCTTCGGATATTCTCCACCCAAGGGCAACCGAGGGAAACATACCCCAACGGTTGTCTTCGCTGAAGCGTGAAGTCCCGTCACGACGAATGGTTGCTGTGATCATGTATTTCGATGCATACGAATAGTTTAACCTTCCGTAGAACGAAACCAACGCATGGCGGGCATCGGTCGCTGCTGTTGTCGATTGGCTTAAGCCGGCTACATTGAGAACATCGTAAGCTACGGATGTGCTTTTCCAGAACTGGTAGTCGTAACCAACTGTTGCATCAATCGTGCTGTTGATGCTTTCAATCGATTTGTTATAATTGAAATAGGATGTAAAAAGCTTATTGCTCTTTTTCTGTGGCCCATAGTTGTAATTGCGTCCACCGGTCGTATAGAATTGAGCGGCTTCAATGGGTACGGTGATGGTTCCTTCTCCCTGTGCGTAGTCGTAACCCAGAGTAGCATGGAATTTCAGCTCGGGAAGGAAGTGCATTTTGTAATCGACATCAAAATTTCCGATCACCCTGTTTACGTTACTGGTGGAGGAGTATTGTTCCAAAAGCCCAACCGGGTTTATTACCGCTCCGGTTACGGGTGTTCCTGTATTGTCGATGGCTTCGTTGTAACCGCCAAAAGCATTGGATGAAGCGTAAACCCCAATGGTTGGGTTGTAGGTTGTACCGCCCCAGATAGCACCTGTATTGGCAAAACGGTTTTGATTTAATGTCCCTTTTATGCTCAAATTGAATTTCAGGTAGTCATTAAAGAAAGAAGGGGAAACCGAGAAGTTGCCGGTTTCGCGGGTCGCGTTGTCGGTGTTGAGTATCCCATTTTGATTGTAGTAACCCAGGGCAACCCGGAACGGAATATTTTTAACTTTTCCTGCAATACTTAAATTGTTATCGGTGCCAAAAGCAGCCTGGTATATTTCGTTGTTCCAGTCGGTATTTTCGTTGCCAAGCAGCGACTTTTGCCGGTCAGAACCTTCGGTGCTAACCACATTGATGAACTCATCCCTTGAAAGCATGTCGGCAAGTTTGGTTTTCATCTGAACAGAATTGGAGGTGGAAAAAGATACATCCAATTGTTTGCCGCTTTTTGAACCGCTGCCTTTCTTGGTGGTAATGATGATGACGCCATTCGATGCGCGTGATCCGTAGATGGCGGTTGAGGAGGCATCTTTCAATACAGTCATGCTTTCAATGTCGTTGGGATTGATCAAGCTCAGGAAATTGCTGCTGTTTCCGCTGATGCCGCCTGTTTCAAGGGGTACTCCGTCGAGTACGATGAGCGGGTCGTTGCTGGCGTTGAGCGAAGCCCCGCCACGGATACGAATGGTATTGCCGGAAGTTGGCGATCCGTTGGAACTCATGATTTGCACCCCGGAAACTTTTCCGTTTACCAGTTGTGCCGGGGTGTTGATCAGCCCCATGTTGAAATCTTTGCTGCTTACGTTCGACACCGAACCGGTCAGGTCGCCTTTGCGGGTAGAACCATATCCAATGGCCACAACTTCTTCAAGTCCCGTAATGCTTTCCTTCAGGGTTACATTAATTGTTTTTCGGTTATTGATCATTTCCTCCACCGGATGGTAACCTATAAAGGAAAAAACCAGGGTTGCATTTTGCTTCACCTGTATGGTATAATTTCCATCCATGTCGGTGGTTCGACCATTGGAACTGTTTTTCTCCAAAACAGTTACTCCCGGCAAGGATTCTCCGGAACTGTTTTTCACATTTCCGGATACCGTTATCGTTTGAGCCTTCAGGGTTATCAATCCCGAAAACATCAAAACCAAACCAATAAGTAGTTTACGTTTCATAGAAATCTCTTTTAGGTTTAAAAGAAAGTGTTAGTTGAAATTTAGTAATTGATCAACAGAAAAATCAAAAAGATAATCAGCAAAACAGCGCTTATGCTTAAAACCACAAGCTTCATTTGTAACCGTCTTAATTTCGATTCTTCCATTTTGGTTTATTTTCATTCTCTACAAAGCTAACGCTGTGCCTCTGGAACCTCTGCCTTAAAATAGCTGATTATGAAAATTGTTTTCATTTTTTTGAAAAAAATATGGTCAGATATGAAAAAAAATTCAGCTCAACGAAGGATAAATATTTGATATGTAGAGAATAAAGTTCCAGTTTCGGAAAAACAATTTCATGTTACCCTATTTGGTAACTTTCCAAATTGAAAATTGTCTTTGTAATTTGGTTTGGAACACATACAGAATACGATGCAATTGATGCAAAAACAGTAGGATATGGGAATTAAAATATTGAAAACAGAAAAGGAATATAACGAGGCATGTGAGCGTATTTATGCAATGATTCATGTCACAGAAAAAGCAATAGACCCGGATAGTCCTGAAGGTGAGGAGCTGGAGCTTTTATCTTTACTTGTCGAAAACTATGAGCATGAACATTATCCGGTTGAGGCCCCAAATCCGATTGAAGCGATCAAGTTCCGGATGGATCAGATGAATTTGAAGCAGGCAGATATTGCACCGTTGTTTGGTGGAAAAACAAGAGTATCTGAAGTTTTAAATGGAAGGAGACCGTTAAGTTTAAAAATGATTACGCTATTAAACCAATATCTGGGCATTCCTTTAGAATCATTGGTCGTGGGAAATAAGGAGGTGAAACTTGATCCTGAAAAGCGAGATGAACTTTTACGTATTGGATCGATAAAGGAATATGTTTCAGGTTCCAGAGCTGCAATGTTTTAAATCCATGGATTTTACTTTTCCCATAAAAAGGAATTGATGCATTTTGTTTAAAGGTCAAAGAGGAGTATTTCTACTTCTTTTCCCCATATTCCCTGGGCGACATTCCAAACTCATTTTTGAAGCATTTGGCAAAATAGGAGTGGTTGCTAAAACCCGTTTCATCCATAATCTCGGCAACCGTGAATTTCTTGCTTTTGATCAGTTGAGCTGCTTTTTTCATCTTTACCTGCCTGATTAGTTCATTCAGGGTTAACCCGGTTTGATCCTTAATCTTTCGGTAGAGGCTGGAATGGCTCACACCAATTTCCTTACACATCTTGTCAATGTTTATTTCACTGTCCGAAATGTGTTCGTTGATGTAGCGAATGGTTTCCTGAAGTAGCTTTTCGGAGTATGTTTTTGTTTCAACCGATTGGTTTTCAACGATCAGTTGCCGTTTGATAAAGTCGTCAATCCGTTGGTTTTTAGAGAGGAGGCTCTCCATTCGGGCTTCAAGCACCATTATGTCAAACGGTTTGGTGATGTAGGCATCAGCACCGGCACGCAATCCGTCTACCTCGTTGGAAGCCATGGCCGTGAGAAGGATAATGGGGATATTGGAGAGGCGTGGGTTTCTTTTAATCTGTTCGCACAACGATAATCCGCCGATTTCGGGCATCATGATATCGCTGACCAACAGATCAATCTTTTGTTTATCCAGGATCTTCAGCGCTTCTTTTCCATTGCCGGAAGTAATGAAATGGTACTTGCCGGCCAGGCAGATTTTAATATACTCCATCGTGTCGGGATGATCGTCAACCAGGAGAATGGTTGCAAGCAGCGAATTGTTTGAGGATTGACTGGTCTGTTTGTTTTCGTTGAAATCGGATCCGTTGGTAATGATGGTTTGACCCGGAATGTCGTTCTGGAAATTTTCTGATCGCTCAGCCTTCCGGGGTAACTCAACCACAAACGTAGTGCCTTTCCCTTCCTGGCTTTCAAATCGAATGGTGCCTTTCATCAGGTCGCAATATTCTTTTACCAGGTTTAACCCGATACCTGAGCCTGCAGCCGTATTTTCTTTGCCCTGAAAGTATCGGCTGAATACATACGGCTGCTCTTCTGCCGAAATTCCACAGCCAGTGTCAGAAACTGTTATTCGGAATAGTTCCTGCCCCGTCAACTCAATTCTGAGAATGATTTCCCCGCCAGTTGGTGTGAATTTAAAGGCATTTGAAAGCAGGTTTTGGATTATCGATTCCAACTTTGCCGGATCAGTCAGCAGTTTTACCGGTTGAGATGGGGCTTCAAAAATGAATTTAATCTTTTGGTTTACTGCAATATCCCTGAATAGGTCATATTGTTCGTGGCAAAAGCTTAAAAGCTCAACAGGCTGGGAGTTAATTTTTAGTGAACGGTTTTCGATTTTCTGAATATCGATCAACTGGTTTACCAACGAAAGCAACCGCCGTGAATTTTTTGAAACCAACTGAAGTAAGCCAAGTCCTTCCTGATCATCGGGCTGATGTTTGCTGATCAGTGTTTGGACCGGGCCAATAATCAGGTTCAGAGGTGTGCGGAATTCGTGCGAAATGTTGGTGAAGAATTGTTGCTTTGCAGTTGCCAGTTCTTCGTTTTTTTCTTTTTCAAGGGTAATTTTCCGGATGCTTTCTTTCCATTGCGATTTATTGCGAATGGTAATAAACAGCAACGTCAGAATTAGTTGCAAGATAAGAATGTAAATAATAATGGCCCAGGCACTGGCCCATACTGGTGGTTTTACAACGATTTCGAGCGAAGTGCTGTTGTCGAACCAAACCCCGTCGTTGTTGGTGCCTTTGACAATGAACTTGTATTTGTCGGGCGAAAGGTTTGAATAGGTGGCAAAATTCTGAAACCCGGTGGTGTAATTCCAATCTTTGTCATAGCCTTCCAGCTTGTAGGCATACATGTTCCGGTAAGGATCGCCAAAATGGAGCGATGAAAATCCAATGCTGAAAGAGTGCTGGTCGTATTTCAGCGTAATTTTTGGGTAGTAAGTTACCAACTTATCGGAACGATTTTTCCCGTTTAATTCGTCGATCGTGTTAATGGGTTTGTTATTCACTTTCAGCGAGGTGATCACCGTGACTGGTTTGAATGAGTTTTTCCTTATCTCGTCGGGATTAAATGAGATGAAGCCGTCGTTCCCGCCAAAGAAGAGGGTGCCGTTTTTCGACTGGCAATTGCTTTGCGAAAGGAAGATGTCGAGCGGAATGCCTTTATTGGTCGGGAAAGCATCGACCTGACCGGATGAAGTGGAGAACCGGAAAATGGATGTTAACGTGGTGCCCCAGATGTCGCCGTTGCAATCCTCGATCATGTTGTTGATATAGCTGTCTTTCCCAGTGAAAATATCGTAGGTCGAAATCTCTTCGTTACGGGTGTTGTATTTCAGCAATTGGTTATTAAGCCCAACCCATAAATCTCCTTTGGAGGAGATTTGCAGAGAGGAAATATCCCTGCTTCCGATCCAATTATTAAGTTTGTCGCAGCTTTCAATCTGCAGGGTGGTGAGGTCGATGGTGTAAATTTTCTTTTCATTTTTCAGCCAGATTTTCTTGCCGGCAGAAAAGATATTGGTGTTGAAGTTGGTGACAAATTCGAAGAAAATTTCATCTGCATTTGAAAAATTTCCCTTGGCTTTGTACATGCCACCGCCCCAGGTTATCACCCAAAATGAGCCGTCCGAAGGGGTAACAAAGGCGCTGATGTAGTTTGAGCGAAGCCCTTTGTTCATGTCGAAACTGGCCGTGATGGTGTACATGTGTTCCGAACGTTCGTCCCATACGTTGATCCCTCCGGCGCTTCCAATCCAAATCCGGCCAAGGTTGTCGCCCGTAATGGTGTTGATGTTGTTCAGTACCAGCCGGTGTGGTGCATTGTTGTCGGCGGTAAATGTTTTCGTGTCGCCATTTTTGTACTGTGCAATAACTCCTTTTTTGGTTGCCAGCCAAACGGTTCCGTTTTTATCGGAGTACAAATCGTTTACCTGATTGCCAACCTGGGCATTCCCAACTTTGTTATAAACGGGTGTAAAATGAAACATCCCCTGGTCGGTGTTTAACTGGCTGATCCCGTTGGAAGTTGCCAGCCAGATAATTCCGGCGTTGTCCTGAAAAATATCCCATACAACATTGTTGGCCAGTGAGTAATTGTTGAAAGGATCGTGGGTTGAAACCTGAACATCCCCGGTTTTTGAATCGAAAAAGTAGAAACCGAAATCGGTGCCAAAATAGATTTGACCGGGTTTTAACGGGAAGATGCACTTAACTACTTCGTTGCCAAAACCGGAATTTTGAGAATTGAAAACCTTCGATTGAAAACTTTTCCGGTTAAATAGTACCAGCCCGGTTTCCGTACCGATCCATAAATTGGAATCGTCGTTTTTGGCGTAAGGCTGAATGTCGAGGATCAGGTTGTTCTTCAACTCGGGCTTGTAGTTACCTTTCAAATCGAAACCAAGCATTTCGCCGTTCCGTTTTATCATATTCAGTCCGTTAAATGTTCCGATCCATACGTTGCCCTCGGCATCGGTATACAACGAGCGCACGATGTTTGAACCAAGCCGGGAATTCTGCTGGTTGAAAATTTTGTATTCGAGGCTTTGTGTGTTCAGTTTAAAAAGCCCTTCGGATGTGCCAATCCACAAAATGGAATCACCCTGATTGAGCAGGTTTCGCACTTCCCTGACGCCGCCCAGATCAATTAGCCTGCTTTTTTCGGTTTCTGTTTCCAGATATATTAACCCTTCGTACGAGCCGATCCACAGTCCACTCTTGCGATCCTTTTCGATGGCTGTGATCTGGTTGTCGGGCAGGGCGGTTTTTCCGGTACCATCCTGGCGGAAAACCTTCATCTCGTATCCGTCGTACCGGATAATCCCGTTAATGGTTCCCAGCCAGATAAAACCGGCAGAATCCTGGTTGATGGTGAAAATCTCATTCACCGGGAGGCCATCTTTTACCTTCAGGTTGTTGTAAAGCTTGGTGTTATCAGGCTGCGCCAATAAAAAATTGGTTTGTGCCAGCAACAAACAGCAAATTGAAAGCAAACGGTTATATTTATTTTGAAAGCAGGTCATGGTTCGGATAAAAATACACATTAAATAGTTGTGAAAAAAATATCCTGCCGAAAGATCAAAATCTCTGAAAAGTTCTTCCCTCGATTTATTTCAGATAGAGGTTGCTGTCGCCGTAACTTAAAAACCGGTATCCGTTTTCGAGCGCATGTTGGTATAAGGTTTTCCACGCATCGCCCAGAAAAGCTGAAATCAAAAGAAGCAATGTGCTTTTGGGCTGGTGGAAATTGGTAATCATTCCATCAATAACCCGGAACTGATAGCCCGGAACAATAATGATTTGAGTGGAAGAATGGAAAAATTCCAATTTGTTTCTGTTTAGATAGTTGAGCAACGATTGAAATGCATCGTTCCTTGTAATTCCGGTGGAAGATTGATACGGTTCCCATTGTGTAACCCATAGTTCTTCGATGGGTAATTCAGGATTGGAGCTCAGCTTCACCCCCAACCAGTACAAACTTTCCAGTGTCCGTATGGAGGTAGTGCCTACGGCAATGATGGACTCTTGATGGGCAAGTATTTGTTTGATAAATGATTTGGAAACCAAAAAATGTTCGGTGTGCATCTCGTGGCTTTCAACCTGGTTCGATTTCACGGGTTGAAAAGTCCCGGCTCCTACGTGCAGGGTAAGTTCGGCTACCGAAATTCCTTTTTCTTCGAGCGATTTGAAGGTGCTTTCGGTAAAGTGTAACCCGGCAGTTGGTGCGGCCACCGATCCTTTTATTTTGGAATATACGGTTTGATAACGGGTTTTGTCAACCTCTTCCGATTCACGGTGAAGATAAGGTGGGATAGGGATGTTCCCTGCAGCTTCAAGCAGTTCGGAGAAGGTGATCTGGTTCTCCTTCCAGCTAAATTCGATGGTGCAGGTATTACCGGAATGGTGGATTTTTTCAGCCGTTAGGATGGTGTTTACTTTTTCGGTACAAACCGGCAATTGCAGTTTTCCGCTTTTCCATTTTTTCAGGTTCCCAACCACGCAATTCCATTGACAGTGTTCTGTTTGCTGAAAATTGAGTGCATAGTCAACCGGTTCAACCGGATCGAGGATGAAGATTTCGATGTTTGCCCCGGTCTCTTTCCTGAAAAGCAACCGGGCCCTGATTACTTTGGTATTGTTGAAGATGAGAAGGCTCTTTTCGGGCAGATAGTGAGCCAGGTTGAAAAATTGATCGTCAATGATGGCTTGATTTTTCCATACCAGCAGCTTTGATTGGTCGCGTATTTCGAGCGGATATTTGGCAATCCGTTCATCCGGCAATTCGTAGTCGAAATGGTCGATCGACAGTTGTGATATGTTCTTTGGAAGTTTCATCATGCGGATGCAAAAGTAGTTTTAATTGCTATTGGAGCCAAAAAAAGAGGTCCCCTTTCGGAAACCTCTTTCAATAGTCATCAATTATCTATGATCATTTTTTAACAAACCGGGTTGTGTAAACTTTCTGATCGGAGTATACTTTCAGGAAGTATGCACCCTGAGTCAGATCAGTTACACTGATGGTTGTGCTAGCTTTGGTTGCTTTGATGATATTGCCGGTAATGCCAATCACTTCAATCCTGGAAACGTTCTCAACACCGTTGATATTCAGTACTGATTCAACAGGATTAGGATAAACAGCCAGTTTTGATGCGTTTACATCATACACAGAAACCGTGTTGATTGTTGCCTGAGCAGAAGCTTTTTTAGCGGAAATGTTTCCAAAGTTGTCAACGGTTTCGATGCTGAAAGTATAATCTCCGTCAGCTAAGTTCTTAACGGTGTATGAATTGGCTGCTTGTGTAGCATATTGTTTTTCTTTAATCAGTACATCATTTTGGTAGATGTTGTAGTAAAGAATGGCAATGTTGTCGGTTGCATTGTCCCAGGTCAGTTTTACCTGGCTTTTGCTTGCTGTAGCTACCAAATTGCTTGGAGCGGTTGGAGCCTCTTCATCAGGGATATAGCTGAATGTTCCCATTCCTTCAAACTGGAAAGTAGCCATGTACGATGGGTCGTTGTAGATCATTCCGCTAGGGGTTAATAAGGTAACCTGGTTGCGGTTTGCATCGGATGCAACGGCGTCATTATCGCTAGCTAATACATCGAAACCAATTTGCTTCCCGAGGGCTGGTTCAAAACCTGCCATTAATGAATCCCAGGGAATGGTAAGCTCAAATTTGTATCCTTTTTCAGTTTCGGTATAGACTTGTGTAACCCCTTTGGGTTTTGTATTGTTAATGTAGAAAGAAGTGTCGGGAACCAGACGCAGCTGATAATCGTTGGCATCGTAAGTAGCATCGTTGGCAACCCAGCCACCGTTACGCGGCCAGTGAATGTTCTTCGAGTTATCCATATCGAAGTAGATTTCGATGTTATCGACCTGATAGTTCGTGCCATTGTTTACAAGACTGTCGTCGGTGATGTCGAGTGTAAGGTAGGCATTCTCAGTGTCCCATTTGAAATTCAGGTTGCAGGTATAATCATTGGCATTGTCAATGGTTCCAAAGATGAGTTTTTCAACCACGAAATCGTTCACCCCTTTAGGAGCTGGAACGGCGCCATTTACCAAAATGTCGTCGATGAAAATCTGGTTTGCATAACATGCAAAACGAATATCCATTTTGCTTCCTTCAACGGCAGGAACCGGAAGAATAGCGTAGGACCATTTGTCGCCTCCCAGTGGGTTTTGCAATTTTGTGGTATCGAGTTGGATCCAAGCTCCGCCATCGATGCTGATTTCAACATTCAAGCCATTGATGCTGTCTTTTGGACTCATGTTTCCTCTTTTTGCCCATCCAAATTGAATTGAGCTGGGAATTTGATCCTTGATGTCGATTCCCTTAAAATAGAGGGTGTCCCAGCTTCCTGAGTAACCGGTAGCTGTCATCAACAAATGCATTCCGCCCGAAGGTTCGAGCCATTCGGCTGGTTTAGAACCGCTGAGGTAGCTGACAATACGGATCGATGAGTCGGAACCTGATTCAAAATAGCCGTTTTTGGTGGTGAAAGTGGTTACATCGTACCAGTTCCAGTGCCATGCGGCTCCGCTTCCCCAGCCACCGCTTACCGATGGAGTTGGGTTGTCGGTTCCGTATTGTTTCGTTCCGAAAGTTTCTTTTGAAATAGCGCTTTCTACATATTCAAGTCCTTTTACGGCAATGTCGTCGATGAAAATCTGGTTTGCATAACATGCTAAACGGATTTCCATTTTTGAACCTTTAAGATTGTTGACCGGAAGGTGTGCGTAGGACCATTTGTCTCCTCCTAACGGATTTTGCAATTTTGTGGTATCGAGTTGGATCCATTCGCCGCCATCGATTCTGATTTCAACATTCAAACCATTAACACTGTCTTTCGGACTCATGTTGCCTCTTTTGGCCCATCCTAATTCAACACAGGAAACAATCTGATTTTTGATATCGATTCCCTTAAAATAGAGGGTGTCCCAGCTTCCTGAGTAACCGGTAGCTGTCATCAGCAAATGCATTCCACCCGAAGGTTCGAGCCATTCGGCAGGTTTTGAACCACTAAGGTAGCTGACAATGCGGATTGAAGAGTCAGAGCCTGATTCGAAATAGCCATTCGTTGATGAGAATGTGGTTACATCGTACCAGTTCCAGTGCCAGGCAGCTCCGCTTCCCCAGCCACCGCTTACCGATGGGGTTGGGTTATCGGTTCCGTATTGTTTGGTCCCAAAAGTTTCTTTGGTGATGGTTACTTCACTAAATACGACTGGTTGAGGTTCTCCGTTTGCTCCAATCAATTTAACATTGTCGAAGTAAATAATATCAGCGGCATCTGTTTGGAAACCAATTTGTTGATAATCGTATGCAGTAAGTTTGGATAAGTCGAACTCAAGAGTTGTCCATTTTGCTGCAGGAATGTTGGTAATCTGTTTGGTATAGATTGCTGCACCAGAAGATGCCGGGTTGCCCAACCAGATTTGAATCATTCCACCAGCGGTTTTGTATACATCAACTTTTAAGGTGGTGCATGCCGAAGTTAATGCGGTGGGGTCCCATAACGCAAAACCATCCCAAGCATTACCATTTAACTGTCCGCATAATGCGGATGAATTCCCGTCTGTACTGGGGTTAGCTAACACAGCAGCTGTGCCAGACCATGCTTTCCATGACCCCAGTGCACCATCTTCAAAATCCCATGATTTAATAATCTGGGCATTTGAAAACAGTGCAAACACTGTTACCAATAAAAATACCAATAGAGATTTTTTCATAGTTGTTTAGATTAAATTTAACATCGGTTTAGAATAGAAATATTGTAATTAATTAGTTGCCATTTGTGCGGTTTTTTAGATGCAAATAAAAAATTGTCAGTGTGTTAAGTTTTAATGATCTTGATACTAAAAGTAAATCATTTACGTTAAACTGACAATCTTTTTCCACTTTCTATAAAGCCCCGGTTTTGGTTGTTTCAAAGATATAAAATATTGGAAGTTGTGCAACCGATTGCGTTAATAGTTTTTGATAAACAACGAATTTTTGATGATCAGTGGATGTATTTGAGTCAAAGTGATATTATTTTGTCTATTTATTTAGTAATTAGTTGATAAGCTTATCTGTGATAATGACTTTTGGCTTTTTGCTATAAAAACTGGTGAAATAAAAAAACACGGAAGCTAACGTTACATCAGTTTGCTTCCGTGAAAAAAATATCAAAAATCTCAGTTAACTCGTGTGATGTGAATTGAATCTTTTACTTATTCATAGCGCAACGATTCTACCGGGTTTCGCGATGCTGCCCGCCAGCTCCGGATACAAACCGTTGATAAAGCTACAACATAGGCCATAAACGGTCCAACGATAAATGACCAGTAAGGTATTGGTGTGCGAAAGTTAAAAACCCCTAAAAACAGATTTCCTACAGCAAAGGCAATGGGCAATGAAATCACCAGCGAAATGGTTAACCATTTGGAATAGTTGAACAGCAACAATCTTAATACCGAGAAGGTTGTGGCCCCATTCGTCTTTCGGATCCCAATTTCTTTGGTGCGGCTCTCGGTGGTAAACGATGCCAGGCCGAACAATCCAAGGCACGCCAGCAATAGGGCAATCACAAAGGCTACACCAATCAGCTTTGCGGGAACATTTAATTCGGAGAAATCGGCCAATTCGCTATATAACAACGGTTGGTAAGGGGTCTCTTTGTTATACCGTTTATATACGGCGCCAATTTTATCTTTCAACGAAGCGTAGCTGCTCGATGAAAATTTAATCAGCACGGTGTGTTGTCCCGACTGGTTTATTCTTATAATGGTTGGTGTGTAAGGGCCTTTGAGGTCTACCGAGTGAAATTCTTTAAAAACCCCGACAATCGTTCCTTTTTGTCCGTTAACGGTGCAGCTCATTCCCAATGGTTTTTCATATTTCATGATTCTTGCAGCGATGTCGTTAATCACAAAATTGTTGGAGTCAGACGAAAAAGCTTTGTCGAGAAACCGGCCATCGGTGATTTTTATCTTTACCGCTTTGTTATAATCGAAATCGGTGTTAATGCACCAGAAATGCAATTTTTCGTTGGCATCTTTTCCTTCCCATTGTACATCGTTGGTTGGGTTTGTTCCTCTGGCAGGCACACAATTGGTAAAACTCACCGCATCAATGCCGGGAATCGCCATTATTTCTGATTTGAATGTATTTGCTTGTTTTTGAATGTTTTCGGTGTTGTCCAGAACAATCAGGTGATTTTTATCGACTCCAATATCGTAATTGCGCATGAATTTGTCCTGGGCATTTACAACCATCATGCAAATAATCAAAATAATGGGAATGGTAAATTGAAAAATAATAAGTCCTTGCCGGAAAGCACTATAACTATGGCTGGTTATCACTCTCCCTTTTAAAACACTCAAAGGGTTTGATGAAGCCAGATAGAGTGCCGGTAACAAACCGGATACGGTTCCTGTAAACAATGTAATGTTTGTAAAGATCGCAATCACCTTGAAATCCGTTATGTGAAAACTGATATCCTGGTGGAAAACGGTGTTAAAACCCGACACCAGAAGTTTGGATGTGATAAGAGCAAGAATTAGACTAATAATCGTGATGAAGAATGTTTCACCCAGAAATTGCAGGATGATATTCAACTTTCCGGAGCCAACCACTTTTTTTATACCGGCTTCGCGATACCTTCGAATGTTGAGGGCAATAGCCATATTGATGAAGTTGAAACAGGCAATTAGGAGAATGGCAAACCCAATGGCATCAACAATAACCACATTTTGCATTTCGTCCCAGGTTCTCTTTTTATTGGCATAGCGATAGAGAAGTTTCTCTTTCAGCGGAAAGAGAAAAAGTTCTTGATTGAGGGTGGTCTCCTGATTCTTTATCAGGTTTTTGATCTTATTGTTTACGTAGTCCTTGCTGACTCCGCTTTTGAGGGTTATCCACAAGTTACTTGCTGAAGCTCCTGTTTCTGTCGCCCAACGATTATTGGCAAGAAAGGATTCAAAGGGAATCACAAAATCGAATTGAAGCCATGACTGTGCTGGTACGTTTTTTAATATTCCCGCAACTTTGTAGGTCTCTTTTCGGTCTTCATCTTTCAATATTAATGTTTTCCCGAGGCAATCGGTGTTCTCAAAGAATTTATTGGCCATCCGTTCCGAAATCAAAATGGTGTGCAGATTGTTCATTACCTGAGGATTCCCTTGCTTCAGAGGGAAGGTAAAAACGCTGAGAAAGGTTGGATCAGCAAAAATTCCATTTTCCGTAAACGATTTGTTGTTGTATTCAAAGCTGTAAGTGCGATTAACAGTACGGGTCATTTCGTCAATTTCAGGCACTTGCCCGCTTAAAACATCATTTAATGATGCTGAAGTGTATTGTTTTGGGTAACAATCACCATTAAAGTAGGTTACATAGGCTTCAACCGAGAAAATGCGTTCGTAATTCTTATGGAACTTATCCCAGCTGAAGATATTTAATGTGAATAGTACCGCCAGTATGGCACAGGATAATCCAAAAGTAAGGCATAAAAAGTTCAGGATGCTATACGTTTTGTTTCGCCAGAGATAGCGCAAGCTGATTTTGAAGAAGTTTCTGTTCATGGTTTTATCGTTTTCAAAAGCAGATTAATGATAAATATCTTATTTGAATTCTTTGCCATAATTTGTGCCATTTTTATAAAATATTGTTATTTAGTATTTTATGTGTTGCGTGTTGGTTTGATGTGTCAATTATTTCAACACTTTCCTGTAAAATTTTTTTACAGAAAAATTGCCTTGGTTTTTTTATTGTAAGTCAGTATTTTTTTGAAATTTTGAATGATAAGCCTATAAGTTAAAATGGCTTAATGAGTTAATCCATCAAAAAATGCTCTTCATAATAGCCAGATCGAGTTTCGTCAAATCGGTTGAAAATATATTAAAGACCAAAATGTCTCTTATTGCACATTTCCTACTTTTGAGTTGTGATTGATAGACAAATATTTACTAATAATTGTGGGGTATGAAAACAAATCGTGTTTTATTGATGGGTGTATTATTGGTTGCAATGATATTTTCAGCTTGTCAGAAAGATGATATTACAGAATCCGTTTCTTATACAAATTCATCGTTAAAGTCGGTGAGCCTGGTTGGGTCAACGGGAACATCATCGGTTGCAACAGTTACATTGTACGCAGGTCAGACAACCAATGTAGGTAGTTTGGTACTAAGTGAAGTCGACAGCAATGGTGATGGCTTATCTGATGCCGTATCGGTTACTTATAATTTGAACGGCGGTTGGCTGTTGAACGAGGTTCATTTCTGGATTGGAAGTTTGTTATCTTCGATGCCTAAAACAAAAACGGGAAATCCTCAGATTGGACAATTCCCGTATAGTTCATCGGTTTCGGGTCAAAGCAATTATACTCTGATTATTCCATTTGGTGATATTAATTATAGTAGTTGCTCGGCTGTTTATTATGTTGCAGCTCATGCCAGTGTTTATCTTGGAACACGCACCGAAACGGCCTGGGGTGCCGGAACTCAAATGAATGTAAAAGGATCGTGGGCAACCTATTTTTCAGTAACACTGGTCGATAATAATCCGCCGGTTATTTCGGGTTCTCTTCCAGATGTGACGGTCGAAGGATGTTCGGCTGAAAGTGCTCCTGCTGCGGCAACCAGTGTGAGTGAACTTGAAGTAATGGGTTTATCTGTTTCCGATAACCGGACAGCCGATCAGAATCTGGTTGTTAATAGCAGTGATGTTTCAACGGGTTCTTGTCCAATTGAGATCATGCGAAAGTATACTGTTATGGATGCTTGTGGAAATTCAGTAAGTGTAACACAGAAAATTTATGTGGAAGATACTACAGCTCCAGTATTAAGTGGTCAGGGCGCAGATGCAACAATCACCGAACCAGCTCAACCCGTCTTTGTGGCTCCGGTTGCTACCGATAATTGTGATTCGAATCCTGTGGTAACGTTCAGCGATGTAACAACTACCGTTTCCGGTTCAACGACTGTTGTCAGAACATGGTCAGCTACCGATGCTTGTGGTAACACTTCTTTCGTAAGTCAGTCAATAACCGTTCGTGCTCTGGTTACTGATAATCCCGGGAATGTTTGTACTTCGTGGCAGACTGAAACCGGTTTTGGTGGAAACGTTGCAGGTTCAGGTAATGCATGGTGGTATTATTACACAGGCACCGGCACACAAACCATTTGGGCTGGGCAGCATATCAATGCAGGGAATGTAACATTGGCGAATGGATATTTGTACATAACACTGGAAAATGGTTGGGAGTTGCAAAATGTAAGTGAGCCGGTCAAAGTTCAGGGTTATAACACGCTGCCATCTTCGAGACCGGCCGCAGGACAATTTACAACCTATAAGGGAAATTCCTTAACGGTTGCAGTAGGTTCCTATCCTTATTATGTGATCCATCTGGATGTTCAGAAATGTTCAGGTAATAACTAATCTGGAATATTGATTTGTAATAAGTTGTATTTAATGAGGAGGTTTCAGCCGTTTTTGAAACCTCCTCATTTCTTTTAGGAAAAGATTTATTCGTACCTGAGTGTCTCAATTGGATTTCTGTTGGCTGCTTTGTACGATTGAAAGGAGACGGTTAGGATCGATATCCCCATGGTAATGATTCCGGTGAGGGCGAAGATCCATCCGCTTAGTTCGGTTTTGTACGCAAAGTTTCCAAGCCATTTGTGCATGATGTACCAGGCAATGGGTATTGCTGCGATAAAAGCAATGAAAACCCATTTTATAAACTGCTTGTTGAGCATATTGATTACTTCACCGGTTTTGGCTCCGTTAACTTTTCGGATCCCTATTTCTTTTGTCCGGGTATTAATGGAAAATA
>DAOQAB010000041.1:0-17410 GCA_035353695.1 Prolixibacteraceae bacterium
AGTTTACGTAAAAATGGGTTTGATTTGGGAATTAATTCGGCAGCTTCTTGTCTGCTGAATGAATCAATTGAAGTGTCATGCAATCGGGCTGCAAACATACCGTAAGCAATGGTTTGCGCATAAACATCGGCAAAGCCTTTGGGTGTAATGTCGTGGATCAGAATCTGCCTGAAAGCATTCATCTGATCCTTCAGTGTACTATCTTCGCTGTTATCTTCATCGCTTGTAAGGGCTTTTTCAATCACATCGGAAAGCAGCCGGGCCTTACCAGCCATCATCTCGGCCAGTTTCTTCGAGCTTTTAATGGTTTGCCCAATGGTAGAGCAAAAGTCTTTGATGAAGTTTTCGAAACGGGCAAAGTTCTCGGGAAGGGGTTTGATATACCCACCCCGGCCGTTGGTTGCCCCGCCGGCGGAGGGGAATGAACCACCCCGGCCTTCGGCCACCCCTCCGGTGGAGGGGAATAGTTCGCCAATGGCAATTTTGGTAATAAATTGTCCGTCGCGATAAAGATGAAAGTCTAAATAGTCCGTAAAAATGAGGTTGCTTAATGATGCTTTATAACGGTCGAACTGTTCTTTGTTACCTGTTTTCTTTGTTCCAGCAAGATCGGTATCGCCAATGTCTTTTGCCTCAATAAACCCTACTGGAATTTCTTTCATAGTCAGAATAAAATCGGGCGCACCGCATTTTTGACGCTTGGGTTCATTGGTTGCCTGAATAGTTGGCACAATGCTTTCGATTAGTTGCTGTAAATCGCCACGGAATGTATGTTCGGTAGCATTACCCAATTTGTAGCGTTGGTTAATGCTGGAAAGGTATTGGTCTAAGGTCATTTTGTTAAGATCACTTAAATTATGCTCAAAAATAACAAAAAAGCGCACGGATTCGAGGAGAAAAAAAGTTCTTTTTCAAGCCATCTGGTTGAGATCCGGAGCTGACGGCATTACCAACAGGATATTTTGCACCGAAAAGTTTGTTTTATTCAAGTTGCTATTGGGAGCAAAGAACAGAGAAGAACGGAAAACAAGAAAAAAAGGGTTTCTTATCTTTCCCGCCAGGGTTCCATTACCCGTTCGAGGGCTGCCTGCCCCTGCATCCAGGAGAGAAAAACCCCGTAATTGGTGATGGGGACCCCCACCTGCCGCAAATCGCGGAGCCGCGCCTGCAACTTTTGATGGCTGATCATGCACCCGCCACAATGGATAATCAGTTTGTATTTCTCCAGCCCGGAGTTATCCTGAAATTCCCTTCCAAAGTTGTGTTCCACCACCACACCCGGGAAAAGTTGATTCAGTTTTCGGGGAATCTGAACGGTGCCAATGTCTTCGCTGATGCGCGAATGGTTGCAGGCCTCGGCAATGAGCACTTTATCGCCCGGCTGGATGGTATCGAGCGCCTTAATCCCTTCATAAAAATCATTAATCCGTCCTTTGCTGATGTAATTGATCATCATCATCGAAAAGGTGGTGAGCAGAATATCCGACGGCACCCAGCGCGACATAATGTCCATGGCCTGCGAATCGGTGATAATGGCTTTGGGCCTCTGCCTGAAGTTCCCCAGAAACTGTTCGAAGCGCCGCCTTTCCGGCTCGGGTTTTTCACTGCGCGCAACCGACAGGTTCATTCGGTAAGAAACCGGGAAAGCCCACTTCCGGGTGATATACTCTTCGGCCATTGCCTGCGGCCTCAGGTAACGCCCGGCAGGAGTCTCGTCGTCCATCGGAATATTCAGGATATAAAATTCATCCTTTTCAACAAAAGGGAGAAGTTCCATCGGCTGGAACTTCGGTTCGTAATTTTTCAGAATGAAATTCAGCAATGGCTGACGAAATTGCACATCGATGGCCGAAAGCCGTAACGACGGGTAAAAGCGCAATTCCCCAATGGCCAATTCCACCTGATTGATCAGTTGCGCGTCGTCACCATAAAATAAGTTGTATAAAATCAGCACCTGTTTATCGAGCACCCGAGCTTCGTTCAAGATGATTTTTTCGGAATCGAACGCATGGGTTGCCGGATCAATCACCAGCAGGACCAGGTCGCACTCTTTCAGCAGCTGCAACACTTTACTTTTCTTCTTCGCACCCAGGAGGCTCGCTTCATCAAGTCCCGCCGTGTCGAAAAGCTTCACCGGGCCCAACCCGTGGATCTCCTGAAGGGCCACTTTGATATCGGCCGTTGTTCCGGGAGTTGAATCCGTAATGGAGGTCTCCTGCTGGGTCAGCAAATTCATCAGGCTGCTTTTTCCCGAATTCATCTTTCCCATTATCCCGATCTGATCACGCTCTACCAACATAGTTCTATCTCTGATTCGTCCCAATTTATGAATGGCTAAATTTAGGGGAAATTGTCGGTTGGAATGGAATCGAAAAAGTAATTTTTTTCCTTCGTATATCGAGAAATATTTTAGTTTTGTAGAGTGAAGATTGAAGGATGGAAAAGATAGCTGTATTTCCCGGGTCATTCGATCCGTTTACGATTGGTCATGAATCGGTTATCAACCGGGCATTGTCGCTTTTCGACCGGATCATTATCATGATCGGGGTGAACAACACAAAGCGTTATCTCTTCTCCATCGAGAACCGGAAGCGGATGATTGAAGATCTGTTTTCAACCGAAGTCAAGATTGAAGTTCAAATTTACAATGGGCTCACTGTCGATTTTTGCAAAGAAATCGGGGCAACCCATATACTAAGAGGATTACGAACATCGGCTGATTTTGAGTATGAAAGAGCAATTGCCCAGGTAAATAAAAAGATGCTTCCTGCGATAGAAACCGTTTTTTTTCTTACATTGCCGGAACACACTCCCATCAATTCGTCGGTTGTGCGCGACATAATTACCCATCATGGTGATGTGAGTATGTTTGTTCCGGAAAAGTTGGATTTAAAAAAATATTTTAAAAATGAGAATGTTGAATAGGTTGTTTTTTGCAATTCTACTTATGGTAGGTACCCTGCCGTTATCAGGTGCCGAATTGCGTTTCACCGCTCCCGAATATGCGGGAAGTTCATTCACATTCTATGTCGTCCCCAATTTTCTGACCGACAAACAGGAAATCATTGCCGAAGGTGTTGTTAACGACAAAGGTGAATTTACCGCAGAACTTAAAATAGAAAGTACGACCCCGGTTTACAGCGAGTTTGGCGTTTATAAAGGTTGGATTATTGCCGATCCGGGCGAATCGTATGAACTGATCCTTCCTCCCAAAACCGAAAATACCAGTTCGAATCCCTATTTCCGCCCAAAAATGGTTCATATCGGCATTAAAAATTGCGCGCCCGGATCGACCAACCTGTTGATTGACGATTTTAACCGCCAGTACAACATGCTGATGAGCAAAAATATGAACCAGATATTCTACCGTCGTTCGCTCGAAACAGCCGAACATGTGGCCGATACCCTGTCGGGGATCTTTCCGGAAACGAAAAACAACTATTTTGAGCAATTCAAAACATACAAATTTGCCATGGTCAAATACATGGCCCTCATACAAGACCCCACTCCCATCATTGACGAATATTTTGTAGGCAAGCCCATTCTTTATTACCATCCTGAATACAGTGAATTGTTCGACAAGCTTTTCACCAAATACCTGCAATATGCAACGCAACAGACCGATGGGCAAAAAATCAGCGTGCTGCTCAATTCGGGAGCATATGAACAATTGATCGAATGGCTTACGGTGGATATGAAATTTGATAAACCGCTGGCAGAATCGATTATATTGAAAGGAGTTAAACCACTTTTCTATTCCAAAAGATTCAATACGGTTGGTTTGTTTAACCTGCTGCAGAAAATCACGGACACCTCCGCCATTGCCATTCACAAAACAACGGCAACCAAAATTTTCAACGAGCTGGCACGAACCATGTATGGTGCAGCTGCACCGGAACTCTCGCTGCTCGACATCAAAGGGAACATGGTAAACTGGGAGAACTTCCAGGGCAAATATGTGTACCTCTGTTTTACCCGTTCCGACAACGAAAAATTCTTGCCGCATAAAGAGCTGATGAAAGGTTTCTGGGAAAAATACCACGAAAATCTCGCGTTGGTTGTTATCCTCGAAGACGATGAAATTGAAAAGAATGCTGCGGCCTTACAGTCCGACGGTTTTGAATGGACGGTTTTACGGGGAATGACCCGCCGCGACATCTACGATTCTTTTAATGTTCGGATTATGCCAACCTATTTTCTGGTCGACCCACAGGGCCGAATGGCTGGTTCGCAGGCTCCGTGGCCAGATGAAAATTTCGAAATGCAATTTGACAACATTCTGAAAGCCACCAAAAACTAGAAATCCTAATTCTGCAATTGTCAATTTCTGAATTGGTGCTACCTGAGGTTTAGTAAGTCCAGGAAAAACGAATCAATTGGTTACTTATTCAGATTCGATCCACGATTGAAACAGAGGGGTCAAAGAATCCCAGGTATTTTCCATCACACAATCCAGCTCCTTTTTCGAAAACCATCGGGCATCCACAATATCTTCCTTCACCTGAGGAACCAGAATTTCACTCCCCGAATAAAACATATTGAACCAAAAAGTGGGCTTCAACACCCAAACGCCCGGTTTTCGCGGATGTTCATAAATGTGGTATGTAATCGAATTCAACCCGGTACTAACCAGCTGATGAATTCCACACTCTTCCTCGACCTCACGCAAAGCCGTATCTTCGATCTTCTCCCCTTTCTCCGCTTTTCCTTTGGGCAAATCCCACTTCCCCCAGCGATAGATGCACAGAAGCTGGTTTTCGGAATTCCTCACCAAACCTCCGGCGGCATCAATTATGGTAAAGAGGCCAAAGAACAAATTCTTTGCCTTTTCCTGATCGTCACTGCAAATAATCAAACACTTCACCTCCGTGTTGTCGCGAAAAGCCAACCACGCATTTTGAACCTCATCCGATTCCGAAACGTCAATAAAAAGAGTTCCCTGAATTAAAGATTTCTTAAACGTTGAACCAATCAAAACAACCCGGTCATTAAAAAAAACTTTGTACATTTGCCACGAATTAATAAAAACCTCAATCATGTACGATTTTCAGCTTGAAGTAACAAAAAAACTTTTAGAAATCAATACCATCAAAATACAACCCTCGAATCCATTTACCTGGGCTTCGGGATGGCATTCCCCAATATACTGCGACAACCGGAAAGTATTGTCGCATCCCGACACCCGTGATTTCATCTGCCAGCAATTTGTCCGCATCATCAAAGAAAAATATCCGGATGTTGAGATGATTGCCGGAGTGGCTACCGGAGCAATTGCCATTGGTGTACTTGTGGCCGACAAACTCGGATTGCCATTTATCTATGTAAGGAGCAAACCAAAAGACCACGGGCTGGAAAACCTGATTGAAGGCGATTTGGATGCCGGTCAAAAAGTGGTGGTTATTGAAGATCTGGTTTCAACCGGAGGAAGCAGCCTGAAAGCCGCTGAGGCCATCAGCAACAATGGAGGAATTGTTCTTGGGATGCTTGCCATTTTTACCTACAACTTCCCTGTTGCAAACGACAGCTTCAAGGAGGCAGGTGTTGAACTAACCACACTCAGCAATTACCAAATTCTTATTGAGAGGGCTCTCGAAACCGGAGAAATCAGCAAAGCCGATTTTGAAAACCTTCAAAGCTGGAGAAAAAACCCCTCGGAATGGGGCAAATAAGATGACGATTTTTTTGATATCCTGCATAGTCCGTATCCATGAGCGCCAGTAAATACGTCAGCGAGGTAAAAACCATAGCACACAGCCAGCAGAGTGTATATGAATATTTGAGTGATTTTAAGAATCTTTCAACTTTTTTCAATGAATACACCCTGGCTCAGATTTCCCAGCAGACTCAAAAAATCCAAATCAACAGTGTAAACTGCGACAGCGACTCAGTTGTTTTCAACGTGTCGCAAATGGGTGATGCCGGGCTGCAAATCATCGAGCGGGAATCGCCAAAAATGATAAAAATTACCGGCACCGGAAAGATTCCTTTCGAAATATACCTGTGGATCCAGATTCTTCCGGTTACACCATATCAATGCAAATTCAGGTTAACCCTTCATGCCCACCTGAATGTGATGATGAAAATGATGGCAGGAAAAAAATTACAGGAAGGCGTTGACAAAATTGCGGAGGCATTGACCCGGTTTCCTTACCATTAACCATTGTTGGATTAGCTTTTAACCAACAAAAGCGACCTCTTTAAAATGATAGGCAGCCGTACTTCCATTCTTTTTTTCGATCAAGAGTTGCCCGATTGAATTCACCCCCACAATTTTTCCCTGGAAAGCACCACTTTCATCTGTGTAATTTGCCTCCACCCCCAAACGATACAAACGAGAAAGAAAAGCCTCATCGATCAACTCCTGACCCCCGGCTTTCAACCGGTCATACCATTTCTCAATAGAGCCGATCAGCAACTGCAAAATCTCCTCCCGGTCAAATTCCATATGGGTGAGCTGACCAAGAGAAACAGGGTTCGGTGCATCTGACACAAAAGTCTGCTGATTCACATTCAAGCCAATACCAGCAACCGTGTGCAGTATTTCATTTCCCAGCAAGGCATTCTCAATCAAAATCCCGGCAATCTTTTTGTCGCCCACATAAATATCATTCGGCCATTTCACCGACACATTTTCTGCCCAAAGAGAGACAACATCCGAAACACCAAGCGCAACGACTTTCGAAATAAGAAACTGCTGTTTCACCGGAATAAAATTGGGATAGAGAACAATACTCATCAGGATATTCTTACCCGGTTCGCTCTCCCATGAATTTTTCATTTGCCCTTTTCCCTTGGTTTGGAAATTGGCAAAAACCACGGTTCCTTCTTTCCATCCCTCTTTTATCAAATGCTCCATGGCATAATTGTTGGAGGAATTGGTTACATCTAATTTAACAATGGGGCTTTCCATTATATCTGACATTATTTCAGGTGAATTAATTGGGTAAAAAAGTTTAATTTTGCAATGTCTAATATAAATATATGAATGAAATAACAAATTATAAATCGTCGGATAAATTAATTGATGCCATCATTGAGGGAGTTAGGAGAAAAAAAGGGGAAAGTATACTGGATCTCGACATGGCTCAAATCGGCAATTCACAATGCAATCACTATATTATCTGCCATGGAAATTCAAACACCCAGGTAGAAGCCATTGCCCGCTCAGTGGAAGAAACCGTAGAAGAAATTATTGGCGAGAATGTTTGGCATTCCGACGGATATCGCAATGCACAATGGATTTTGCTCGATTATTCCGACGTAATGGTACATGTTTTTCAAAAGGACACCCGCCATTTCTACGATTTGGAATCGTTGTGGGCTGATGCCAAAATTAAAATGTATAACTCTGATAATTAATATATAATGGCCAAAAAGACAGACGATAAAGATCAATTTAATATGATCCCGCCCAAAAACGCTGGTTCCTCGAAGCCAAAGTTTAACATGACGTTTTTTTATCTGGCGCTGATCCTGATTTTACTGGGTATCCAGCTATATTCAGGGACAGGAAAACCAGTTGAGACAACTTGGCATGAAGTAAAAAACACCATGCTGAAGAATGGTGACGTAGAAAAAATTGTGGTGGTGAACAAAGCTTCTGCAAACATTTTCTTAAAAGATGCTAGCTTTGACAAATACAAGGACAAATTTGGAAGAGGTTTTTCGAAACCTGGGAAAATTGGGCCTCAGTTTTTCTTCACCATTGGTTCGATTGATAAATTTGAAGAAAATTTAGACAAAGCCTATCAGGAATTTAACACTCCAGACACCGAAATTGTACCCGTAACATACGATGATACATTTGATTGGGGTAATTTAATCGGGTACTTATTGCCCATTGCCCTGATCATCTTTTTCTGGTGGTTCTTTTTCAGGCGAATGAGCAAAGGAGCCGGAAGCGGCGCTGGAGGCAACATTTTCAGTGTGGGAAAATCGCAGGCCAAATTGTTCGACAAAGACCAGAAAGTTTCTACCACCTTCAAAGATGTGGCTGGATTGGCTGAAGCAAAACAGGAAATCGAAGAGATTGTTTCGTTCCTGAAAAACCCATCCAAATACACCAAACTCGGTGGTAAAATTCCAAAGGGCGCCCTGCTGGTAGGCCCTCCTGGAACCGGGAAAACCCTGCTGGCCAAGGCAGTTGCCGGCGAAGCCAATGTCCCGTTCTTTTCCATGTCGGGTTCCGATTTTGTGGAAATGTTCGTAGGTGTGGGAGCTTCGCGTGTGCGCGACCTCTTCAAACAGGCGAAAGACAAAGCTCCCTGTATCGTATTCATCGACGAAATTGATGCCATCGGACGAGCCAGGGGCAGAAACCCCAATATGGGTTCGAACGACGAGCGTGAGAACACACTGAACCAACTTCTTACCGAAATGGATGGGTTCGATACCAACTCCGGAGTTATTATTCTGGCAGCCACCAACCGTGCCGACATTCTCGACCGTGCGCTGATGCGTGCAGGAAGGTTCGACCGGCAAATCCATGTGGAATTGCCCGACCTGAACGAAAGAAAAGAGATATTCAACGTCCATCTTCGCCCGTTAAAATTATCGAGCGATATTGACAATGACTTTTTGGCAAAGCAAACCCCGGGTTTCTCGGGCGCCGATATTGCCAATGTTTGCAACGAAGCCGCCCTGATTGCTGCCCGTAATGACCACGATGCCGTTCAAAAATCCGATTTCCTTGCTGCGGTTGACCGTATTGTGGGGGGGTTGGAAAAGAAAAACAAAATCATTTCAATTGAAGAGAAGAAAACCATTGCCTATCACGAAGCAGGTCATGCTACTGTTAGCTGGATCCTCGAATATGCCCACCCGCTGGTTAAAGTTACAATCGTGCCCCGAGGTAAAGCATTAGGCGCGGCCTGGTACTTGCCCGAAGAACGATCAATTACCACCAAAGAGCAAATGCTCGATGAAATTTGTGCCACACTGGGAGGACGTGCCGCTGAAGAGCTGGTTTTCAACAAAATTTCTTCCGGCGCTCAAAACGACCTGGAACGGGTAACCAAACAGGCTTTTGCAATGGTCTGCTATTTTGGCATGAGCGAAAGAGTAGGCAACCTTAGTTTCTTCGACTCAACCGGGCAAACCGATTACAGCTTTACCAAACCGTACAGCGAAAAAACAGCCGAGCTGATCGATAACGAAATCAAAAACCTGATCGACCACTCCTACATCCGCTGTAAACAAATCCTGGAAAAATATGCGGAGGGACATCGGATTCTGGCAGAAAGGTTACTCGATAAAGAGGTGATCTTCAGCGATGACCTTGAAGAAATTTTTGGACCAAGGAGCAAGTATCTATCGCATCAGTTGGAAGAAAACACGGCTAAGGAGGTAACTCCCATTGTTGAAAACAACGAATTGGCCTAAGTCAATTTCTTTACGCTAAAGACAATCGTATGTACTGAAAATAGAAAAACCGGGTTGAGAGGATTCACTCAACCCGGTTTTTTCATTTTATGTTGTAGAATCAAAAATTTAAAAGCCTTTTCTCATGGAAAAAAATTGGAAACGAGTATTTTTAACCGGCGATTTATACAAAGCAGAGATAATCCACAACCTTCTTGAAAACGAAGGAATCGATTCGGTTACACTGAACCAAAAAGATTCAGTTTATCAAACGTTTGGAGATATTGAAGTTTACGTAAACGAAATGGATGAAGAAAAAGCGTTAGAAATCATTAAAGGTTGTTGATTTTGAAAAATCTAGCAGTAAGAACTTTAACCGGAGCTGTTTATGTTTCGGTTGTTATTGGAGCCATTTTTGCCGGACCGTATGTATTTGCCTCTTTATTCCTGATTATCCTTTTATTTTCTCTCAACGAATTTT
The DNA here is from genome assembly GCA_035353695.1 of Prolixibacteraceae bacterium. Taxonomy (GTDB): domain Bacteria; phylum Bacteroidota; class Bacteroidia; order Bacteroidales; family Prolixibacteraceae; genus CAYMTR01. Next base: position 9,842 of record DAOQAB010000041.1, read on the forward strand.
TTTCGCTGATCAGAAAAGGGACAATCAGGCCTCTTCCTGTTTCCGGTTTTGCGATTGCTGCTTCAATTTATAGCTTGCTGTTTTTGATATCCCACCATCTCATTGGCAACCAATACCTGAAACTTTTGCTTCCACTCATCATTCTTATTCCCATCGTTGAGATATTCAGGAACATTGAAAATCCAATTCAAAACATAGCCTTTACCGTTTGGGGAGTCATCTACCTGGCTTTCCCTTTTGCCATTTTTAATCAGATTCTTATTCCACACGCCAACCAACCCGAGCTTTATGAACCCGAGCTATTGATTGGGATGATGATCATTATCTGGTCGGGCGACACCGGCGCCTATCTGGTCGGGCGGTTTTTGGGAAAACATAAACTGATTGAACGAATCTCGCCCAATAAAACCTGGGAAGGCGCTATTGGTGGCGTGGTGATGGCTATTCTGATTGCCATGTTGTTTTTCAGCTTTTTCAATTATCTCAATGCTTTGCAGGTAATATTAATTGCTTCGCTAACTGTTATTGCCGGGACATTGGGCGATTTGGTGGAATCGATGATCAAACGGAATTTCAATGTAAAAGATTCGGGCAAAATATTACCGGGGCATGGCGGGCTTCTCGACCGATTTGACAGCTTACTGTTTGCTGCACCGGTCTATTATGTTTTAATATCACTTTTTCTAAATTAAAGAACTATGAAAACTCACAAGGAAGGAAGGGTTACACTCATCATCGTTATTGTATTTATCCTGATTGTCAATTCAGTGGCTATCTCGCTAACGAAATGTCTCTGGATTATTTGCCCTCTAATCGTGGCTTCCATTCTCTTTTATCTTTTTATACACTACTTTTTTAGGGTTCCCAACCGGCTGGCATTCAACGACGAAATGGCTATCATCTCCCCATGCGATGGCGAGGTGGTTGTTATTGAGAACACGATTGAAAAAGAGTATTTCAACGATGAACGGAAACAGATTTCCATTTTTATGTCTCCGCTCAACGTTCACATTAACTGGTTCCCGGTGGGCGGAAAAGTAATTTTATCGAAACGACAACGCGGCAGTCACCTGGTTGCGTGGGCACCCAAATCATCAACCCAGAACGAACGCTCAACCGTTGTAATTGAGACCAAAGACAAACACCTGATTCTGGTTCGCCAAATCGCTGGTGCAGTCGCCCGCAGGGTGGTATGTTTCCCAAAAGAAGGCGAAATCCACCAACAAAACGATCAGCTGGGTTTCATCAAATTTGGTTCCCGGGTCGACCTGTATCTTCCTGTAGATTACGAAATATGTGTGGATATCGATCAAAAAGTCACCGGTTCGCAAACCGTTATAGCACGAATAAAGAAATGAACACAATAAAAAAACCATGGTACGCTTTTGTACCCAGCCTGTTTACCTCATCGAACCTAGTATGTGGCATCATCGCCACCTACCTGTCGCTTGACGGGAAAATTGATGTGGCCATCCTTTTTATGCTGGCCGGAGCATTCTTCGATTTCATTGACGGCTTTGTTGCCCGGATGCTCAAAGTAAGCGGCAACTTTGGGAAAGAGCTCGATTCGCTGGCCGACCTGATCTCTTTTGGGCTGGCTCCCGGGGCAATGGTTTTCTTTGTCCAGAAAACAAACCTGCACCTCGACGTCATTTCTTTTGGAAATCTTTCTTTTATCCAATGGTTATTCCTGCTTGTGGCCCTGCTGATCCCTGTTTTTTCAGCATTGCGGCTCGCAAAATTCAATATCGATGAAAGGCAAAAAAGTGAATTTATTGGACTGCCAACTCCCGCCAATGCCATGTTTTTCGCATCGCTTTGCTACACCTTCATTTTCAAGCCCGATCATTTTCTTTGTAGCCTGAACCATCCAATCATCATCACGCTGTTTGTAATGGCTTTTTCCTATTTTCTGGTTTCAGAGATCCCCCTCTTTGCCTTAAAATTCAGCTCATTCGGCTGGAAAAACAATCAGTTTCGATATATCCTGATCATTTCTTCCGCATTGTTGATCCTGATCTTCAAAATTCCGGGATTAACCGGAGTAGTTGTACTTTACATCCTGTTGTCGATTATTCGCAACATGTTACACCGCTGAAATAAGGGTGATTAATAAAATCCCCATAAAAAAATAAGGGCACTTATAGTCCAAGGTGTCATTATTGTATCTAACGAATAACATAACCATCTTAAAATGAGAAAAAAGTACACACTCGCAGCCCTGATTTTTTCCATACTTTCCCCTCTCGTTCTTTTCTCGCAGGTTTCTCTCTTTTCAAATTACAGAACCCGGCACTACGAAAATCTGAAATATTATGCTGCCTATTCCGAGCCCGACCCATCGTGGTACAAGCCGGAGTTTGATGACTCTGCATGGACAACCGACTCGGCAGTCGTTGGATTTGGTTATGGAGACGAAGGATACCGAATGATTGACCCCTCGGCAAAATCATTGTATGTCAGGTTCTCTTTCAATGTAGCCGATAAAGCAAAAATAAAATGTATTGATTTTGCCGCCGACTTCGACGATGGGTTCATTGCCTATCTGAATGGCGTTGAAATTGCCAGGGTCAATGCTGATGAAAATATTCAATTTCCTCCTTACAACACCGTTGCGATCCGGTCGCACCAGGCTGAGTTCCTGAAAAGCGCCAGCCAGATAACCCGCCCCAACGGAATTTATCTCGATTCTGCTACTCTTGCCAATTGCCTGGTAGACGGCGAAAATATTGTGGCAGTGCATATCATCAACGACACTATTGGGGATGATCTCTTCTTTGCACCTTATGTAATCGACTTAAGCAATGTTACATATCAGACCTACAACTATGCCGACTTCACAGCCCGCTACTTAAAACCGGAAGAGGTCGATTCAACCGATCTCCCGCTGATTGTCATTGAAACCGACCAAAATGGAATCACCTATGACCAGCGAAACTGGACAACAGCCCGCATGGGGATCGTAAATAACGGAACCGGAAAATTTAATAAACCTACCGATCCATACAACGAATATAACGGTTTGATAAACATCAGAACCCGAGGACAATCGTCAAGGGACTTCGCAAAAAAATCGTACCGGATAGAATTGGTTGATGAAGAGCTTTCGGATACCAGCCTGGCATTGCTTGGAATGCCCAAAGAGAGCGACTGGATCCTGTTTGGGCCGTTTGCCGATAAAAGCCAGGTGCGAAATAAATTAGCCTACAATCTGGCAACCCGCATGGGAAACTATGCCCCCCGCACCCGATTTTGTGAAGTGATCATGAACGGTCAGTCTCAGGGACTCTACATCCTAACGGAACAGATCAAACGGGATAAAAACCGGGTTGATGTTTCAAAATTAAAAGAAACCGATATTTCAGGGATGGACGTAACCGGAGGTTATATTTTCAAATACGACAAAGCCGATGTTTTCCCAAAAGGAAGTGTCTACGTAAAAGGCCGGGAAATTGTTTATCCCGATGCTCCAACAACCGAACAAGCCAACTATCTCAAAAGGTTCTTTACTTCTTATGATTCACTTCTCTTGAAGACCAACGATTTTAACGATCCGGCGAAAGGGTTCAGAAAATATGCCAGCGACACTTCACTGGTCGATTTCATCATTATTAATGAACTGGTTAAAAATCCCGACGGATACATTTACAGCACCTATATGTACAAAGACCGCGATGACAAAGATGGACGGATAAAATTTGGCCCAATCTGGGATTGCGACATCGCCTTTGGTAACAGCATATTTCAGGAAGGCAACTTAACTTCGGGATGGCAATTCAATTACAACGCCAATAACAAGGGAATGTATCTTACCCGCTATTTTCAGGACACCAAATTTGTAAAACTATTTCAGGACCGATGGCATGAGCTTCGGGCTAAAACATTGAGCAACGATTCCATATTCAATATGTTCCACCAATTGGTCGACGATGTTCAGCTTGCTCGGGAAAGAAACTATGAAATTTGGCCGGTGATTGATAAAAATATTTTCTGGCAGGGATATAAAGCATTGGATTATGAAAGTGAACTGGCTTCCATGGAAGACTGGCTTCTGGCTCGTCTCAGCTGGATCGATGAAAATATCGACAAGATTTATTACCCGCTGAAAGTTGTAGGTACCGACCAGCTCGCTTCTGGCAATGTCAACATTCAGGCTTTTCCTAATCCCTTTGAAGAGCAGCTGACATTAAGGTTTAATTCCGAAACCGAAAGCACGGTGAGTGTAAAAGTTTATGACATGACTGGCCAGCTTAAATACGAATCAATCCCTGAAAATATTCCATCGCACGGAAGTTTGGCGTTAAGCGATCCAAAACTTGCATCACTCGGTAGTGGCCTGTATGTGGCCAGGGTAATCATAAATGGCACAGTCGGTCAATCGCTGAAGATCATAAAAAAATAACCCATTCGAAATGATCTGACAGAAAAACAAAAACAGACAAAAGGTTATGTTTCACTATCGTATTTTTATATCGAAACAGCATTAAAGCACAAAAAAAACGAACGTTAAATCACCTTCTTCGGAAATAGTAAAAAATAGTATCTTTGCGGCGGATTATTTTTTTGGACAATGAGTGAAAAGGGCAGATACGACCTGCGGGGTGTTTCGGCATCAAAAGAAGATGTACACAATGCAATAAAGAACATCGATAAAGGATTGTTCCCAAAGGCTTTTTGTAAAATCGTACCCGACTATCTGGGTGGCGATCCCAACTGGTGCAACATCATGCATGCCGATGGCGCCGGAACAAAATCGTCGCTGGCATACCTCTACTGGAAAGAGAGCGGCGACCTTTCGGTGTGGAAAGGCATCGCTCAGGATGCACTCATTATGAATATCGACGACCTGCTTTGCGTCGGCGCTACCGATAATATCCTGCTATCGTCAACCATCGGACGGAATAAAAATAAAATCCCGGGCGAAGTAATTGCAGCCATCATCAATGGAACCGATGAACTTTGCAAAGAGCTTTCCTACATGGGAGTAACCATCATCCCTACGGGAGGCGAAACGGCCGATGTAGGCGACCTGGTCAGAACCATCATTGTCGACTCCACGGTAACCTGCCGGATGAAACGGGCCGATGTGATCAGTGCCGACCGGATTGCTCCGGGGAATGTAATTGTAGGACTTTCGTCAACCGGACAGGCAACTTACGAAACCTCGTACAACGGAGGCATGGGAAGCAACGGATTGACTTCGGCCCGACACGATGTATTTTCCAACTACCTGGCCACAAAATATCCCGAAAGTTACGATCCCGAGGTTCCTTCCAGTCTGGTCTATTCTGGGCATTACCAATTAAACCAGGCAATTGAAAATTTGGGGATCGATGCAGGGAAACTGGTTCTTTCGCCCACCCGTACCTATGCTCCGGTTATCAAAAAAATTCTGGATGGTTACCGCAGCGAAATCAACGGGATGATCCACTGCTCGGGCGGCGCTCAAACCAAAGTCATGCATTTTGTCGATCACGTCCATGTAATCAAAGACAACCTCTTCCCTACTCCTCCGCTATTCCAACTTATTCAGTCCGAATCGAAAACCGACTGGAAAGAGATGTACAAGGTGTTTAACATGGGACATCGTTTTGAGATATACACCTCGCCGGAAGTTGCCGAAAAGGTGATCGAAATTTCTAAATCGTTCAACATCGATGCCCAAATAATCGGGTATGTTGAAACTTCCGAAAGCAAAAAACTCACCATAAAATCAGCTCACGGCACGTTTGAGTATTAGGTGCTAATGCTGGATGTTCGATGCTCGACACTGCCTGCCCACCGTAGGCGGGGATGCTCGAATCTGGATGCTGGATGCGCAATGCTCGGTACGAAGGTTGCGAAGGATAGTCGAAGCATCATTTTTGTTACTAGATTTTTTACTTGAATTTTGTTATTTGTAATTTGAAGATGTTATGGCAGACAAGAGTTTACTGGAGAAATTTGAAAACATAAAATTCCGTTTCGATGAAGTGGGGCAACAAATCACCGACCCCGATGTAATGAAGGATATGAAGCGGTATGTTAAACTGAATCAGGAATACAAACGGTTGGAAGATCTTGTAAAAGCTTTTTCAGATTACAAAAATATTGCCGACAATATTGAGTCGGCCAAAGAGATGCTGGCTACCGAAACCGACGACGAAATGCGCGAGATGGCCAAGGAAGAGATTGAAACGCTCGAAAGCCAGCTATCGCCCAAGGAGCAGGAGATCAAACTCTTGTTGGTCCCAGCCGATCCCGAAGACAGTAAAAATGCGATTCTTGAAGTCCGCGCCGGAACCGGTGGCGACGAAGCCAGCATATTCGCCGGCGACCTGTTTCGCATGTATTCCAAATTTTGTGAACGCAAAGGATGGCGGCTCGAAGTAACCAACGCCAGCGAAGGAACTTCGGGTGGATACAAGGAAATTGTAGCCAAAGTGACCGGTGAAGGTGTTTATGGGATATTGAAATACGAATCGGGGGTACACCGGGTTCAGCGGGTTCCTCAAACCGAAACCCAGGGTCGTGTCCATACATCAGCCGCATCGGTAGCTGTTCTCCCCGAAGCCGAAGAGTTTGATATTGAACTGAGAGAAACCGACATCCGAAAAGACACCTACTGTTCATCGGGTCCCGGCGGACAAAGTGTAAACACCACCTACTCGGCCATACGGCTTACCCACATTCCCACAGGAATCGTGGTAACCTGTCAGGATGAAAAATCGCAGATCAAGAACCTTGCAAAAGCAATGACTGAGTTGCGTACCCGTATTTACAACATGGAGTACCAGAAATACATCGACGAAATTGCTTCCCGGCGTAAAACCATGGTGTCGACCGGCGACCGCTCTGCAAAAATCAGAACCTACAATTGGCCACAGGGAAGGGTTACCGATCACCGCATCGGGTTAACCATGTACAACCTGCCAGCCATCATCGACGGCGATATTTCGGAAATTATTGAAAAACTTCAGATTGAAGAAAACTCGGAACGACTGAAAGAGAGCGAAATTTAATTTTCGGCTCTCTTTTCCGAATCAAAAATTCTCGATTCCACAATGACAACAATCTCGGAGAGCGCCTTATTTTTATCCTGCATGGTTTTATTCCTCAACGGAGAGACATTGTTTTCATCGGCCCCTCCTATGTAGCCTTTAATTAACCTGGAATTTTCGGAAAAGTCAATAACTTCAGAATATTTCAGTTCCATCCCTTTATTGGCCACAATTCCGATCAGGCTGGCATTGTTGTCAAAAACCGGAGCCCCGATCATTCCATATCGAAAAGACATCTCCAAGAGCAAATCCTTAGAAGAACCAGCAGAAGAGGAGAGAACTTTTCCTGGAAAAATTTCTGGAGGCATATAAATACCACTAATTGCATTGGGAAAACCAATCGAAAAAGCCCCGGATTCAGAAACTGGCCTGGTTTGAGAAAAACCGTAAGGTAATTCTTTAAACGGATGAAACGAACGATCGCGAATCTGCAAAATAGCCAAATTTCTTTCTTCCTCAACACCGACAAGTTCCGCTGACAGAAGAAACATATTTTCCCCAATTTTACCCTTCACAAAAATGCTTTTGG
>DAOQAB010000041.1:17510-25682 GCA_035353695.1 Prolixibacteraceae bacterium
GCTGACAGAAGAAACATATTTTCCCCAATTTTACCCTTCACAAAAATGCTTTTGGCACCAGCTACGGCATCATACGTTGTTAAGATTCTCCCCGAAGTAGAAATAAAAAAACCGGTTCCTTTGCCAATTTTGGGGTTCGTATACAACCAACTGTCCTTCGGTACCGAATAGGTAAACCCAAAATCCATGAACCGGGCATTACCCTTCGAACGAGTCATCAAACCAATCGTTGAGGTTTTGAACCGGGGAGCAGGGATCACCATTTCAATATTCTGATTCACCTCAACAATCAGATTTGTGCCATTGCGGCTAATTCGGATTTCGTTAGAATTATCCCCCTTTTTCTCAATGGGTCTGCGCCCTTCAATCAATGGCTTGTAAACTCCATCTTCATAACAAAGAGCAGAATAGGATTCCCCATAAGAAATTTCAAAAAGATAATAGTTTTCGGGACCATCCCATCCCAGACATACTCCCACCTTGGATGAGTTTTTATCCCTTGGGATCTTCGCCTGAAAAATAAATTCACAATTCAGGTCAATCGGTACCGGAGGCCGATACAAAGCAACCCCGATATTTTTCTCATTATAAAGAATCAGTTCGCCATTTTCAACTGAAAACGAATCTGAAAGCCAACAGTTTGTATTCACATCAAACGCATCGACCCATTTCCCGTTACAAACACCAAGATAATCACAGGCATAATTAAATGCCTCTTGTCCTTCCCGCTTTACATTATAAGATGCCAAATTTCCTGATTCATCAAAAAGGATAATCGAACCATTTCGACATCCACCTTCCTTTACGATCTCGCCAGTAATTATCCCTTTAATGACATTATCGGTATAATATTGAAAATAAAAATTGGAATCAGTGACATCTACCCCATTCTTATAAAAAGACATTCGGGTCAGTCTGCCAAATGTATCATAAATTGATCTCCAGCCATTTCGCACCTGAGAAAACAGATTAGGAACCAGAAGCAACATCATTAATATGGCAATTACTTTCCTCATCGGTTGGTTACTTTCTTTTATTACCCCAATTTAATAAGATTTTCCCAATCCCTGTATCTGAAGACAATTTGTTTTGAATAACAGGTAGCAATTAACGCAACAAAACAGTTGCCAACATATGAATTTGAAAACATAACTTCTTAAACTCACGTTAATATTAAGCTTACCAACCGGTCTTTAACGATTTTTTTGTAGAAACTCGGCGAATTTTTATAAAATTGAAACATAGCAAAAATCAATTACTCCCACAAAAATGCAATTTATCTGAAATATTAACATAAAACATCTGTGAGTTGTGGAAAACTTTTGTTGCGTTGGTTTTGTTTATTCATCCGTATAGAATGTTTTAATCCGGAACCACACAATCTGAAAATACGATAAAAAAATATAAAAGCATGTTATTTGATATCAATCTGATAAAAGATGTATACCAGAGGTTTCCCGAAAAAGTAGAGGAAGCAAAGAAGTTGTTAAACAGGCCTCTGTCCCTTTCTGAAAAAATCTTATACGCTCATTTATTGGAAGCTACTGAACCCAGCAATTTCAAAAGGGGAACCGATTATGTCGATTTTGCGCCCGACCGGGTAGCGATGCAGGATGCCACCGCTCAAATGGCGCTGCTCCAGTTCATGCAGGCAGGTAGGAGTAAAGTGGCGGTGCCCTCAACGGTTCATGCCGACCATCTGATCCAGGCCCGTACAGGTGCCGATAACGATTTGCAGGAAGCACTCAATAAAAACGACGAAGTATACAACTTTCTCGAATCGGTGTCGAACAAATATGGCATCGGTTTCTGGAAACCCGGAGCCGGGATTATCCATCAGGTGGTTCTTGAAAACTATGCCTTCCCGGGAGGAATGATGATCGGAACCGACTCGCACACGGTAAATGCCGGTGGTCTGGGGATGATTGCCATAGGCGTGGGCGGCGCCGATGCCGTGGATGTGATGGCCGGGATGGCCTGGGAACTGAAAATGCCCAAACTAATCGGCATTAAACTCACCGGAAAACTGAATGGCTGGGTATCGCCCAAAGATATTATCCTGAAAGTAGCCGGAATACTGACCGTGAAAGGGGGAACAGGTTCCATTGTAGAATATTTTGGCGAAGGTGCTCAATCCATCTCCTGCACCGGGAAAGGCACCATCTGTAACATGGGGGCTGAAATTGGCGCCACTACTTCAACCTTTGGATACGACGACTCGATGCGCCGTTATCTTGAAGCGACCGGAAGAAAAGAGGTAGTGGAACAGGCGGATCAAATTGCCGGATACCTTACTGGTGACCCCGAAGTGTATGCCGAACCCGAAAAATATTTTGATCAGGTAATCGAGATTAACCTTTCGGAACTGGAGCCACATCTGAATGGCCCGTTTACGCCCGATCTGGCCACACCCATCAGCAAAATGAAGGAAGAAGCTGAAAAGAACGGCTGGCCAACCAAAGTTGAAGTAGGCTTAATTGGTTCGTGTACCAACTCGTCGTACGAAGATATTTCGCGTGCGGCATCGTTGGCCCAACAGGCAGTCGACAAAAAACTGAAGGCAAAAGCGATGTACACCATTACTCCCGGATCGGAACAGGTGCGCTATACCATCGAACGCGACGGTTTCATCGACACCTTCAGAAAAATAGAAGGCAATGTGTTTGCCAACGCCTGCGGACCTTGCATCGGTCAGTGGCAACGTGAAGGATCAGAAAAAGGCGAAAAGAATACGATTATTCACTCATTCAACCGGAACTTTGCCAAGCGTGCCGACGGCAACCCGAACACGTATGCATTCGTTGCCTCACCCGAAATGGTTACCGCACTGGCCATTGCCGGAGACCTCACTTTCAACCCAATAACCGACACGCTGATTAACGAAGAGGGCAAACGAGTAAAACTTGATCCACCAACCGGATGGGAATTGCCACCCCAGGGCTTCGATGTAAAAGATGCCGGATACCTCGCACCTGCTGAAGATGGAAGTCATGCAGAAGTCATGGTAAAACCCGATTCCCAACGATTGCAACTGCTGGAATCGTTCCCTGCCTGGGATGGCAAAAATATTACCGGCGCCAGACTGCTGATCAAAGCCAAAGGGAAATGCACCACCGACCATATTTCGATGGCCGGTCCCTGGTTGCGCTATCGTGGCCACCTCGACAATATTTCGAACAACTGCCTGATTGGTGCCGTGAATGCCTTCAACGGAGAAACCAATACCGTAAAAAATCAAATCACCGGTGAATACGGAGAAGTTCCGACCGTTCAACGAGTTTACAAGGCAGCCGGAATTCCAACCATCGTCGTTGGCGATCAAAATTATGGGGAAGGATCTTCGCGCGAACATGCCGCCATGGAGCCACGCCATTTGGGTGTAAAGGCTGTATTGGTAAAATCGTTTGCCCGGATTCACGAAACCAACCTGAAAAAACAGGGAATGCTGGCACTGACTTTCAGCAACGAAGCCGATTACGACAAGATTCAGGAAGACGACACCATCAACTTCCTCAACCTCGATCAGTTTGCCCCCGGCAAGCAAATTGAACTGGAGTTGGTTCATACCAACGGATCAAAAGAAACCATTGCGGTAAACCACACCTATAATGAACAACAGATTGGCTGGTTTCGTGCAGGTTCTGCATTAAATCTGATTAAACAGAATAGTTAACTGAAAATATGGCTGAAAAAATTACAATCAAAAACGGAGCACTTCTGGTTCCTAACCATGTCATAATTCCTTTCATCGAAGGCGACGGCATTGGGAAAGACATCACAGCACCAACTCAAAAACTGGTCGATGCGGCTATCCGTGCAGTTTACGGTGAATCAAAAAAAATTGAATGGATGGAAGTTCTTGCCGGAGAAAAAGCATTCAATCAAACAGGTGAATGGCTTCCGCAGGCAACCCTCGATGCATTTCAGGAATACATGGTTGGCATTAAAGGACCACTCACCACGCCCATTGGTGGAGGTATCCGTTCGTTGAATGTGGCCCTGCGCCAAACCCTCGATCTCTATGTCTGCCTTCGCCCGGTACGGTGGTTCAAAAATGTACCATCACCGGTAATCCATCCGGAGTATGTCGACATGTACATTTTCCGCGAAAATACCGAAGACATTTATGCCGGTATTGAATTCATGACCGGCACCCCCGAAGCTGAGAAATTCCTTCGACTGATGAAGGAAAATTTTGGTATCGAAAAGATCCGTTTTCCCGAAAGTACTTCGTTTGGTGTAAAACCGGTTTCAAAAGATGGTTCGGAACGGCTGGTAAGGGCTGCAATCCGGTATGCCATCGAGAACCAATTACCATCGGTTACGCTGGTTCATAAAGGCAACATTATGAAGTTTACCGAAGGTTCCTTCAAAAATTGGGGATACGATCTGGCCATGAATGAATTTGGCCGTCAGGTTTTCACCTGGAAAGAATACGAAGCCATTTCCAAAGAAAAAGGGAAAGCAGTTGCCAATGAAGCGCTGAATGAGGCAAAAGTCGCCGGAAAAGTCATCATCAAGGATGTGATTACCGATGCCTTCCTTCAGGAAAGCCTCCTTCACCCACGCGATCATTCGGTGATCGCCACCATGAACCTGAACGGCGACTACATCTCTGATCAGCTGGCAGCCATGGTGGGCGGTATTGGGATTGCCCCCGGAGCCAATATCAATTACCAAAGCGGATATGCCATTTTTGAAGCCACCCACGGAACGGCACCCAACATTGCCGGTACGGGAAAGGCCAATCCCGGCTCACTGATTCTCTCGGCTGCACTGATGCTGGAATACTTGAGATGGAACGAAGCATCATCGCGTATTTATGCTGCCATGGAAAAAACATTCGGCGAACGAAAAGTGACATCCGACCTGTTTGAGCTAATGGATGGGGCAACCCTCTTATCCACTTCGGAGTTTGCCGATGCTGTAATAAAAAATCTTTGACAACCGAACATCGGGTATCTGTAATCAAGAAAACAATAAAAGAACAAAGAATATGGAATACATTAAAAACCGGTTTTATGAAAAGGCGAGCAAATGTGTTGCGGCCTATAACCAATTAAAAAAAGAGCATGGCGATACCGTCATCGGAGAGATTACAATCGGGCAGGTTCTTTCGGGGATGAAAGGAATCCCAGCACTGGTAACCGACACTTCGAAACTTGATCCAAACGAAGGGATCCGTTTCCGTGGATATTCCATTCCCGAGCTGCGGGAGAAGCTTCCCAGGTTAACTCCCGAAGGGGAACCACTTCCCGAAGGGCTTTTTTACCTGATGCTGATCGGAGAAATACCCGAATACGAGGATATGATGAACATTTCAAAAGCGTGGGCTGCCCGATCACAGGTTCCCCAGCATGTTTTTGATGTGATTGATGCTATGCCGCGTACGGCAAAACCGATGACCATTTTCAGTGCGGCCATCGTTGCCGAAGCCACCGAATCGGTCTTCCAGAAGGCTTATCATTCGGGCATTAACAAAAAATATTACTGGGATTTCATGTACGACGACGTAATGAACCTCATCGCCCGGCTACCGCACATCGCAGCCTACATTTATCGGCATCTCTACTATAAAGATAAACACATCGAACCGGAACCACGGCTCGACTGGGCAGGCAACCTTGCACACATGATGGGATACGACTCCGACGAAGTAAAACGGTTGATGCGCCTTTACATGGTGATCCATGCCGACCACGAAGGAGGAAATGTCTCAGCACATGCCACCCACTTAGTCGGTTCGGCGCTGAGCAACCCTCACTATTCCTTTGCTGCCGGAATGCTTGGGCTGGCCGGCCCTTTGCACGGTTATGCCAATCAGGATGTAATCCACTGGATTTTTGAGATGATTGAAAACATCGGAACCGACACACCTTCCAAAGATCAGCTTGCAAAATATGTAACCAAAACACTGGAGGAAGGCAGGGTAATACCCGGATATGGCCATGCAGTATTGCGGCAAACCGACCCACGCTTCCTTGTTCAGATGGAGTTTGCCAATAAATACATCAAAAACGACCCGCTCATCAATATTGTTAACAACCTGTATGAAGTGGTTCCTCCTATTTTGGAAAATGTCGGGAAGATTAAAAATCCCTGGCCCAACGTAGATGCTTACTCCGGAGTGTTGCTCTACCATTATGGAATCAAGGAATACTCATTCTACACCGTGCTGTTCGGATTATCGAGAGCACTTGGCGTACTGTCATCACTCATTTTAGACCGTTTGTACGGGATGCCCATCGAAAGGCCCTCGTCGCACCCATTGCAATGGTATGTCGCCAAAGCAAACGGCGATACGTCCACCTGTGAACAATAACGAAAAGAAGTCCGTTGAAAACAAAACGGACTTCTTGGTTTAAAATCGGTTTTGTTTAATAAATTTGAAGTATCAATTACTGATCGTATGAAACAAGCATGTTCGCTAACGGCACAAACACGGATGAAAATTCACATGCGAGTTCCCTGCCTGCCGGACAGGCTGGCATCCGACCTTACTAAACAAATTATTATCTGATGAAAACAATTAGAAACAGAATCATTATTGCCTGTTGCATCTTTGCAACTTTCTCATCGTGTAAAAAAGATGAAACTCCTGCAATACCAGTCTTGCCACCGGCAAGCTCTTTTGCGATGGATTTTTCGGATTACAATACCGAAAAAAGCACCAACCTGCTGGTTGAAAACTGGCTTTACAGTTCGGTGAATGTTGTATTTTTCAGCACCATTTACACCACCTCCATGATTGTCCCTTCCATCGCGTATACGGCATCGTTTGCCACTACCCCTACGTATGCCGGAGACCAAACATGGCAATGGAATTATGAATTCAAGGCCATTGGGGCAACCTATTACGCCACACTCAATGGCACAGTCGAAAACAAAGGGGTTGTAAAATGGAAAATGTATATCGACAAGATTGGAGCAAATGGCTTCACCGATTTTCTTTGGTTTGAAGGCACGGTAAAAGATTCAACTTCGGCATCATGGACCATTTACGAAACGCCTGCTTCACCAAATAAAGTGATCCAAACAGAATGGACCTCCTCGGCAGACCATTCAAAATATGAATTAAAATATACACTGGTTAGTTCGCTCGACGATGACAAGGATAGCTACATCATCAGTGGCAAAGACCCCGATGAACAATACGACCGTTACTACGAGATTTATCGGAGTGCCGACAACGCAACGATTTCCATCAAATGGAGCTCCGATGATAAAAGCGGAAAGGTGTTAAGTCCGAACTATTTCAAAGACAATAGCTGGCATTGCTGGAACCAATATTTGCTCGATGATTGGTGTGACTAAAAAGAATTTTTACTCAGAAAAGGATGCTTCTTCGACAGAGCATCCTTTTTTTTGATTTCATATTACAAGAAATAACTTTATCCTTAAAAAAAAACCACCCTAATATTGACATTGTCAATTATTTGAAGTAAATTATCTCAGAAATATACTTCAGTTAACCAATCGGCCTTTTCCGACGTTTCTTTTGAAGTATTTCACAATTGACTAACTTAAACTCTTTCCAATGAAGAAAATAATCAAAAACAAACAGATTTCACTCTTTTTAAGAGGATTAGCCTTAACCGCAGTTCTTTCAGGTTTTGTATTTACTGCTAACGCTCAAATCGTTGTCGATGAAAATACACCATGGGATGGCCACAGCTACATTTCTACCGTAGGCGCTGCAAAAAGCGACTTTTATGCGCAATCTTTTTTCGCCAACGAACCCTATCTTACCAAAATCGGGGTTGTGATTGGTGAATCTTCTCCAGAAGGGGAAGTGCTTTTAGCCATTGTACCAGCCAATAGTTTAGGGAAACCTGATTTAACAAACGTTTTATATCAGGGATCGCTCATTAACCCAACTCCAACACTTACCTGGTATTATGAAAACATGCACATTCGCGTTAACGTTGGTCAAAAATATTTTTTGCTGATTGACGGGTACGGCAATGCCGGAGCAACCGGTAATTCCCGGATTGGGTCTTCCAGCAGGTTCACCGACACCGGAGAGAGCATGTTCTATACCAACGATAACGGATCTACCTGGGGTCAAACTGGAGCCTTGGCTGTCTATATTGAAGGAACAACGACTCCTGTACCGGTTTCGATATGGAGCATTGTTGCCGCTTTTGCTGCATTAATCGTTACCTCTTTCTT
>DAOQAB010000041.1:25782-27703 GCA_035353695.1 Prolixibacteraceae bacterium
AATACAACGTATACCTGGTACTACGAAAACATGCACATTCGTGTTAACGTTGGCCAAAAGTATTTTTTACTGATCGATGGATACGACAATGCCGGAGCAACAGGTAACTCAAGAATTGGGCTCTCCAGCAAAGCTACCGACACAAACGAACCGGTTATTTATAGCAACAACAATGGTTCATTCTGGGATAGTGGCTCTTATAGCAGTAAATACCTTGCAATCTATGTGGAAGGAACAACGACTCCGGTGCCGGTTTCAATATGGAGCATCATTGCCGCTTTTGCTGCATTGATCGTTACCTCTTTCTTCGTGGTTCGCAGAAAACTGGCATAAAAATTTTATTCTAAAATATTATACAAAGAAGGCTGTTCTTCGTTAGAACAAGCCTTCTTTGTTTTTTACAAAACAAAAAAACAATTTGCAAATTATATTAATTTAAGTACATTTAACCCCAAATTCAATTTGACAGTGTGGCTTTCCGAAGAACACTTTCATCACTGAGAAAAATAAAAAATTTGATGAACTTAAACTCTGTTCAATGAAGAAAATAATCAAGAACAAACAAATTTCGCTCTTTTTAAGAGGATTAGCCTTAACCACAGTTCTTTCAGGTTTTGTATTTACTGCTAACGCACAAATCGTTGTCGATGAAAATACTGCATGGAATAACCAAACCGTTCGACCCGTAGGCGTTCCCCAAAGTAACTTTTATGCACAATCTTTTTATGCCAACGAACCCTATCTTACCAAAATCGGGGTTGTGCTTGGTGAAAATACCCCAGAAGGAGAAGTGCTTTTATCCATCGTGCCAGCTAATAGCCAAGGAAAACCCGATTTAACCAATGTGTTGCACCAGGGACCGCTCATTAACCCTACGACAACTTCAACATGGTACTATGAAAACATGCACATCCGCGTTAACGTCGGCCAAAAATATTTTATACTGATTGATGGATACAACAATGCCGGAGCAACTGGAACTGCCTATGTTGGATTATCCAGCAGCAAAACCGACACCAGAGAGAATATGTTTTACACCAACGATGGAGGAGCGTACTGGGCTAATTATGGCCAACCCATTGCTGTTTATGTTGAAGGAACAACAACACCTGTACCTGTTTCGATATGGAGTATCGTTGCCGCTTTTGCAGCATTGATCGTTACCTCTTTCTTCGTTGTCAGGAAGAAACTGGCATACTAATTATTTGGTCTAAATTTTTTTGCTATATAGCCCTGGAAACCCGGGGCTTTTCTTTTTTATCAAATACCAGCCCGCTCACCTTTATGATCGGATCTGATCAATCAGTTCTTCATAAAAAACATCTTTCGACTGTTTCTCTTTCCATGGATAATGCCCACATTTTTCGAGCAGGATAAAATCGAATACGTTGAGCCATTTCTCCAACGGATTTTTTACACCTAGCCAGGAATGAGGATCGTAATCGCCATGAATGGCCACTACCGGGCAATGAATTGACAATGCCAGATTGCAAAAGCGGTTTTCCTTTCTCAATTTCTCCGCTTCATTCCATATAGAAGAAAAAATGTCGGGCCGAAAATCGATCTCATCCACAATAGGTAACTGATTGTAGGAATCGATACGGCTCATCAGTTCGCCCATCCGTTGAAAGCTTTCTTTTGAATTGGGATTGGAGGAGAGGCGATCGATCAACGCCTGCTTCGCCGGAGAGATCCTCACCTTTCGGATGCGGTTCATTTCCGCAACGTACGACTCCTCGAATGAAGGCGCTGCAATCAAAATCAATTTCTCCACCAGGGAAGGGAAACGAGATGCAAAAATAAAAGCCAGCCAGGCACCCCAGGAATGGCCAACCAGTATCACCGGCAAACTGGCATGTTGTGCAATTTGCTGATGCAGTTCATTAAGCTGTTCCTGAATGGAATGACCGGACTGAAATGG
>DAOQAB010000042.1:0-27503 GCA_035353695.1 Prolixibacteraceae bacterium
TGGTTAAGTTTGCCACCATGGAAAATTCCATACCTGGTAGTCAACAAAATTAAACGAACGATTAAGCCATGAATTCTTTAAAACCATCGGGTGCCGTATATTCCGACACCAAAAACCATTATGAAATTCTCGACGGATTACGGGGTGTAGCTGCCCTTATTGTGGTCGTTTTTCACCTTTTTGAGACATTCTCCGGAGGAAACCACCTGAAACAAATTATCAACCACGGATACCTGGCGGTTGATTTTTTCTTTGTGCTTTCGGGCTTTGTGATTGGTTATGCCTACGACGACCGCTGGGGGAAAATGACACTGAAAGGATTTTTTAAACGAAGGCTGATCCGCCTTCACCCGATGATCATCATGGGTATGACCATTGGCGCCATTGGTTTCTATTTCAGCGCCTCGCCGGTTGTATTTCCACAGATCGCCGAAGTCCCCGTATGGAAAATGATTGCCGTGATGCTTATTGGATATACATTGTTGCCAGTGCCTACCTCGCTCGATATCCGTGGCTGGGGCGAGATGCATCCGTTAAATGGTCCGGCCTGGTCGCTTTTCTTCGAATACGTTGCCAATATTCTCTATGCGCTCTTCATTCATAAATTTTCAAAAAAACTCCTGGCATTGCTGGTATTTGTGGCAGGGTGTGCATTGGTCCATCTGGCGGTTAGCAGTCCCAATGGCGATGTGATTGGCGGATGGTCGCTCGAACCACACCAGTTTCGGATTGGCCTCACCCGTTTGATGTATCCTTTCTTTGCCGGATTGCTGTTGTCGAGGATCTGCAAACCGGGACAAATCCGGAATGCTTTTGTGTGGTGCAGCCTGCTCATTATTGTGATCCTCTCCTTTCCCCGGGTAGGCGGAAGCGAACATCTATGGGTCAACGGGATTTATGATTCCTTTTCCATCCTGTTCCTCTTCCCGTTGATCGTGTATATGGGAGCCAGCGGAGAGATCAAAGGAAAAATCATGTCGAAGGTTTGCCGCTTTCTGGGCGATATCTCCTTCCCCATCTACATTATCCACTACCCGCTAATCTACATTTTCACGGCCTGGGTTTGCGACAACCAGAAATCCATGCTCCAGTCCTGGCCCGTAGCTTTATTGGTTCTGGCAGCATCCATTGGCATCGCGTATGGTTGTTTGAAACTCTACGATCTGCCCGTACGGAAATGGCTGACCAAAAAATACCTAACTTCAGGCCGGCAAAACTAAGGGCATACGATTTTTGTGAATTGCCGATTAAATGCAAAAAAGGATGATCTCAAAGATTCAATTTTCCGTTGAAAGAAGAACCGATCTGGACTGGCTCCGGATCATCGCTGTGCTTTTGCTGGTGCCATTCCACAGTTCACTGGTATTCAATCTTCATCCTGAAGTTGTGATGTACATAAAAGACCATGTCGATAGCAATCTGCTGGGACGACTGGCCGGATGGGTCTATCTGTTTCACATGCCGCTTCTCTTTTATGTGGCGGGAGCGTCAAGTTATTTTGCCCTGAAAAAGCGCAGCCACCTGCAATACCTTGGTGAACGGCTTTCGAAGCTGTTGTTGCCGGCCATCACCGGGCTTATCTTGCTGGTTCCACCAATGACCTATCTTTCGCTGGTTTCGAGAGGAATTACCGTAACCTTCTGGCAACACTATATCGGGTTCTGGCAAATCGATCCGATTGACATATCCGGGATAAACGGAAAATTTACCCCGGCACACCTTTGGTTCCTCATTTTTCTGTTCATCTATTCACTTGTTGCATTACCGCTGTTTTCCCTGTTAAGCAAAGAAAAATTACAGTCACGATTCAGGATGTTGATCGACCGCACCGGAACACTCCCCATTTTGCTGGTACTATTTGTTTTTTTGGTATTATCAGCCAGACTAAACATCCTGGGAGATAAAAACCCGGTCTATTACTTTCTGATGTTTTTCTTTGGATATCTGTTGATGATGGATAAAAGATTCCAGCACTCACTCGATCAATATGCGTTCTGGGCGCTTGGAGCTGGAATTGTCTGCGAATTTATCCGGGAATTTCTCTATTCATCCATACCCGAATGGGCAAACCCCAATTTGACCTATTTTCTCATCGGCCAGTTAAATCGTTGGGTGTGGCTTCTCGCTATTCTCGGACTGGGTCATCGCTTTTTAAACCAAAGCAACCGGTTGCTGAAATACCTGTCATCGGCATCGTTTCCGTTCTACCTGTTACACTTGCTGATGAACACGCTTGTTGCCTTCTATGTCATTAAGTTACCAATTGGCATTGGCCCGAAATACCTGATCATTGTAATCGTGACCATTGCCTCAACTTTCGGATTATACGAGATTATCCGGAGAATCCCGGTATTACGCTATTTGCTTGGAATAAAAAAGGCAAACGCCCCGTCCAATCCGGCTGATAGGAAAAAGAACAATTAACCAAAGACCAATCGTTAACTATTCATTTTTTCCTGAATGGAATCAGTTTTATACCTTTGTCACTTTATCCTGTTCAGGCTATGTATTTCAAATTTATTCGTCCAGGCGGTTTTTTGTCCCAATACATCAACCATTATTGGGTAATGGAAATTGATGCTTCCGAGGGGAATATCAGAGAACGGATTATTCCCAAAGGCAGTGTTGAGCTGATGTTTCATTACAAGAAGCCGTTTGTGGTAACCCACAGCGACAACCACACCACCATTCAGCCCACGTCGATACTGAGTGGCATCAGCAACTCCTACTCCGATGTATCAACCCGGGGAAATTCGGGAGTGATTGCTGTTTCCTTCAATGCCTGGAGTGCCTGCTGTTTCTTTGGTTTCCCGTTGTCGAAAGTAGAAAACGACAGTGTCCATCTGTGTGATGTCTTCAGCAACGAAATAAAATTTGTAGAAGAACAGATTGGAGAAGCAAAAAACCTGGAAACCCGGATTGCCATTATCGAGAAGTTTCTCTATGCCCGTTTCACCCCGGTGCCCACCAACGATTACCGGTTGATCAGGGAATGTATCCGGCAGATTAAGAGTAACGAGGAAATCCAGCACGCCCACCATTTATCGGAGAACTTCGACATTTCGCCCCGTAAACTGGAACGGAAATTCTCGGCATACGTAGGGATCTCACCCAAGCAGTTTATCCGTATCGAACGGTTCAAAAAAACGATACTGGCAATGAGCACAAGCGAAATCACATCGCTTACCGGTTGTGCCTACGATAACGGGTACTTCGATCAATCGCACTTTATCAAAGAGTTCAAAACCTTTACCGGTTATACTCCCAGCGAATACCGCGAACAGCTGGCCAACTGCAGCACCTCGCCCACTGACATGGCCCGTGAATTCGATCTTTAAACGACTTGTCGCTTTTTTACAATTTCAGCCAGTTGGCACATCCTAGTTTTGTATTGTTATTTTAAACGATACAACAATGGAATATGAAATTCAACTCAAAAATCTGAAGAAGAAATACCCCGGAGGCATCGATGCCCTCAGAGGAATTGATCTCACCATTGGCAAAGGCAGGCTCTATGCCTTGCTGGGTCCGAACGGTGCCGGCAAATCGACCTTGGTAAAAATCATGACGACCCTGGTAAGAAAAGAGTCCGGAGAAATTCTGATCGGCGGGATGAACCCGGAAACCCGTTTCACCGAAGTCAGGAAGCACATTGGCGTTGCGTTGCAGGAGAATGAACTCGATCCGACAGAAATGGTATTTTCCCTGCTACTGTTTCAGGGCCGGTTGTTTGGGATGTCGAAACAGGAAGCGACCACGCGTGCCAATGAACTAATCGAGCTTTTTCAGCTCACCACCGAAAAAGAGAAAAAAGCAGAAACCCTTTCCGGGGGGAATAAACGGCGGTTACACTGCGCACTGGCACTGGTGCACCGGCCCCGTGTATTGTTCCTCGATGAACCAACCGTTGGCATGGATCCGCTGGCACGAGCTACTTTCTGGGAAGTAATCACCTCGCTGAACCAACAGGAAGGGGTAACCGTACTGGTCACCACCCAGTACCTCGAAGAAGCCGACAAATTTGCTTCGGAGATGGCATTAATCAACGAAGGAACCATCCGCTTTACAGGAACGGTCAGCGAATTTAAGGCCATGGTACATCCCGCAGAAGAATCTTCACTCGAAGAAAGTTATCTTAAATACATCCGTTCATTCACCAAATCATAAAAAAAGCGATGAAAACACCTGTTCAATTACTTATCAACCGGGGAATAATCAAACTGATCAAACAACCATCGGCGCCACTGATGGGGTTTGCCATGAGCCTGTTTTTCCTGATCGTTTACAATGCGGGCATTGGAGGAATCGGCAGCATGGAGATATTTGGCGATGCCGGTTATCTGGCATTTATCTTTCCTATTTCCATTATTTCGCTGGCCATGGGGTCGTCGTCAGGCGCCGGGCAAACCTTAAATGCCGATATGGAGTCGGGCTATTTCAGACGCCTGTACCTTAGTCCGGTTCCCCGATGGAGTTTAGTGATTTCGCCCATGATTGCCGACACGTTATCGTCGGTCCTCTTTACCAGCATTCTGATTGCCATTGGAGCGCAGTTTGGGGTTCCCTTTCAATTTGGAATTTGGTCGGCTTTGGGAGTATTGCTGCTATCGCTTCTCTGGTCGGTCACACTCTGCGGATTTTCGGTTGGGATTATGCTGCGCACCGGTAAAGCACAAAATGCAGCCATTATTACCAACACTGTTTTCATTCTTCTATTCTTAAGCACCACCTTTCTTCCCCGTGAGCTAATCACCGCAAAGTGGCTGCTTGCTATTTCATGGGGCAACCCGGTAACCTATATCCTCGAAGGTAACCGCTACCTGCTGGGAGGCACTGCGCCATTCCGCTTCTTCCTGCTGGGAGTCCTGATTTTTTCTTTCACATCCACCTGTTCAATCGCGTTTGCACTGCTCAGCGCAAGGAAGATTAAAACCTGACCAATGAACCGGATCATCATCGTGGTGATCCGGTATTCCCCCAACTTTTGCCTGTCTCTTAAAAAAGTTAAAGAAACAAAACCAATCCATGTTATATCGTTTGTTTATCCAATAAAAGCAGTTCGATTATTTTACTTTGCAGCACTATCGGATAACATATTTCAAAGGAATGCTTTTTGATTTTTAAAACAAACTTGTATGAGACTTGTATCGACTTTTTTACTATTCACCGTCCTGTTATTTTCATTTGCTTATGCCGCGAATCTTCGATTTACCGAATAAACGGACAGGTTGTCGAAATGAAAAATGGCAACGGAATTCCTTTCGCAACCATCCTGATCGAAAACGATAGCATCCCGCTGAAGAAAGTAATGGCCACCGATGCGTCGGGCAACTTTACATTGAAAGTAAACCAACCCAACAACTATCAGTTGACCATCCATCGGTTGGCAATAAAGAGCTGACCTTTCCGGTAATTGGTTCAAAAGAAAAAAACAATCTGGGAAAACTGGAGGAGAAAGAAGTGGTTGAGATTAATGAAGTAACCGTAACTGCACAGAAGCAGCTGGTGAAAGTTGATGTTGAGCCTTTCGTCAACAAATCCGTTCCAATACACCATGAAATATTATTACGATTCGGAAAATGTTACGTTCAAAACGCACAACGAATACATCCGCATTACCCGAACATTCCGGTTTAATATCACCTACAACTTCGGGAAAATGAACTTGCAGGTTAAAAAAGCAAACCGTGGTATCAATAACAACGACAAAAAAAGCAGCAGAAATGGCCAGAAAGTTGAAAGCGATCAATAAATATTAAAACCAATCTTCTTGCTTCACATTTTGGTTTCCGGAAAAATTAAGGTAACTTTTCAGATCGATGATGACATCTCACCGTCGCAATTTATGAACCTTATTTGAATTAACTATGAGGCTATTAACAACATTTCTTTTGGCATTCGTTTCGGCTAGCGTTGGTGCACAAATCCGAAACTACACCATGGATACCATTCCGATCGAATCAAAAATACTGAATAAAAATCGGAGTATTGTCATTTATAAACCCATCAATTACACCAAGGATGAACCCGTAAAGATGATTTATCTGATTGACGGGGAATTCTCGAAATACCGGTTTCAAAGTCTGCAGGAAAACAAACCGACGACAAACCTTGTAGGGGTTGGGATCATCAATACCGACCGAAGAAGGGACTTGCTTTATACAAAAGAAGCAAACAAATTTCTCGACTTTATCGCGTCAGAAGTGATTCCTGTCGTCGAAAAAGGGTACCATGTTGGAACCCGTATATTATATGGACATTCGTTCGGTGGAGGGTTTACCATTTACGCTCTACTCAACAAACCCCAATTATTCGACGCCTATATTGCGTCAAGCCCTTCGCCTTTAATGAAATTAATCAACATCACAGATTACCTGAGAGTTGATATCACCCTAAACAAGAAAACAAGCCTGTACCTCAGCTA
Source organism: Prolixibacteraceae bacterium (assembly GCA_035353695.1). Classification (GTDB taxonomy): domain Bacteria; phylum Bacteroidota; class Bacteroidia; order Bacteroidales; family Prolixibacteraceae; genus CAYMTR01. The sequence continues at coordinate 6,425 of DAOQAB010000042.1, forward strand.
TGGATCCAAGGACATGGGGCAAGTTCGAAAATGGATCCAGAATTTAAATGAAAACCTGTCGGGAGCCCGCTTCAATTACCTCGACTGGAAGTTTACCATTTTCGAAGGGAAAAAGCATAACAACAGCGACATACCTGCATTGATCAACGGTATTGCCGGAATATATGGTTCCGACTAAGTAAATTGTAAAACGGAATTATTGCTTCGATTTAAATTGCCCCAACCCCAAAAAATGCAAGGATCATGTAAACAATGGCCGCCATCAGCATACTGGCAGGGATGGTAATAATCCAGGCAGTCATCAGGTTACCGGCAACCCCCCAATGTACAGCCCCTAACCGTTTGGTCATTCCAACGCCCATAATGGCACCCGAAATAGTATGGGTTGTACTTACCGGAATTCCCAATCCCTGAGAAACACCAAAAAGGGTTATTGCACCAGCGGTTTCAGCTGCCACCCCTTCAATCGGGGTAACCTTGGTTATTTTTGTCCCCATGGTTTTAATGATTCTCCAGCCGCCCATCATGGTTCCGCAACCAATCGCGGTATAACAGCAAAGAGGAATCCATTCAGGTACCTGAAGTTGTACTTTGCCGGCTTCGTTGACAGTTTCGGTAACATGGGCCCAATTGGGAATTGCCAAACCTTTTGTCTGTAAATAGGAGATATAAACCAGCATGGCCGCACTGATAATACCAATTACTTTCTGCGAATCGCTTCCACCATGACCTAAACTAAGTAATGATGACGTGAAAAGTTGCGTTCTTCGGCATATTTTCATCGCCTTTTGGGGGTTTGTTCGTCGAAAACCCCACAGAATAAGTGTTTCAATACCGTAAGAAATTACCATTCCGATGATTGGCGCCACAAAAATAAAGCATACGGTTTTCAAAATAACCGCCTGATTAATTACGGCAAAAGAACGGGCATGTGCCACAGCTGCTCCGGCAAAACCACCAATCAGCGTATGAGAAGAAGATGAAGGAATCCCAAGCCACCAGGTAATCAGGTTCCAGATAATAGCCGCAATGACTCCTGCCAAAATCACCTGAAGGGTAATTGATCCGTTTTCGACCGTTTTTGCCACCGTATTAGCCACTTTTAGGTCGAAAACCCAATAAGCTACAAAATTAAAAAAGGCAGCCATCAAAACAGCCGGGAATGGCGCCAATACCTTTGTGGAAATAACGGTCGCAATGGAATTGGCCGCATCATGAAATCCGTTGATTAAATCAAAGGCAAAAGCTAAAACAATAACAACAATTAAAAGCGTAAGCATATACCAGTTTTCAGTTAAAAAAGCCAGGAATTAAGCGTATTTCACCAAAATAGTCTTGATAATATCGGAGATATCCTCAATTTTATTGGCAATTTTTTCTATGTTTTGAAGCACCTCTTTCTGCTTGATCAGCTCAATGGCATCTTTTTCATTTTCGAACAAATTGTAAAGCGCTCTGTGATAAAAACCATCAACCTGACTTTCAATTTTATTCAACTCCTTACAAGCTCTCATAATGTGATCTTCTTTCCGCATGGTTTCAAGGCCACGAACCGCAACCTGGATTTGTTTGCAACCTTCATGAATAAGATTGGTCATCTCCTTCATATAGGTACTGATATTGGTGAAGTGGTAATATTCAATCTTCCCGGAAACACTATAAATCAAATCAATCACATCGTCCATCACCGAAGCAAGTTCGTGAATATCTTCCCGGTCAAACGGAGTGATAAAGGTAGAATGCAATTCGTCGAAGATGTTCGTGGTCAAATCATCGCCCTTCTTTTCAATAGCTTTGATCGTTACCCCAATTTCCTTTCTTTCCTCAATGGTTTGAGCATTGATCAGTTTATTAAACTCAACGGAGGCATCAACAATATTAATTGCAACCTGATTAAACATCCCGTAAAATTTCTTTTCCTTCGGAACAAAATAGTGCAAAACATTAGAAAGATTCATACTGATTGATTTAAGATTGATCGATAACAACAAAATAATAACGGAATCAGGTAATTCATTTTAAATCGTTCTCTGGTAATATTCCTGAATAAAATTTTTACAAATATGAGAATTTGTTTTCGTTTATAATTCAAAAAAATGAAACGGTTAAAAAAATTAAAATTAAGACCATTCGCTTAATATTCAGTCTGTTAAAATTTTTCTACAATTAACAAAAAATTTACAATTCCTTTACGTAAAACTGCCAAAAACATTGTAAATAAAAGACCTCGAAAATTCGGAAGAAAAGTATCCTTTCCTTCCCATCTCCCCGATCCAATTATCGAGATAAATACGAGCAAACAAATCCTTTCCCTATCAACATTTCCACCTTTATGGTGTAGATGAGCGATCTGCCATACAAAAAAAGTCCGGTACAGACTCTCTATACCGGACTTTTCCTATCCATTCAAAACTCATTTCAGGAAGCCATTTCCGCTTTCCGGCGCATATCCAGATCCGACTCGATGGTTTTTAACGTTTTTTCATCCAGTTTATAGAAATACATAAAAATACCCGAAACCAAAGCGCCTATTGCGGGAATAAAGCTCAGCATGTACTTAATGCCTTCGATGGTTTCAGGTGTTTGATCAACATTGGCCTGGAAACCAAAGAAACCCAATAACCAGAGCGTTAGTGATCCACCCAATGTCCAACCCAGTTTTTGCGACATACTCGATGCCGAGAATACCAACCCGGTTGCCCTGCGTCCGGTTTTCCATTCGGAATAATCGGCGGTATCGGCATACATCGACCAGAGGAGCGGGAAAATCATCCCGGCACAGAAGCTGGTAAATGCCTGAAGAATATAGAGGAAGACAACATTATCGCGGGTACAGAAATAAAACATTGTACTTAATACGGCCGCTGCAACCATGGCAAACATAAAGGTGCGGCGCTTGCCCAGTTTGGCTGAAATGGGCTTAGCCATTGCCACTCCCACCATATTGAAAGCCTGTCCCAATAAGAAATAGAGGGTACTGAAGGTAAATGTCATTTTTGAAAGCGAAACAGCCGTATCGTCAACAATGTAATATTTGAAGTAATAAATGGCTACCCCATCGCGCACCGAGTTGAATATCAATGTCATTACACCGGCGCCCAATAAAATAAACCAGGGAACATTTTTCAACAGGTTATTGAAATCGTCTTTCAGTGAATTTTGTTGGGATTTTGGAGGCTTAATCCGTTCTTTGGTCCACGAGAAGGTCAGGAAGAAGAACAACACCGCCACAATGCCAACCACCACCATCGTCAGCTGGTAAGCGGTAGTTACTTCTACACCCTTTTTAAACAAGTCAACCAGCGGCTGATAAATGGCAACGACCAGCAGACTGCCGCCAAAAGCGAAAATCATGCGGTACGAAGCCAGTGTCGTACGATCGTTGGTGTTGGAAGTCATTACACCCAGCAAACTTGCATAGGGAACATTGATTGCCGTGTAGGCCATCATCATCAGCGTGTAGGTTATGTAAGCATAAACCAGCTTACCGGTAGTCCCAAAATCGGGTGTGGTAAACAGCAATACCCCCATAATTCCGAACGGAACCGCAACCCACAACAGATAGGGACGAAACTTACCCCATCGGGTATTGGTACGGTCGCCCACAACCCCCATGATCGGGTCAATGGCCGTATCCCAAATACGGGTTACCAGCAACATCGTACCCGCAGCCACTGCCGAAATACCAAACACATCGGTATAGAAAATGGCCAGGTAAAACGAAAATATCTTCCAGAACATGGAAGAGGCGGCATCGCCAAAACCATATCCAACTTTTTCCCTCAACGAAACCCTGCTTGTATCCATCATTCAATTTATTTCAATCGTTTCATTACTTCCATCAATGCCCGGGAATTGTGATACGGACATTTCCAGAAACCAGCCTTTTCATCGGAAATATAGGGAGTACCATCCAGATCTACACGCCAGAACCACTCGCCAAGTTCATGGTCGACGAGATACAGATCGATAAAATCCCAAACTTTCTCAGCCTGATCGAGGTATTTCTGGTCTCCGGTAAGCTTCCAGGCATTGGTATAACCAACCATTGCTTCAGCCTGAGGCCACCAATGTTTGTCGGTATCGAGATGCATTCCTTCACTTTCGTAGAAGATTGAGCCATCATCGTCGGAGGCTTCATCCAGTGTGACATTGACCATCCGCAGGGCCATTTCGTTCACTTCGTTGATCAACGCTTCGTCGCCCAGTTCTTCAGCGGCTTCTGACAGCAACCACGAGCCTTCAATATCGTGACCGTAGGAGACGATGCTCGATTTCACGGTCCAGTCCATATCAAAGAAAAGGTTGAAATGAGCCGTTCTCCTGTCAATGATCTGGTCTAGGAAAACCCGTATCAGTTTCCGGATACTTTCGCCCAGCAACGGGTTTTTCCAGTAACGGTAAAGGTTGGTATAGGGTTCCAGAATGTGCAGATGGGTATTCATCGACTTTGGCTCATTGGCATCTTTCTCGCTCAGCCGCATATCTTCCAGCGGTGACCAGTCTTCGCTCAACGCCTCGATGTAACCTCCATGCTCTTTGTCGTAGAAATTCTTCTCAATCGTCCAGAAAAGCTCCTGGGCCAGTTGCAAACTCTTTTCGTTGCCCGATGCCTTATAATATTCGGAAAAACCATAAATGGCAAATCCCAGTGCATACGCTTGTTTTCGGGTATTTAACGGGTTGCCGAGGTAATCGAGTTCCCAAAAAACGCCTCCGTTTTTCTTGTCGTAAAAATGGTCAGCCTGGTATTCAAAAGCTTGGTTGGCTATTTCGAGGTAGTTGGGATTTTGAGTGAAGTTGTAAGCGGCAGAAAAACTCCATAAAATACGGCCATTCAAAATGGCTCCTTTGGATGCCTCTTTTTCTTTTAGGCCCGAAGAGAGAATTTTCCCATAAAAACCTCCGTGTTCCTTATCAATGGCATTATTGATCCAAAAAGACAAAATACGATCGAGTTCAACCTGTTGAACTTCGATAAATTCAGAAACAGCTCTTTTCATCTTACATGAATTTCTTGTTGCGGTCGACCAGTTCGTTGATTGTTTCGACCGATAAATGGGAATAAAACCGATCTTCGGGTGTATTCAGGCAGTAGTCAACCAACTGATCGATGGTGGTTTTTGCCACGTGCATCCGGGTGTCGGATGAAGCATAGTAAATAAACACCGTACCATTCTCGTCGGCAATCCATCCGTTCGAGAAAACCACATTGGAGACATCGCCTACCCTTTCGTCGCAAAGTGGAGCAATAAAATAACCCGCAGGTTTGTGGGTAATTTTGGATACATCGTCGGGATCGGCCATGGAAACATAAAGGACATAACGCAGACCCGCAGCCGTATTCCTTACCCCGTGGTTCAGGTGAAGCCATCCTTTTTCGGTTTTGATCGGATGAGGCCCCATTCCATTTTTCACTTCATAAACGGTATGATACGTTTTCGGATCGATAATTTTTTCATCAGGCACTTCAGCCTTCTCCATATTTTCGGCTAAACCCCAGCCAATACCACCACCTTTGCCGGTATCGATGAACCCATCCTGAGGACGGGTGAAGAAAGCATATTTTCCATCAACAAATTTTTCGAAAAGCACCACATTCCGTTGCTGCCCTCCATGGGATATCAGGTCGGGAAGACGTTCCCAGTTGATCAGGTCTTTGGTTCGAACAATACCGGCAGCAGCCGTAGCACTCGATGTATCCCCTTCGGGCGCATCAGGATCTTTGCGCTCGGTACAGAAAACCCCGTAAATCCAGCCATCTTCGTGAGCTGTCAAACGCATATCGTACACGTTGGTATCGGGATCTTCGGTCTGTGGAATGGTTATCGGGCGATCCCAGAAGCGGAAATTATCCACCCCATTCGGACTCTCGGCAATGGCAAAAAAAGATTTGCGGTCGTTCCCTTCAACCCTCACCACCAGAATGTATTTGTTGTTCCATTTCATTGCACCCGAATTAAAGGCAGCATTGACCCCAATCCGCTCCATAAAGAAAGGATTGGTTTCCGGATTAAAATCAAAACGCCAGTGCAACGGGGCATGGTCGCGGGTTAAAACCGGATATTTGAAACGGCTGTATATACCATTGGTACTAAAAAGCTCTTCATTTTTCCTGCTCAGCAACTCCTCGTGTGACTTCTCAATGATTGCTTTTCTTTTTTCAAATAATGTGCTCATGTTATTGGTTCATTGTTTTAACATCATCCAACAAAAATATCAATTTATCATTCACAAACGTACGAAAATCATCGGACTGCGGATGGTCCGGAGCAGGAACAAAAAAATGGGAAAGATCCTTGTTTCTCCAGACCAATACATAGGAAATATTGCGGGTTTTTTCGCTGGCATTCAACACCTGTAACAGGTTTGAAGTATACCAGTTGGGGATTTCCAGCCGGTCGCTACCCGTTTCGGTAAAGGCCGAAATCTTTCCTTTCTCCCGGGCCAGATCAGCCACTATACCCAGCTTGATTACGACCCAGTCGAGCCGGTTTTGTTTAAAATCACCATAATCGTCAAATCCCAGCACATCGACCACATCGTCGCCCGGGTAGCGAGCCAGGTATTCCTCTTTTGTATCGAACCCCTTATCGGGAGAAAAAGCGATCAGCAGGTTATTTAGTCCTTTTTTATTCCGGAGATAATCTACCGTAAAACGGAACAACTGCCTGTACTCTTCGGAGGAACAGGTTGCCGATCCCCACCAGAACCAACTCCCGTACATTTCGTGCCAGGGACGAAAAATCACAGGGATCGGATTGCCGGAATCATCCTTTAGTGACGCCAGAAAGCCTGCAACTAAATCAAGCTCTTTAACCAGCAGATCGTGCGATTCACCTCCGGGCAAAAGAGAAGAAACCTCGATACTGGTCAGATTCCACGCATCAAAGCCAGTGACCGGATAACGTGCATGCCAGCTAATGGTATTGATTCCCCCCATCCGGTATGCCCGCTGAATGTAGTCCCTTATCGAATCGAACGGAACACCGTCGAGGTTTGTGGCATCGCCAATATTTCCAATCTCCCAGCCAAACACGGACGGATAACTTCCACTGGTTCTTTTCACATCCGATTGTCCCGGAACAGCTTTCCAACCGATACCATATGCCAGATCATCCTGATGCCCGAAAAGAATAGCCTGCCCGGAAATCCGGACAAGAAATTCTCTCAGTCCTTTTGTCGAAGAGCCTTCCTGCACCATCTTCCCTCCGGAAGAGCAGGAGCCAAAGACAAAAAGAAAAAAGAAACCAATGACTAAAAAGCGCTTCATCTCTAAATTTCCATTTTGGAACAAGAATACGATTATTCACAGATATAAAAGGAGAAAAAGATTTCAAAAGGGGGTGCAAAAAATATCCCACAAATTGAAAAAAACAGGTAATAAAAATAAAAAAGGAGGCGATGAATATGGGATAAAATTGATAGGGGGAAGCAACATCCTCCCCCCTATCTGATGAATTTTATTTAGAATTTGAAGCTGAAGCCAACTCCAAACAACTCTTTAAACTGAACTTTTGCCTTTCCGTCGACCGGATCTTTGATATCATAATCGTAAATCAGGTTGGTACCAAGCTGTGCACTGATGTATTTATTCACTTTCATATTGATTGCGACTTTCCAGTCCACATCGACCTTTTCGGGATCTTTCAGATAGTTGGAAAAAAGCCCCAGCTCGGTTAAAAGGCCAACATTTTTAACAATCTCGGTATTTAATGACGATTTCAGGTATGCACCAAATTCCGGGCGAGCCACTTTATCGACATCAACCCCATAATTGGCTCTCAAACTGTCGTCAGTCACAATGGTAATCTTGCCGGTTAAAGGCGAAAGCATCAACGAAAATTTACCACTTGGTTTATAGTCCATACCAACCGACAGAAACAAATAAGCTGGTGAAAGGAAATTTGAAATCAGGTTCTTATTTTCTTTGTCGGAATAACCGGGGGCAAACTGAGATTTGAAGTTTAACATTCCTGAATAAAACCATTTATTGGCCGCCTTTATTCCCAGTTTAGACTCCAAATTGATAACGTCTTCATTTTTCTGAACGACCAATCCCTGAACCTTTGAAAGTCCGTAGCCCAAATCGAGAAGGTTATCCCACGAAATATTTGCTTTCAGATAATTGGCCGAGTATTGAGCTTTTGCTACTCCCGAAACCGAATTTAATCCTCCCGCTGCCCAATTCGTAAAAGAAATCTGATTAAAATTAACCGAAAACATTCCACCGGTTTTCCAATAGGTCGTATCTTTCTTTTCCTGAGCAAAGAGCGAAACAAACAGGAAGATGCCAATAAGAAGTGTAACTATTTTTTTCATAATTGTTGAATATTAGTTTTTTAATTATGGATTTCAGTTATTTTTTGAGTTGCAATCGTGCGCTGCACCAATTGTTTTTCACTTTTTTTTGCTCAAGAACCAAGCCCAGTTCTTCGGCAACTTTCAGAATATCGTCCAGGTCGGCTTCATAAAAGCCACTGACGATAATGGCACCAGCCTGATCCATCACCTTGAAATAGGCCGGCAGGTCGCTCATGATGATATTTTTGTGAATGTTGGCCAGAATCAGATCAAACTTTTCATCGGGAATGACCGTGGCATCGCCTAAAACAGGGATAATGCCGGTAGCTCCGTTTAGCGAAACATTTTCAACCGTACCCTCATACGACCATTTATCAATATCGATTGCCGTTACGCTCCGGGCGCCACATTTCGATGCCAGGATCGACAAGATGCCCGTTCCGCACCCCATATCCAACACCTTTTTCCCCGGCATGTCCGATTCAAGGATAAACTCCATCATCATCGAAGTAGTTTCGTGATTACCGGTACCAAAAGCCATATTAGGCTCGATCACAATTTCAAACTCCATCGCCGGATAGTCGGTATGAAAGGGTGCCCTGACCACACACCGGCCAGCAACGACCAACGGTTTGAAATAGTTTTTCTCCCATACTTCGTTCCAGTTCTGGTCGGGAACATTTTCAACCTGATAGAGATAGGCAAACAACGATTCAAAATCGACCGGTTCAAGCAAACCGGCAAAGCTCAGTTCCTCCTGAATAAAAGCTTCCAGACTCGTTTCGTTCTCTACAAAGCTATCAAAGCCTACCTCACTTAATGTGGCAATAAGGATTTCCCGGAACTCCTGGGTATCGGGAGTAAGTGTAAAAGTGTATTTCAGATAATTCATAAATAATAAAATATGAGTAAATATAATGAAATATCGCATACCCGCCGGCATCTGTTGCAGGGAAAGATGTTTTTACTGCCACGGATTTCATCCGAAACAGCCCCACGAAAACAATTAAGGGTTAAATTTGTTGTCGAAAAAAGAACCGTGTTGAAATTTAGTACAAGGACAAGGTATGGACTTCGTGCCATGGTTGAATTGGCCAACGATGCGAATGGAGAGGGTATTTTTCAGAAAGATATTTCGGTTCATCAGGATATATCGGTGAAATATCTCGATCACATTATCCATTCACTGAAAGCTGCCGGGTTGATTACCAGCACCAAAGGAAAAAAAAGCGGCTACATCCTGACCCGGAAGCCATCGGAGATTTCAATTTATGACATCCACACGGCCCTGGAGAACGAAATCTGCGTAATCGAATGCCTCTCATCAGGGATTAACTGTACGCGAATGGATGAATGCTCGGTACAGCCTTTCTGGAAAGGGCTCAACCAGGTGGTTATTGAATACTTCAAAAACACCTCACTGGAAGAGATTGCCAGCGGGAAGTTGAAAGTTGAATGAACAATTGATACCACTCTGGCATTTTTAAAACTTATTTTCGAATGCCGTTCCTTCAAAACAGCTATTTTTGAATCGATGAAGATCAGAAAGATATATGAAAATAACGAGTTGGAGCTCTTTCCTGCCGATGTTTCAACCAAAATTGAATTGCCACTTTTTCAAACAGGCATTTCTGCCGGTTTTCCATCACCCGCCGAGGATTACATTGAGGACCGCATTGATTTAAACCGGGAACTGATTAAAAACCCCAGTTCTACTTTTTTTGGAAGAGTCAACGGCGACTCCATGATCAAGGCAGGGATCTCAAACGGCGACCTGATCATTGTGGATAAATCCATTGCCCCCAAAATCAACGCCATTGTCGTTTGCTTCATCGACGGGGAATTCACCATCAAACGGTTTGTAAAAATCGGTGAAGAATACTTTCTGATGCCCGAGAACGATCGTTACAAACCGATCAAAATCTCAAAAGAAAACGACTTTCGAATCTGGGGCACCGTTACCTACACCATCAAAAAACATTGAGTATGATTGCCCTGGTCGATTGCAACAATTTCTACGTATCGTGCGAAAGGGTTTTTCGTCCCGACCTGAACGGCAAACCGGTCGTAGTGCTTTCGAACAACGACGGCTGCATCATTTCCCGCTCCAACGAAGCCAAACAACTTGGGATTAAGATGGCTGAGCCGGCCCATAAGATTGAAAAATTCATGCACGATAACCAGGTTACCTGTTTCTCATCAAACTATGCGCTCTATGGCGACATGTCGCAACGGGTGATGGACACCCTTCGGGAAGCGGTTCCCGAAGTAGAAGTTTATTCCATCGACGAAGCATTTCTGAATATGGACGGAATCTTAAACCTGCAAGAATTCGCAACCGAGCTCAAAAACAAGGTATTCCGAAACACCGGAATTCCGGTAAGCATCGGCATTGGTTTTACCAAAACCATTGCCAAAGTAGCCAACAAAAGATCGAAACAACACAATGGGGTGCTTGTAATCGACAACGAATTACAATTACAAGAAATCCTGGAAGATACCCCAATCGACAAAGTGTGGGGAGTCGGACGGAATTACCAAAAACTACTCTTGCGGCACCAGGTAGAAACCGCGAGGGAGTTCACCCAATTAAACCCGCTTTGGGTGAAAAAAAACATGAGTGTTGCCGGTCACCGAATCCAAAAAGAGCTACTGGGCGAACCCTGCATCGAAATGGAGCAGATTCCCCAGGCAAAGAAAGTAATCGCCACGACCCGTTCGTTTGGGAAAAAGCTGAGCGAGAAAGAACCTATGCGGGAAGCAATCTCAACACACGCCATTCGCTGCGCCGAGAAACTGAGACGACAACATTGTGCGGCCAATCTGCTTACGGTATTCATCCATACCGATCCGTTCAATCCGAATGAAAAAATGTATTATAAAAGCCAGACCATCATCCTGCCAGTCGCTACCAGCAATAGTTCCCTTTTGGTAAAAGCTTCAGCCAAAGCACTCGACGCTATTTTCAGGAGCGGATTGCTCTTTAAAAAAGCGGGGGTTATTGTCAGCGGAATTGTCCCTGACAACCAGATACAGGGCAACCTTTTCTTCGAAGAAGACCGCCAGCGGCAAGACAAAATTTCGGTGGTTACCGATCGCATTAACCGGAAATATGGTCGCGATACGCTAAAGCTGGCAGCCCAGGGTTCGGGAAAAGAGTGGAAGCTGAAACAGGAAAAACTCTCGAAATGCTACACCACCAAACTGGATGAAATCATTCAGGTAAAAGCATAAAGAGCATGTCAGAAGAGGGAAACATCATCCGGTGTAACGATTGCGGTGGCACATTCAACAAGAAGGACCTGCAACGAAGTTGTTCAAACTGCTTTGCCTGCCTGAGCTGCGAAATGTACATCTGCCCGGTATGCCGTTCCGAAATTGTGGTTAAAGAACCACAGAAGCGGGAAAAGAAATCAGGCTACGGGAATTGAGAAGTGAAAAACGGAACCTTTCCCGAGAGTGCTTTCCACCCAAATTTCGCCTTTGTGATAATTGATAAATTCCTTGCAGATAACCAGCCCCAAACCGGTTCCGTTTTCATTGTTCGTGCCCCGGGTTTTGACATTTGAATCAATTTGAAAAAGCTTTGCCAGATTTTCCTTTTCGATACCAACTCCGGTATCGCTGATTGCTGTTTGCAGCCAGCCATTATGGATCGATGCCGATAAGGTGATATTCCCTCCCTGCGGCGTAAATTTAATGCTGTTGTGCACCAAATTGCGCATGACCGTTTCAAGCATCGAATAATCGGCAAATACTTCCATGGGTTGAGTAATACGGTTCTCCAGAAAAATCGATTTTTCCTCAAAGCCTCCTTTTAACACCGAAAGGGAATTTTGTACCAACTGATAAAAATCGAATTGTACAGGCTGAAAACTTATCCCTTTCGACTGGGTCTTTGACCACTCCAACAAATTCCCCAGTAACCGGTTTACCTGTTCACAGGAAGATAGGATATCGGAAGCATATTTCTTCCGTTCCTCGGTAGAAATCTTGTCATAGGTTTTCGACAACAAATACGATTCGCCCATGATGTTGTGGAACGGGTTCCTTAAGTCGTGGGCAAGAATGGAGAAGAAACGGTCTTTGGCATTGTTGGCATTGGTCAGTTCAATCTGCGATTCCTGTAGCTGCTCATTCATTTGAGTTATGTTCAGGTTCATCGCAGCCAACTGTTCATTCTTCATTTCAATCTGGCGGTTCTTCTCGGTTAACTGGATATTGGCATTTCTCTTTTGCCGATAAAAAATGGTTCCCACATAAAAAACAGCCAACAGAAACGCAATGATTGCAACACCAGTCCACGTAATGAACTTACTCTTTCTCAACTTATTTTGCTGAATCATCTTTTCCGATTTCAGCAAATTGATTTCACTCTCCTTCTGAACAGTTTCGTACCGGGTTTGCAATTCGGCATACTGCTCATCCTTCTCGACTGTGTATAAACTATCTTTCAGATTTACTGCCAACATTTTATGATCATAAGCCCGTTGATAGTTGCCGGTTTTGTATTCCAATTTAGCCAAACCGTCATACGAATCGATAAGGATATCATTAAACTGATAAAAAATACAGGAATCGATAGCTTCTTCGTATAATTTTCGGGCATCATTCATTCGACCTGCTTTATAATAAATATCCGCAAGACCCGACTTGGCAGACCATAACCCATACCAATAACCTTCCTCCTTAAACTTTGAAACAGCCAATTTATAATACGCTAAAGAAGAATCACTTTTACCCATAAAATCGTACAGCCCGCCAATATTTAAATAGACAAAAGGCTTTCGGTACTCATCTCCAAGCTGGTCAAAGATGTCGAGTGCCCTATTAAATGATTCCAGTGACTTATCGGCCTCATTCAGATTTTTGTAAGCATTTCCCAATGAGTTGAGGATGGTTGCCAAACGGACAGAATCACCCATCGCAGTTGCCAAAGGAATTGCTTTCAATGCATTCTCCTTAACCTTCAGATATTGCCCCGATACCCGGTACAAATTGATTATGTTGGTAAGCACCACCACCTGTTCAACCGCTAATTTCCGGTTTTTATTCTTTACCCGGTCGAGTAGTTCAACCTCCCGGAGATAATATTTCAGGGTGTTTTCATTATCTCTCTGAAAACTATAAATCAAGCCTACACTATTCAAGGTCTTGGCAATCATTAACGTATCGTGTAACTCTTCAAATCCGGGTAGCACCTGATGATACCACTGTCCGGCCTTGCGATAATCCTGCTTGAAATAATAATAATCGGCCAGATAATACTGAAGGTTATACAGGAGATTGGAATTTTTCGTTTTTTCACCCAAAACCAATCCTTTATCGATCAAATATTTTGCAAGATCCAGTTTTTGATCGTTGACACTTTTTGAAACCAGCGTGATATAGTGTGATGGATTGTTATCATTGAAAGTATCGGGTAAAACATAATGAACCGAATCGTTAACTGAATAAAGCGATTGAGTCAACAAAATGAATATAAGACCAATAAAACCTCCCTTTTTCATACCCCCCTGTACCTGAAATATTCCTAACGAATTTAGAAAAAATTAAATTAAAAAAACCAACATGTCGGCAAATCAATCTAAATTTATCGCTCAGAAGAAAAATTATCCTTTGGATTGTTTAAACAGGCTAATTTCAATAAATTAAAAAAACAAAACATCTTACACTATGAATTTCGAACAATTGGCATCAGCCCGGTATTCCCTGCGGAATTACTCCAGTAAACCGGTTGAAGAGGAGAAGCTCCTCCAGATACTTGAAGCAGCCCGGATCGCTCCATCGGCAGTAAATTATCAGCCAATCAAAATTTATGTAATCCAGAGCGAAGAGATGCTGGCCGCAATCAAAGAGTGCTATCACCGCAACTGGATTAATGCGGCACCGGTAATACTTGTCGTTACCGGGCTTCACGACATTGCCTGGAAACGGGGATCGGACGGGAAAGACCATACCGATATCGACGTAGCCATTGCCATCGACCACATCACGCTCCAGGCTTCCGATCTGGGTTTTGGAACCTGCTGGGTTTGTAATTTTGACACGGTGAAATGCCGTGAGGTATTAAAATTGAATCCATTGGAAGAACCTATTGCACTCATTCCGCTGGGTTATCCCGAATCGGAAAGTGTTCCTGCTCACAAACGAAAAAGTATGGATGAACTGGTCATACGGTTATAGCAAACCGTTACCGGTTTTTCAGGTGCTTTTCAAGCCGGTTTAAACCTTCTTCGATGTTTTCGATGGAGCTGGCATAGGAAAAACGCAGAAAACCTTCTCCGTTTGAGCCAAAATCAACACCCGGGGTGACTCCCACGTGGGCTTTTTCAAGAATGTCGAAAGCAAGGTGAAAGGAGTCGCTCGAAACGTGGCGACAATCGACAAAGATGTAAAATGCGCCGGTTGGCTCTGCGGGAATGGTGAATCCCATCTTCTTAAGCCGGTCAATCATATAAATACGCCGCTGATTGTAGATCCGTTTCATCTCTTCCAGATCATCATCACAATTTTCGAGGGCAACAATACCACATCGCTGAGCCACCGAACCGGCACAGATAAAGAGGGTTTGTTGCAATTTTTGAATGGGCCGTACAAATTCGCGGGGACAGATGGTGTATCCCAGCCGTAGACCGGTCATGGCATAGGCCTTTGAAAAACCATTAATTACAAATGCATTATCGGTATATTCCAATATCGAATGGGGTTTTCCTTCGTAAACCAGTCCCTGATAAATTTCGTCGGAGATAATGGTTGGTCCCAATCCGGCAATTTCCTTCATCACTTCGGGCGAGAGCAGGTTGCCAGTAGGATTCATGGGCGAATTAATGAAGATCGCTTTAGTCCGGTCGGTTATTTTTTCGGCGATGGCCCGGGGCGAATATTGAAAACCATTTTCAGGAAAAACTGGCACTTCGACTGCTTTTCCATGCACATATCGGACAAAGTTTGAATAACAGGCATATCCGGGGTTGGAAAGGATTACTTCGTCGCCGGGTTCAATAATGGAAGACAATGCCAGCAGAATTGCCGGAGAAGAACCGGAAGTAACAACCACGTTTTCGGGCGAGGCTTCCACCCCATACATCCGTTGATAATACCGGACAATCGCCTCGCGCAATTGTAAATCACCCAAACTGTGGGTATAATGGGTATGCCCATTTTGAATAGCCCTTGTGGATTCTTCTTCTACGGCTTCGGGAATATCAAAATCGGGTTCCCCAACTTCAAGGTGAATCACATCAATACCCATCTTCTCCATTTCGGAAGCTTTCTCCAGCACCTCCATCACAATGAAAGGCTTTATCTCATCAATTAGTTTATTGACCATTGTTTCTGTCTTATTGCCAATCAGGCAAGTTCTTCAAATTGACCAACGCAGCATGGTATTCAGTAATTAGCTTGAGCATAATCTCTTTCACCGGGAGGATTTCATGAATATAAGATGCCCCCTGCCCGATTTCCAATTCGCCTTCGGCAAGATCGCCCTCAAACATTCCCTTTTTTGCGCGCCCTTTTCCCAGCAACTCTTTCAGTTCATCGACCGAAGCGCCGCGTAATTCAGCTTCTTCCACTTTCTTAAAAAAATCATTTTTAATCAGCCTCACAGGCGCCAGTTGTTTCAGCATCAATTTTGTCCCGCCTTCTCCGGTTTCGACAATGGTCTGTTTGAACGCCCCGCTGGCCGATGATTCCTCCGAAGCGGCAAAAAGAGACCCAATCTGTACCCCATCGGCGCCCAGCACCATGGCAGCCAGCATCTGTTCGCCGGTTGCAATTCCTCCGGCTGCCAGCAAGGGCAACGAAGTGGCTTTCCTCACTGCCGGAATCAGCGATAAGGTGGTAGTCTCTTCCTTTCCATCGTGCCCTCCGGCTTCAAACCCTTCGGCAACTACCACATCGACCCCGGCAGCTTCCGATTTTTCGGCAAAAGCCGCACTCGACACCACGTGGGCAACCAACAGGCCGTGATCGTGCAAAAAGCCAGTCCACTTTTTAGGGCTTCCTGCGGAAGTAAACACGATCTGTACTCCTTCTTCGACCAAAATGTCCATTAATTTTTCCTGCTCGGGATAGAGCAACGGAACATTTACACCAAAGGGATTAGCTGTTGCCTGTTTGGTTTTCCTAATATGTTCCCTGAGCACCTCCGGGTGCATGGAACCTGCGCCAATCAACCCAAGACCGCCCGCATTACTAACCGCTGAGGCCAGCTCCCAGCCACTGCACCACACCATTCCACCGGAAACAATGGGGTATTTTATCTTGAATAATTTTGAAATCCGATCCATCTGTCCATTTTCTTTTTTGCAAAGGTATAAAAATGGCACCCGTTGATGCCAACATCCGATTCTGAAAACGATATTTTTGAATTCGAAACCCAGAAAATTAAATGCTGAAATGTCTATTTTTAGTTCCTGAATAAATTGTATGACTTTCGATTTTTACGACATAATACACGCCGTGATCTTTTTTCAGCTCACCGTTTTGATCACCGTCCTTTTGCTAAAA
This sequence comes from Prolixibacteraceae bacterium, assembly GCA_035353695.1. GTDB lineage: Bacteria > Bacteroidota > Bacteroidia > Bacteroidales > Prolixibacteraceae > CAYMTR01. The sequence continues at coordinate 23,243 of DAOQAB010000042.1, forward strand.
GGCTGGAAGGATGTTTCAAACCGGATTCTGGCTTTCTTTCTTTTTGCCCAAATGATGGCTTCGGTCAATGCAATCTGGTGGAACCATGCCGACTTTTTTCTATCCACATCTCCCTGGATCAGCCACCTTTCCGAGCCCTTTATCCTCTGCTGGGGACCCGCCATGTATCTGTATGTCATTTCAAGAAACAGCCTGAATTTCAAAATCACAGCAACACATTTGCTGCATTTTCTTCCAGCACTCATCATGGCTATTTATCTATTTTTCATTTTCCAACGCTTTCCGGATACACAAAAGACAGAAATGATCCAGACCGGCAGCCTGCATCCGAAATTCTTATTTGCAAACCTTTACATTCTGGTGGTTGTTCAAGTGGCCATTTACAACGTGGCGGCTACAATCTATCAGGAAAAACGGCTGAAGAATGAATTGCTGAAGAATGAACTGGGAACCGAAAAAATCAAATGGAACCGGTTCATTCTGTATGGATACTTCTTCACCTGCATCATTTACGATATTTCCCTGACAATTGTTCCCAAAGTCCTCTCCTGGGAAAATATCAAATACCTGTCGTTTCTGTTTTTTGCTGCCTATTTCACGGCAATTCTTTATAAAGCCATTGTTAGCAACATCTTTACCAAAGAAACTGCGACAAAAGCCAAACGAACGCTTTTGCTTCCCGAAAATGAACTTCAAAAAATTGTAAACAAAGCGGAATCGCTGATGGCGGCTGAAAAACCCTATCTCGATTTTGATTTTGGGTTGAAAGAACTGGCCTCGAAAATTGAAATTGGCGACCGGCTGCTATCTCAGGCAATCAACGAATGCCGGAAACAAAACATCAACGACTTCATCAACGGTTACCGGGTTGAAGAAGCCCAAAAAATTATCATTGAAAACAGCGACCCAAAGAAAACCTTTCTTGAAATTGGGTACGAATCGGGGTTCAATTCCAAAAGTTCCTTCTATCTCGCCTTCAAAAAAAATACCGGACTTACCCCCTCCGAATTTAAAAGCCACCATTTGGATAAATAAAAAGCTTCCTTTAGTATATTCCCTGAAATACAGCAAATTCATCAAGTAATCGTTCAAAAGAAAGATTTTTTACCGTTGAAAAATCAATCCAAAATCATGAAATAGGACACTCTTCCAACCCGAAATAACTTCTTTTGACACCGAAAACACAAAATTTATCGTATGAAAAAAATCTTTACTCTTCTGCTTATTGCAGCAGCAACTTTTCATGTAGGTAACACCGTAAATGCTGCTGTCCGGGATTCAAAAGAACAGCTTCCCGATTGGTCGTTCCAAACAAAAAATCTTATCTATTCAACCGTCTTTATTGACGACACATTGATTTATGCCGGAGGTTTTGATTCCACTTTTTATGCACTCAACCTGAATGGTGTTGAACAATGGCATTTCAAAACCAATTTTCCAATCAAATGCCAGGCTGTAACCGTCGATTCAATTGTCTGCTTCTCTTGCGGAAATGCGTTGTACGGCTTAAACAAAACAACCGGATTGTTGTACTGGAAACATCAGCCTGCGGAAATTGCAAGCCTCACCCCCACCCTTCAGCTTGACCCCTGGGACATGAAAGATGCTTCGCCAATCGTATCCAATGGAATAATCTACTATGGGAATGAATATGGCACTCTATTCGGCGTTAAAGCAACCGATGGTTCCGAAAAGTTCAGCTACCAAACCGAGATAAAAGCTCCCATCCGCACCAAACCGGCTATTGCAAATGATGTCATCTTTTTCGGTGACCACGAAGGATATGTTTTTGCCGTAAACATCCCGGATGGAAAACTGGTTTGGTCGATGCGCACCAATCATGGAGAGAAACCGTATGCCCAGTTTGGCGGAATTTTTGGTGATATGGTCGTCGACAACGGAAGACTCTATTTTGGCATCCGGAATTCCCTTTTCCAGGTACTCGATATCGCCACGGGAAAAATCATCTGGAAATATGAATCGGGAGGAACCTGGCTCTCCGGAACACCCGTCATTGAAGGTAATAACGTATTTGTCGGCACTTCTGACACCCATGAATTCTGTGCTTTTGACAGGGAAAACGGCAACCTCAAGTGGAAAAAAAGTGTTTCGTATGGTGTTTACAACGCTCCGTTGATGGTGGGCGACAAACTCTGCATCCTCGCCGGAGACGAACAACATCCGGCAGATGCCCATGGAGCGGGCAAAATCGTTCTTCTCGACCAAGATGGGAACATCGAAAATGCGGTCAGGTTATCGGGAAGTGTTTTCAACACACCGACGTTGAAGGATGGAAAGATCTATTTCACCTCAACCGGAGGAAGCATCAATTGCCTTTCATTGGACAAAATTACGCAAAATGCACGGGCAAGCCTGATGATGGATCAGTCACAACTGGACCTTGGAACTATAGACAAAATCAGTAGTGTCTATAAATCGATTGGTTATATCAAAAACGAGGGTACACTAGCCGACTCTATCATGGTAAGTATCGAATCGAGCGAGCTACTGTCAACCGCAATTAAACCAAATCCAGCCAGTTATTTTTTATCGGGCAACGATTCGGTATTGCTAAGAGTGCTTATCTTTCCAAAAGAACTGACCAATGGTAGCTACAAGTTCACCTTCAAAGTTGCATCGACAAAATCAAAAGATACAACATTTGAAAAAGAAATCCTCTTCACCCGGAACATTGCAACAGGAACGAGAAGCTTTTCAGACCAGACAACAAATCCGAGAATATATCCCAATCCCTGCAATAATTGGGTTACTCTGGAAACCAATGTACAACCTGCTGGTGAAATCAGTTTCGACATTATAGACCTCCAGGGAAAATTCGTTTCCCAAACGACACTGCCCAAAGGCGAAAAAAGCATCGGCTTTTCCACCGAAAATTTGGAAAGGAAAATATACCTGATCCGAATTTACAACGATGGCCTTCCAGTTTCCGAAACTCACTTTCTGAAAAAATAGCTTTATTGCAATAAACAGGAATGAGAATTGGTCGATTTGTGTACCTTGCAGCGCATTAATGAAACCAACAACAAGTTTAGTTTACCATGAAAATATTTTGTATTGGCTGGAATTACGACGAGCACATCAAAGAATTGAAAAATGAAAAACCCGATGAACCGGTTATTTTTATCAAGCCCGACACCGCAATGCTACGAAGGAACCGGCCGTTCTATATTCCATCATTTTCAAACGATCTGCATCACGAAGTTGAGCTGGTATTGAAAATTGACAAAGTTGGGAAGAACGTCTCACCAAAATTTGCATACCGTTTTTACAGTTCTGTCGGCATTGGCATCGATTTTACCGCCAGGGACCTGCAGAATCAACTGAAAGCCAAAGGACAACCCTGGGAGAAATGCAAAGCCTTTGATTACTCGGCTGCTTTCAGTGACACTTTTTTACCCATTGCCGATTTTGACAAAAACGACATTCCCTTTCACCTCGATATCAACGGAGAGACACGCCAGTTGGGCAATTCGGGACAAATGATTTTTGGCTTTGACGAGCTGATTGTCCACATTTCCAAGTATTTTTCACTAAAAACCGGCGATTTGATTTACACCGGAACACCAGCAGGTGTTGGCCCTGTCAAAATTGGCGACCGGTTACAGGCGTATATTGGCAATCAAAAGCTGATGGATTTTATGATTAAATAAATGAAATACAGCTACAAACAAGACCTTCAAGATTGAATTCTGCTTCTGGCGGTGGTTTTTTTGAGAAAAAAACAACTTTTTAACCGCGAGATTTGGCAAAAAAGATAAATGATTTATCTTTGCAACCGCTTACGAAAAACACACGGGTGTAGCTCAGTTGGTAGAGCATCGGTCTCCAAAACCGAGTGTCGGGCGTTCGAGTCGCTCCTCCCGTGCAAGCAAAAGCCGTCACAAAATGACGGCTTTTTTTATTGTTCTTTTTTCACCTTTGATTTCTACATAATCAATATACTCACTTACCCTTCTGTCAAAAATAAAAATGCATCTTTTAAAATATTGTAAAAAAATATTTTAGTAAATTTACACTCATCATCGAAACAACTTTATGGTTTTTAAATCCCGACTATTATGAAAAAGTTTCTTCTTTTTATCACAATCTTTATTGCAATAACTTCAATAAATGTTGACATCAAAGCCGAATCTCTTTCCAATGAAAAGAAAATCAGCACAGAACAATCCACACCTAATCTCATCATTTACCGTACATCAACCCCACCAACGGTGGATGGCGTTACCGACGACAAGGATCC
>DAOQAB010000043.1:0-26559 GCA_035353695.1 Prolixibacteraceae bacterium
TTTGGGTTGTTTCTGCTTGGGTTATTCATTCAGGGAACAGGGCTTGCTGTTTTACAGACGGCATCTAATCCATACATTACCATTCTGGGTCCCAAAGAGAGCGCTGCCAAACGGATTAGTATTATGGGGGTTTGCAACAAACTGGCCGGGGCGATTGCTCCAATCATTCTAGGTGCTGTGGCGTTGAAAGATGTGGATGCCCTGGTGGCAAAAGTCCAATTGATGCCTGTTGCAGAAAAAGTTGCCGAGTTGAACGAGCTGGCATTGAGAGTGGTTACTCCTTATATCATTATAACACTTGTGCTCCTTCTTCTGGCACTGCTGATCTTTTTCTCCGGATTACCCGAGATTGATACCGACCATGAGGACGGCGAAGTTGCCAAGTTGAATTCTACTAAAAAGTCGGTCTTTCAGTTTCCTCAATTGGTGCTGGGTACCATTGCCATGTTTTTTTATGTGGGGGTGGAAGTGATTGCTGGCGATACGGTGATCAGTTACGGGGCTTCGCAGGGAATTGCACTTTCGTCGGCTAAGTTTTTCGCTACGACAACCCTTGTATCGATGATTGTTGGTTATCTGATAGGGATTGTCACTATCCCGAAATATATTTCGCAGGAGAAAGCGTTAATGGTTACCACTCTGATTGGTATTGCCTTTGCCTCTGTTTCTTTATTGACAACCGGTTTTGTTTCAGTTCTTTTTATCTCCTTGTTGGGATTGGCCAATGCGATGATTTATCCGGCAATATGGCCACTGGCAATTGACGGGTTGGGCCGTTTTACCAAGATCGGTTCTTCGTTCCTGATCATGGCAATTGCCGGTGGCGCGGTTTTGCCCCTGTTGTATGGTTTTATGGCCGATAAATCTTCGCCTCACGACGCTTATTGGATTGCGCTTCCCTGTTACCTGATTATTTTTTCTTATGCCAAATGGGGTCATAAGATTCGATAAGGTGCTGTACAATAAATGCCCGTGGTAGAAAACAACTGCATTTAATCGTTTTCTATTGCATCTCTACGGCCTTATAAAACGCTTTGATATTTTCGAAAGGTACACCCGGAGGAGTATCACAACCCGAAGAGATGATGAAATTTTTCTTTCCCCGTGTTTGTTCCAATAAGGTGGTTGTTTGCTTTTCGACCTCTTCGGGAGACGCGAATTTGAAAACGCCCACAGGATCGAGATTTCCCAGAACCAAAATGTCGGAAGGAATCTCTTCGAGTGCCTGCGCCATGTTGATGCTGTTCCCGAAATGCAGCCCTTTGGCCCCGGTGCTGACCATTGATTGGGTCAGGTGGCCTTTGTTGCCGCAGTTGTGGAGAATGAGCATGAAGGTGTCGTCCTGAACCGCTTCAACAATTTGTTTTACATAGTTCGAGGAGAAGAGGTCGCACAGATCTTCCGAAAGAAGGCCGGCTGCCGGTTCGGCCATGATAACCCCGTTGGCTCCGGCTTTTTTGAATTCATTGATGTATTCAATCAGAAAAGCGGTACATTTTTGCAACAATATTTCAATAACATCGGGTTCGATACACATTTCAGTCATGATTTCAGTCATATCGAATAACCTTCCGGACAGGGAAAAAGGGCCGATGCATCCGGCAAATACCGGTTTGTTGATACTATTTTCAGCCGACAGCCTGGCTGCTGTAAGATATTGCTGAATCCTTCCGCTATTTATATCGGGAACGTTCAGCTTCTCAACCGATTCACGGTCAGAAACCAGCCGGTTTGCAACCGAAGGTACTTCGTTGTCCGGAAAATTGATTTCACAACCAAACGCTTCGGCTTCAACGGTTAAATCCATGATCAGGGTTGAAGCGGCGGAAGGAAATTGATTGTTGATGGCCTGAATGGCTTGAAAATGATCAATCCCATCGGTTACAGCATCAATTACTTTTTTTCCGATCAGGTCGATACCGGGATGGGTCATAATGGGGATTGCTACCGTTTTCTCAGAATTCAGAATTTGGTTTACCCATTCCTTTAGGTTTATTTTTTCGGTCATCGCTAAAGCTTTTAGATAATATTTTACAGACGGGGTTTCATTTCCTCTGACAGTCAAAGATAGCCATTGGATTTTTAAAGGGGAAAAAAGTGGGGAAAAATCAGCACTCTTTTTGTGCGTTATTCCTGCCGCATCATCTTTCCCTCTTTGGAATACTCTTTTTGAATTCCTTTCATCAGGTCGTCGTATCCAATGATGGCTGATTTTTTTTCCAGCGTTTTTAGACAGGCATATTGAACGATGTTGACGATGTTGGCTCCCGTAATCTCATAGTTTTTGGCGATCTCTTTCAATGAAATCCGTTCGTCAAGGGTCGCTTTTGGGGGCAGATAGTTATTCCAGAGGCGGAGTCGCTCTTCGGTTCCTGGGTTCTCAAATTCGATGAAGGAGTTGAAGCGGCGGGTGAACGAAGTGTCGATGTTGCTTTTCATGTTGGAGGCAAGAATCACTAGCCCAGCGTGCGACTCGATTCGTTGCAATAAATAGGAAACCTCCTGATTGGCATATTTATCGTGAGCATCGCGTACGTTGGTGCGTTTGCCAAAGATGGAATCGGCTTCGTCGAAGAAGAGGATCCACTCTTTATTGGCCGCTTTATCGAAAAGATTGGAGAGGTTTTTTTCGGTTTCGCCAATGTATTTTGAAATTACCGTTGAAAGGTCAACCCGAAAAACGTCGCGGTTGGTGTATTTTCCCAACAGGCAGGCAGTCATGGTTTTGCCTGTTCCAGGTGGTCCATGGAACAGTACCCGGTATCCCGGTTTGATTTTTCCATGCATCTCCCAGTCGTTCAGCAGGGAATCATTGTATCGCAGCCATGTTTCGATTTCGCTGATTTCTGAGAGTGCTTTTTCACTAAGAACTAAATCACTCCATTCGAGTTTGGTGGAAATGAGCTGTGCCGGGAAATCGGCACCCAGCTTGGGATGTGAGATTTTGCCGGTGGTAAATAGTTCAACATACTCCTCTTCCAGTATCAACCGTCCGCTCATTTTTGGTTCACCAGTTTCAACCGGTTCAAGGTACAACACATTTTTTCGGGCAAACAGGTGGCTTTCATCAAAAAGTTTCGATACTTCAATCCGCTTTTCAATATCGTTACCGGCAAGAATGTATAAAACCGTTTCGCCGGTTGGGATGATACCCCGGTGGTTTTTGCCTTTAACCCCGCCAAATTCGGGAAACTCGCCACCTTCAGGAAGATATTCTTGAATAAGGATGTTGAAAAAATTGGGAGAGATGTGTGGCGTCAAAGCTAAAAAGAGTGTAATAATTTCATTGAATGACAGGTTGTTGCTCTGAATAAAATCAATAAGTTCCGACTTTTCATTTTCATTAACCAAGTATGTTGGAAGCTCTTGTTCTATTCCTTTTAGCTCAATTTTCAAACGAGACTGAACTATTCTATTCAGAAAAACAAGCGTATTCGATTTATTCATCTATATTCCTGTCAGAAAAATTAAAATTTACCGCTTCGAGCTTGATTTATCATTCGTTGATATTCAATGGCATATCCGCTAAAGCGGGGATCAGTGTTGCCTGATAGAATGTAAAAATAATAATGGGCAATTATGTCGGCTTGTTGTTCTCTATTGAAATCTTTCAGGTTTTTACCTGCAAGACCCGCTCCATCACCATATGAGTATCCTATAGTAGCTTGTGCATGAATCGCTTCTCCAATGTATTGCGATCCAACGTGTTCATACTGTGAAACATGTGTGAGTTCGTGAATGAGCCAGCGCATGTCGCTATTACCTGCTGCTGCATGTAACTTTTGATTAAAATTTATGGTATGAAAGAGTGTGACACCCATTCCGCCGCCGCCGCTAAAAAACGAACCGATAGCTGAAATTAACGATGCCTCATCTATTCGTACTTGCCAATAACTGATGCTGCCTTGAAAAACTCTAAAAGCTTCTTGTTGTTCAATGGAAGTAAGAGTTCGGGTGTTAACTTTAAAAATATTGAATAAAAGATCCATTATTTCACCAAACCCTACCATGTCTAATAATTTTGCAATCAAACGACCTAACCATGCAGCTCCACTTTTAAATCCCTCCCAAATCCATTTGGCAAATCCTTTTACGCCCATCCATGCCCACATAGCCGCTCCTTTTAGTCCGTCCCAACCCCATTTTGCAAGACCAACAACCCCATCTCCCATCCAAGAGAAGAAATTCCCGATACCTTCCCAAAAACCACTAAAATCGCCATGAAGCAACTTGTAAGCCCAATTAGCGCCACCTTTCAAACCACGCCAAATCCAGCTGAATAATCCGGCGACGCCATCTTTGAGCCATGACAATACTCCGGTTATGCCGCTCCAAACCTGGCCTAAAGCACCTTTTATTCCATCCCAAATCCATGAGATGGTGCCGACAATACCACTTCCGATATGTTTGAGCAGGTTCCAAATACGACCGGGCGCCTCGGTTACCAAGTCCCAAACCCAAGCTCCGGCACTTTTTAATACATTCCAACCATAGCCTGCCACGGATGTTACTCCAGACCATATTGCGCTTCCCACACTTTTAACGCCACTCCAAACCCTACTCCAAAAACCACCTTGAACATTGAAATTCGTGGGGCTGATATCCGTATTTGCTTTCTTTTTTTGAGTCCTTCCATTCTGTTGGATAGTATGGGTTAATTCATGTGCAAGTAAAAGTTTCCCTTCTTTTGAACCAGGATTGTATTTGCCCTGGTTAAAAAAAACGTCATTTCCATGTGTAAATGCCTGTGCCCCCAATGCTTGATTCATTTGAACAGCTTTTGTGTTGTTATGAATCTTTACCTGACTAAAATCTGCCCCAAACCCATTCTCCATTTCAGCTCTAACGCCTTTGGATAGTGGACTTCCATTTCCTTTTTCACGTTTAAGGGCGGGTTCTATATCTGTTATATTTTCATTACTTTCATCGGTTTTGGTTTGAATATCTCCTTCCTCTTCAGTTTTGGATTGGATTTCCTCTTCTTCTTTCTTCTGAACAGGTTCTTTATCATCCTCTAATTTCGGTTGGGACTTCTCTTTTTCTTCTTCTTTTTGTAGAACGGTTTCTTTTTCCTGCGTTTGTACTGGTTTATCTTCCTCTTCAGATTGTTTTTGCAGATATGGTAATACAGTGTCCGCAATAGATTTTTGCTGAACTATTTTTTCATCCTTCTCTTTCGGTTGACCAGTAGAATTATCAACAACTTTTGCTGCAACTTTATCGGCCTCTTGTTCATATTGATCGTTGGGAGCGCCAACTTCTATTTTAGGCTGTACCACACGTGAAAAAAAAGGCGTTTTCCTGCTTTCTGTATGGTGATCACTCTTTCGTGCAAATGCTCTCATTTTCTTATTTTTTACCATTCAACAAAAATCAATTCTTTGATCCAGGGTAACTTTACAATGGAAATATTCCACGGTAGCTTTTCCCGCAAAATGTCCTGTACTTTACGCTCAACAATCAGTTGAAAATTATTTTCTTTCTGAATGAGCTTCCCGCCGCGTTGAATAAACATCTGCCTTAATCCGTCGGACGAGGTATTTTTCAGCGCGGGCCAGTTTTGAACCACCGAATGCAGCAATTCATTACATTCTGCTTTCTCGGGTTCTGAAAGTGTAATATTCCTGCGAATGGGTTCGTTGAACGAAATTCCGCATAAGAACTTTTCCATAAGCAGGTTGTATTCCATTTCGTATTCAATGCCTGTGGCCAGGTAATGAAGCAGGTGAGTTGCTAATGACCTTTTTTCATCGTAAAACCGATGGTTGGAATTGGTGCATTGGGTGCGATCAAAAAAGCTTTTCAAAAAAGGATGAAGTACAATTAATCCTGCATTTTGGATGTAAAACGCTTCTTCTCCAAAATTTGTGAGCTTGTTTTCTTCAGAAGATAGAAATTCTTGTTTCTCGTTTATTTTTAGGTTGTTGTATTTCTTGTCTGAATATCCGTTTTCGTTTTTTTCCTCTACTCCTTGATTTTTTTGGGTTAGCTCTGATTCGTTCGTAGTCGGAGTTTTCTTAAAACGATCTTTTGTAGTGTCTGGCATTTCGGATGAAGGCTTGTTGGTGGTGATGCTGTATGGTGTTGGTGGAAAATTGATGCCGAACATGGCCAGTACCTCTTCTGCCAGAATTAGTTGATCAATAATGAGCTCTTTGGTAGTGGAAACTTGTTGGATCTCGGAAAGAAATGACTGTTGTTCGGGGATTTTATGGTCAGACCTGATTGCGTAGTGAATAATGTGTTTTAATACGATTTCCCTGTTTTTCTGGCTGAGAAGTGATGCCTTCTGATGAATTTTTTGTTTGTCGATATTCTGGCTGCAGGGAAGTTGGAAAATAAATGTTTCGATGATTTCACTGTCGAATTGAGCGACAAATCGATCAATCGGTTGGTCTTGTGAGGCAAAGAGAGTCGTAAGTTTTTGGATGAATGTTGGGCTGTGAAAGAAAGAGTTGAATCCGTTTGGTTTTGTAAATAATTCAATAGAAGAAGGTTCGGCGTACCACGGTAATTGGCCAAATTCCAAAAAGTAGACAATTATGTTTTCAATATTGGTTTGAAAGCCGATTTTTTCCATCTTCAATCCTGGTGAGGGTGTGTGTTGATCGGCTATTGTGGTGTTGGTGGACGGTGCAGCAGGGGAGAGGTTGTCCTGGATGATTCTCTTCCAATCTTTATCGTTGTTCAATTTTGATGACTTCGATTCTATTTCCTTCAATTTTTCCCGGAGTTGATCAGCAATTGTCTCTTTTATTTCGGTGAGCCAATTATCGGGCTTCAGATTTAATTCTATATCGATTGATTCATAGCGCTGTATCTCATTGAAAGGGGTTGCCTCATTAAAAAGTTCTTCAATGATTGGGAAAAGTTCATTCCTCAGAAAAAGGTCGATATTCGACTTTATTTCCAAGGCTTGCTTCTCGTTATCTGTATTTATTTCCAGATTAATCCGGTGGATGATATGTTTGTTGTTTTTTTCCATATTCCAATGATAAAAAAACGCTTAGCCTCTTGCTATCGGTAAAAAAATGTTGTAATTTTCATTTGCCTTTTAGTAGGGTTTACTGGGCGTGTTTTTCAGTTCTTCTCATTGTGGGTTCGGTACTTTTCTCTTTCGTAAGTTTGGTTTAGTTCTGTTTTCATGGTGTTAAGTGTTGATTTACTTCCGTAGGGGCCTCATTCGAGCTAGCGAATATCGACTGAGGCCTTTTTGTTTTTATCCAATTTCGATATAGTTCCCGCCTTCTGCTTTCACGGAATAGAAATCTGCAATCTTGTTGTATTTTGTTTGCAATGTTTTTAATTGATCGTTTGTTCCTGCCGGGATAAAAATGCAGAGCTTGCTTTTTCCGGTCCTTTGATGCAACTTATTTCGCAAGTTTATGAACAGCACAATGTTGTCGTGGGTGTTTTTCCGATGGGCATTGTAATATTCCAGCATATCCCCATCAACCCACGTCCCGTTTACCCATTCGCCCGACAAATACATTTTTGCAGAACTATTGGCTTTTATGACATCGGCTTTAATCTGACGGATCTCTTCCTTGATGGCAGATGGTAAATCATTCTGATTTGAGATGAGCCTTTTGATCTTCTTTTCGGTAAAAAAAGGATTGGTTATGAGTTTGTTGATTAATTTATCCCATTTTTCCCATTGTCCATCGTATAAACCATAGTCATCGTCTTTATTTACCGGATTGTATTGTGAATGCAATTGCTGATAAATGCTCTTGTGATGTATTTTTACTTCGCTGCAGCTAATAACTTTGGCTTGTAGTTGTTTTGAATTTCGCAAATAGTTGTTTTCCGTGTAAGTGTAGGTTGGCGAGCTGGTCGATAAGGTAATGTCCTTGACTGTAAATTGGAAAGTGTCGTCTTGTATCCTTTTTATTTTCAGTTGTTTTTCTTTCTGGTCGAAATCGAAAACGACTCCTGTTGGGAATTTATTGTTGAGCTTTTCAGCAACCACATGTATCCGTCGGAGAAATAATTCACTGAGTGGGATGGTAATTTCTACCGGTTGATCGATGAGGTTGATGGAATTAATGGAGTAGTGCGAAATTAAAAGCCGATACGATTTTGGCATTAGTTTCTTGTTGCTTTGTGTCCCTTTCAGGCTTCGGGAGAGGTTGTTGAGGTATTTCAGTGAACTGAACCACGGATAACTGCATTCTGAAATTTTGCAACAGAAATCGGATGATGTCTCAGCCTGTATTCTGTATTTCAACGCATAATCGGCAACGATTGTGTCCGATTTTTTTAGAAGGATGAATGTTCCGCCTTTGGCTACACCCGCTAGATGTTCCAGCGAATTGTTCTTGCAGATGAAGGTTTGCAGCACACGTTGATCTTTTTCTAAGTCGAAGATGCGAAACTCAAAATCAAGTCCGAAAGATGTACGTAATGAGTTAATTTCCACCTCTGCATTGGACGCGGAAAGTCCTGTGGCGCCTTCAATCCGGAAGAAATCGTACGCATCGAGGTTGAATTTGAGTGGTGTTTGGATATGGCTGGCTGATGAGAGATTTTCGGTAAAATAGCAGAGATTCTCTTTTTGCATATACCGGGTGGTTTTTGAAAAGTCCCAGTTTTCGATCAGTTTTTCGTCTACCTTGAAGTAGCAAGGGATGCTTCGGCTACTCAGGGGTACCATTTGTTTGGATGGTGTAATTTTTATTTCACTCCCGGCAATTTGATATTGGGCAAGCATCAGGTAGAAACGGGTAACCAGACTGCTGAATTTTGCCATGTTTTGGTTGTATGCTGTGGCTGCTGATGGGTAAAAAGAATGGCGCAACGGGTCAGAACCTTCGGAAGCGACGACTTTCCCAAGCATTAAATGTTTCGGGAATGATTTTATATCGGGGTTAAATTCGGTGTTGAGCCTTAACAAGACTCCTTTAATTTCATTGTAGGTATCTGTCAGATCTTTCAAAAGATCGTACCGGTATTGAACATCGGAAGGGATTGCCGTTGCTGAAAACCCAAATAGCTGATCGATTAGCAGATTTATTTTATCAGCAGTAATGCCGGTTTCAATATGAAGTAGTTTGCCGAAGTTGTTAAATAGGATTGAAATCGAATTTCTGAGAAGATAAAGAATGCTGTTGGATTTGATGGCGGAATAAAAACTTTTTTGGACATTGCTTTGGCTTGTTCCGTTGGTGCTGTTTAGCAAAACCCTTGGTACTGCAATTTCCGAAAGTTGAAGATAGGCAGTCTGTATCGAATGTTTGGTGTAGATGGTGTCGGTGCTTTTGATGTACTCTGCATCGTCTTTTGATACCAGAAGTACCCGTAGTTTTGCAACCTGTTCAATTCCCTGATTGTCGCAGTCGACAGCGGTACAAATGTTTCTTGGGTTGGCATAACACTCAAGATATAGCATTGCGACTTTATTCTCTATGTCTGGAAGTGCAGAAAGAGGTTTTGAATTATCAACCCCTTCCGGAACAATTTCGATCAGATCAATTGGTATTCCGTCAGGGTTTCTGTCGAGTGTATCCTTCCTTTTAAAGGGAGGGTAACTTGCGGTCTTGTCGTTGAATGGTTTGAAATGGGTGTAATCTATTTTATCCGAAGCATAGAAGGGTAACTTCGATTTGCCTGCATCAATACTTTGTAATTTAATTAAATCGCCGTCGGTGGTTATTCCTGTTCCCTGGGTAATGGTTATGATTTTTAAGGCGGAATTGTAGCTTATCTCGAAACCGCATGCGATACCAACTCCGCAGAGGTACAAGCGAGAATACCGGTTTTGTATGTCAAGGTAGTTTATGACTTCGTTCAACTGGTATTCAGTTAATACCTGATTGTTTTCAAAGGTGTGATATTGAGGAATGTAATTTGATAATTTTGATGCCATGACTTTTTTTATTAAAGGTTTCCGATGTAGGTTCTGCCTATAATTATTTTGCCTTCCAACGAATCGTCTTCATTGTTGCAATTGATTAATCTCCCTTTAGGATAAATGGAGTTTAGTTCATTTAGAATGCTGATCAGGTCTGTTCGTTTGCTCCCATCCTGAATCTGACCGGATGTGGTTTTATCGAGCAAATAGTTTTTCCATGTTTTTTCAAGCTGGAGCATTTGGTTTTCATCGTCTTCGACTTCGTTTTTCCGGTAACCAATCCAGCAGATGCGGGCAAGGATATGCGCAGGGATCTCTTTTCGGATCAACTCTTCCATGAATCGTCGGAAGTCTGGGTTGGCAAACCGGTAAGTCCATCCGGGTAAAACAACGGTGATCCGGTATGAATAGGGATCGATGGGCTCGCAGCTGGTGCACTTGTCGGTGCTGATGGGCATGAATTGATTCAGGTCGATATCGGTTTTTGATCCATCGGGAAGCAACAGGGGGTGTTCGATCAGGAACATTCCTTCTTCGGTGTAAATTCCTGTCATGAAGCCGATAATCCCCAGCATGGCGTTTTTTAGCTCTTCGGGTGTGTCAAACATTTCGTAGCAGCGGGCGATGATCCACTCTTCACGGTGGGTGTTGGTGATGTCGGGGTTTATTACGTCGAACGAATAACGGTTGGTTTCCGATACCTGAACAACCATATTTCCGATAACGGTTTTGTCGGTAATGGTTTTATCAAAAGCACTTTCAACGACCTCTTCCGGTGTTTCAATAATTCGGATGACCGATTGTTGCATCTCTAGTTCAGCCTGCCGGGCAGTCTTATAATTAATGGTGGCCGAAAGCAAGATTTCGTTCTGTTCATTTCGGATCCTCCATCGGTATACTTTCTTTCCATCGATGTCGGTGAAGTCATAAATCTCAGCAAATGATTCTGAAAGGTTTCTTCGGTTGAAGTTTTTCATTCCGGAAAGCCGGGCAATTCGTTTTTCGACACCGGCAACGTTTGCTGTATTCCAGAGCTGCTGCGGTGTTTGTTTGTAATAGTTGAACGCACTTCCACGCTCCATGCTGGTGATGTGGTAATCTTTCTGGAAATTCTCTTTGGATTGCAGGATGGCTTCGTCGGCAAAGTCCCCGTATAACTCTTTCATCAGAAAGGCAAAGTCGCTGAATTTTTCAGCAAACCGGGCCATCAGGTGATCGAGAATCTGGTTTTTCCGTTCAATGGAGTGGTCTAAGTTTTTGAATAGTAAATCGGTCAATTCATCGGAATCGGAAACCGGATACTTTTCGACCAGTTCATCAAAATTGCGAATGTCGGCAACAGCCTGTGTAAAATATGTTTTTGTAAGCGGGTTGTCGACCGATAGCAAATCTTTGACTTTTCCCAGATGGGCAAAGTAGGAGGCCAATACCTGATCGAAGAACAGGAGGTACCCTTTTAGCTGTTTGGCTTTTGCTTTTCTTGCTGTTTCAACCTGATTGGGCAGTCCCATTAAGCCAATTCCGTAGGTGTCGGGAAAATCGTTCTGAATGGTGGTTGTTTCGCTGGTGTTCATATAGGAACCCGATGGGATTTCAACTTCCATGTTCAAACTTGATTTTTCCCGTTCTTCCTGTTCTTTTTCAATGATTGCCGCTTTGTACTCTTCGACTTTGGTTTTGTTGATATTTACTGGGAGAACCCCTTTGTAATAGCTGTATCCGCTGTTTGGGCAACGTACCGGTTTCTTGCCTTCGTCGATGCAGATTCTCCATCTGTCGGGTTCGTCCTCTTCTTTTGGGCGATCCGCAATCGAAATATCCTTGATGAATTTCACCCCTTCGATGTTCATGATTAATTTCATGATGTCGGACAATCGGACTTCGGTTCGCTGGTCCGATTTTTTTAGTTCTTCGGGGTCGATAAATCCGTGAGATAAAACGGGGCCGTCGAAAATTTCATCAGTGGTGTATCCTTTTTCAACTAGTTGTTTTAGGGAATAGAATTTCACCCCGGGTGAAAAATAGTTGTCGATAGCCAGCGAAACCTGGGCTTCAACCAACTCTTCGTCGGCTTCGGGATATAGCTCAATAATGTAACAGACTGAAATAGGTTGCGTTTCAATTTTTGTTACTTCAATCAGATCTTCACAAAGGTTCCGGTTGGCATGGAAACGTTTGATTACCTTCTCTTTTATTTTGTCGAAATCAGAAGTTGTTTTCAC
Organism: Prolixibacteraceae bacterium; assembly: GCA_035353695.1. Taxonomy (GTDB): domain Bacteria; phylum Bacteroidota; class Bacteroidia; order Bacteroidales; family Prolixibacteraceae; genus CAYMTR01. The sequence continues at coordinate 12,076 of DAOQAB010000043.1, forward strand.
CTCTTCCGACAGATCGAGTACAACGGAGTATAGCCCTTTTAAGGTAAATTCTTTTTTGAAATCGCCGGAAACATCTGCGAACTGAGTGGGGCTATACGATATCCTGTCATTCAGACAATCGACATAAACGGTTTTTTTGTAGGGTTTTAGCCAGCAGTTGTTGATTCCATCCAGGTCGATAAACAATTTCCGGTAGTCGAGTCCGGTGACAGGTTTGGAGGGTAAGATATCGGAGGCTTTGAAAAATTGCTCTTCTATTTTTTTTGCTGATCGGTTTTCCGGGGCAAGAATGTTTTCGATGGGCATTTCGATACGCAGGCCCAGATCGGTAATGGCATAACACAACATTTCGAGAATGGTAATTCCCGGGTCGTGCGAGTTGTAATCGGTCCAAAGGTTGCCCGAAAGCTGTTCAATGTATTCCAGCCCTTTTTGCTTCAGCCAGGCATAATCCAAATCGTTGTTTGAAGCAACATTTTTGGGAATGGTGATATGGGTGTTTATTGTTGACATTTTTTCAGTAATTCGGATGTTACGGTACAATTTTCGGTTACAATGCTCAGCGAGTGTAGCCTGGCAGACACAAGAATTGCTTTCGGGCTGGATGGGGTTAGGCTGGTCGTGCTGATTTCTTCACCTTTTTTTAGTTTTACATCTTCTACAAAATCAACATAATCGAGCTTTTCAAGGTAGTTGATCAGGACGCTCCGGTGCAACGTGGTGCTGAATTCAATGCTGGTAGTTTTCTCAAAGGCCCATGGGGACAGAAACCGGATGATGTCGTCGTTTAATACTTTCAGATAATAGTTTTCGTCGAATCCGCTGTAAAATTTGGCTTTCAGTTCAATGGTTACTTCTTCATAGTCGGGGTTGATGACTTTTGCCGTTACATGAAGGGTATTTTGCTGGTTAACAAATTCCTGAATTGCATTCAAGGTTGCTTTGCTTACCCTTGGCTGGTACATGTCGAAAACGTTCTTGTTAACAATATCGGGGATCACCACGATCAAAACATTTCCAGGAGAGAGGAATGATGTTTCGGAACTGTGATTCAGACATTTTGCCTTTTGAATATCGGGGAATTGCTGCAAAATAATCGCTTCGTAATCCCATGCCGATATTGCCCGGTTTTTGTGCCTCAGCCTTTCGCTGATGCGACGGTAATATGCCGGATCGGACTCTTCGGGTATTCCGTTGAAGGAGTTGTATGGTTGCAAAATGCTTTTTACCGTTGAGACCCGCTGAACCAGTTTTGAGATCGATTTGGCGGTAAGACCGGTTGAAAGGTGCGACAATTCGTTCCCATTATCGGAAAATTCAGCCAAAACAGCCTGGGTTTGAATGGATATTGCTTTGCAAACCGTATCGTATTTCTGGTTGTTCGTTGCTTTTACCCAGATCAGGTTGTTGGGCAGAAGGGTGTTGTCATTGGTCGCCTCAGTGGGTATTGAAAACCTGACAATACCCGATTTCAGAAAGTTGTCGGTTTCGTTCAGGATCATGGAGGTTGAGTCTAGATTTTTCCACTGGTTTTTGCATAACACAAACCACTCTGTTTTTTGACTGTCAGCTTCCGGATTTTCGCTTCCCTCCAGAAGTTGCACCAGCATTGATACGGTTTGTAAGTTGGTGGCATTTTCAAAGCCCAGATAGAGTTCGCCTCCGTTACCGAATTTTGGGATCAGATAACTGTTGGCAGCATCGGTTCCCAGAAAGCTGAGTTGTGATTTTAAAAAGGGATGTTCTTCTGATTGTCCAAACGGGTATTCATGAAACAGTTTTAATTCATTCCCTGCATAATCGGTCTCTGTGGATCCCAATGTGATTTTGGTTTGTGCACGATAATTTATTGTGATCGATTCAATGAGCGGAGTATATGGCTCGTTGGGTACCAGCGTCTCACCTTCGGTGCTGCTGAGTGCCAGCGCATAAATCCGGGGAAAGAGCTCATGCAGGAATGTTTGGTTTAGCGACAACCTGACGGGGCCGTTTTTCTTTGTTTCATAACCGGTATTTGAAATGGATAAATTGGTTTTAAATGCCGATTCATTGTCGGTAAAAAGGATCAGGTTGGTATCGATGGGGTCCCATTCTTCCTTGTTTAAAACTTCAACTGTCGCTTTGAAATAATCATTGCTATCGACGATCAGATTGGTGGGCGATCCTGTGACGGTGTAGCTTTGCGTATGATTCGTTGCTCCGTTGAATGTTAAAATGCCGTTTAGGTAGCTGTTTGGACTTGCCTGATAGAGATTCTCTTTGCGGTAGGCATAATATAAGTTGACAAAAGCATCAAGGGACGATCCGGATATTTTTTCGGGCGTGTTTTTCCAGTCAAGTTCAATTTCAATCTGTTTCCACTCTTTTTTGAAAAGTTCATCAAATCCGATATAGAAATTGGATCGTTTTACGGGTTGTGTGCCAAAAGGATAGAACGGCTTTTTGACGTTTAAGCTACCGATGTCATTTTCTGCTTTGACGTTTTTTGCTCCTTTTACATCGATGTCGACCGTGATTTCTTTGATCTTTTTTCCGGCTAATTTTTGAAGCAGGGAATATCCGTCTTCGTTTTCCGTATTAAACAGAATGCGGCAGACCGGGAGTTCCGTATTGAATGATTCACCCAAAACCGAAGACTGATAATTTGAAACGGCCTTTTCATCTTTTCCAATCTGAACGGCTAATTTTAAAGTGGCCGATGCTGCTGAAGTTGCAAAGCCGGAGCCACTTATGGAGGAGATGTTTTTTTGTAATGAGAAAGGACCAAGCCACTTTTTTTCTCCACTGCAATAAATTTTCAGGCCCGACAGGAGTTGATTGGTGTTCAAACCCGAGAGCGATTCGGTAAATTTAATGGTGATCTGGATGTTTCTTTCGCCTTCACTTAGTGCGAAAATTTCGGAGGAGAGGGCAAACCCAAGTTTTGCATCGGCAAGTTCAGGATCGTTTTCATCGCCATAGTATCCGAATGGCCACCATTTGATCTCATCATCGGGGAACACGGTTCCTTTTCCATCGGATGAATTTGTGGCTTCAGCCGCTTTTATTTTTTTGTTTTTCGAATCGTTGTAAACCGATCGGATTTGTGCCAGGTTGATTTTGTTCGCGATGAGTTCTTCGGTTGTTTTGTAGATCCGTTTTTTGCCAGTTGAATCTTTTCCTCCATCAAGCTCTGTATCCCGGGCAATTTGGGCTTCTGCACAATTTTTGGCCAGTTCAAAAATTACATAAACCTTGTCGGGTGTGGCTGCCTGTTTCCCAATCTTCAAAATCTTCTGGTAGTAAAAGTCGAGATGCCGTTTGGTGAGTTTGTTAAAATGTCCCCGGGTGATTTCGATCAGCTTTAAGAAACAGACATAGAGGGCCAGGTGCGGGGTAACCGTATATCCCACTTCAACCGATTCAAGAAAAGCGGAAATCTCCGATTCATCCTTGAAAAACTCCTGCCAGTTACCCGATTCCTTTTGATCGTCAGTTGTGCTGAAATAATTTACCTGTTCGGCAAACTGGTATGCAAACTGCATCCATTCTTTCAACCCGAAATCGTTCAGTTTGAAATAGGATGGATCCAATGCGTTGAGGTATCGCTGGCTTTGTTCCGTTCCTTCTCTATCGATTATTATTTCTTTACCACATTTTGCCATACGATTTTATCTTATAATTCATTGCCTTCTTCTTTATAGAATGGGTAGACCATGTTTTTCCGTGAATTGGTTGACCGGATGATATAGTCAATCGAGATCAGTAGCAAACCATCCTGCTCATCGGATGATTCGATTTTGATTTTGATGACGTCGATTCGGGGTTCGTGATACAGAATGGCCGTTTTGATCAGATCGATTACATACGTTTTCAGGGTTCTGTCGAGTGGTTTAAAAAGAAGCTCGTCGAGATTGCACCCATAATTGGGGACCATGATCCGTTCGCCCAAACGGGTTGAAAGCAATATTTCGAGGCTGCTTTTGATGTCATCCTCATCTTCGAGCATTCCAACAGCCTTGAGTTCTTTGCTGAATTCGGGAGGGAAACCCCATCCCCGGCCTAAAAACGATTGTTCGGTATCCATACTTTTTACATTAACCTCCAATTAAAACAGTGGCGCATCCTGCCACAATGGTTCCGCCATGAGCGGTTGCATCGCCCATGCGTGCCGCTGGCATTCCTTCAATCATAACGGTTGAAGAACCTATGATAATGGAATCGGGAGGGCCGGAACAGGTTGCCATGTCGCCAGTCCGGGCAGCCGGCATTCCTCCGATTAATACCGTTGGGGCACCCGGTGGTAATACAGGGCCGCCTACATGGGGAACACCTCCCGGATTTACCATCGGGCAGGTGTGCATATCGGTTATTCGTGCTGCTGCTCCCATTTTAGTTTATCTGAACGATCGAACCTTTCAAAATGGCCGTAGCGCTACTGGAAACTTCAGCCCCGGCGCTCCCTTCTGCTTTTAATTGAGCAGTGGCTTTTATGCTCACATTCATTCCTTCGATGCTTACATCGCCACTGCTTTTTATCTCAATTTTTCCCTGGCTTTCAAGCTTTATTCCATCCGAATTGATCGTTACGGAATTTGAGTTTTCATCTTCAATTTTTATTATTCCAGCATCTTCGTCGATGGAGATTTTCTTCCCGGCGGGAGTTTCCAGAACAACCGATTTTTTATCATCGTTGAAGATGAACTTCATTTCGCTGCGGGTGACAAAACCTTTCTCGTGATTATCGTCCGATGCCGTGAGTGGCGCTGGTTTGGCGCTGCTGTTCAGCATTCCCAGGACGATGGCGTCGTTGGGGTTTTCGTTGATAAACCCGACAATCACTTCATCGCCTATTTCCGGTCTGAAAAAGGAACCTCGTTTTTCTCCGGCATCAAGTGAGGCAACCCTTGCCCAGATGCCCTGAGCTTCGTTGTCGACAATTGGGAGTCGAACCAGAATTCGGTCTTCTCCGTCGGGGTCATCCTGCAACTGGCTGACAATTCCGATCTGTAATCCATTTACGGCAGCCAATAGGCCCGATGCAGGGGAACTGTTGATGTTGTAAGTTTCGGAGAACCAAGTGGGATTAATCCCAAATTGTGCATCAATCGTCCAGTCGCCTTCGGTAATCTGATGACGAACTGCCGAAACGTACACTTTCCCGTTGAACCGGTCGCCAACGCCTTCCAGCTTGATGGTTGTATCGGGTTTTACTCCCGGAATACCCTGAAACCTTACTTTACCCCTGATTTTCGAAAACTGGTTGAACATCCATTTCGCATCGGCCCATTCCTGCAATTCCACATCAGGTGTTCTGCCACCATCTCTTAATTCAAGGTTTTCAAGTGCAATCACCGACGCCAGATCATCGATGGAAATGTTTCCGTTGAGGCTCAATGACGGATCATTGGCTTCAATTTCCAACAGTTCCTGACCCGATGCATTCCAACTGTAGGTGGTTACTTTTGAAACCTGGTTGCGGGCATCTATTTCGGCGTCAAACTCTAACATGGTAGAACCAAATACGACCGTTTCCGTTTCAGCCTGTTCGAGGTCTGGTTTTTTGACGATGATTTTTCCGTCATCCACTACGCAGATCTTTCCATTGGCCTGAGCCCGAGTAATACAAAAATCCCAGTCGGAAACATTGTATTGAACAAATTCCCGGTGCTCGACATTGGTTGCTTCGATCTCTTTTTCAAGCCCGTATTTTCCAATGATCTCTTCAATCATGTCGCTGTCTTTGCTGTCGTAGAAGTAATTGTTTTTACGTCCAATGGTGAGTTTTACCGCTTCGTCCTTGCATTCAACAATCAGAAAAGACTGGTTGTTGCGGATTTTCAGGACGTGCTTGATTACAATTCCTTTGAAGATGGTCTCCTCGTCGGAATGATAACCCGCTTTGATTTCGATCTTCTTGCCGGGGAGAAAAAGTTCCTGGTTGCTGAGTTCAAAATCCTGCGAAGAAGGATCGCCATCGAGAAGGATTATCCGGGCCAGAGGAATACGGTTAATCTCTTTTTCCACGACCATCGTTATGACGGAACAGGAATCGGAGAGTTCCACATCATCGATCAGTATCTTTTTGGTTGCCAAATCGGCTGATTGAGAAGTTTGTATTGTACTCTGGGTTGTCATGGTTTAAACTTTCGCGATGGGAGGGAAATGAATTGGTTGCCCCACTTTCAGTTTTCTGAAATTGTTGATTTTGTTGGCTTTTGCAACTTCAAGGTAATATTTTGAATCGCCATAGATCCGGAAAGTCATCAACGGCAAGGTGTCGCCCTCTTTTACAATTCGGATATGGGTCAGGTCGGGCGAGCTTTTGTTTTCCATTGCTACCCGGAGGTCGTCTTCAACAAATCCTTTAAACTTAGCTTTTGCAACTGCCCGTAATGGGGTTCCATCGGGTTTGAACAGTTTAAAGGTGATGTCCATCTCGGTGAGGCTGCATTTGAACAAGAGGGTTCCCCACGAGATGATCAGGTAATTGGGTTTATGCTGATCGCCGTTGTAATCGAAGACCACTTTCTTAAATTTTTCGATGTCATCAATTACTCCTTGACCCTCATCCTTATAGGTTTTATCATCATCGGTTCCGGGTTTTCCATAATCGGTGATTACTCCGGTACGGTCGAAGATAAACTGGAATTCGAGCTCTTCGGGTAACGATTTGTTGAATTTCGGGGCCAACGAGCTTGTCCCTGATGCCTGACCTTCTTGTTGTTCAATTTTATATTTGAAGGTGTAATTCTCAGGGTTCAGCAATGTTTTGAAATCACCGTCGGCTACTTCATTGGTAAAATGGTCGTCGTTAAAAGCTTTGATCTTTAATTTTATCAATTCACCGTTCATTTTATCGTTCCTCTTTTTTGGATAAAATTTCCATTACCTGTTCTACACAAGCTGCAATGATCTCCTGTTTTTGTTCCTTTTCAGGATTCAAAGATCCGGTAGTGCCCGGCCTCTCTTCGACGTTGATTTTTATATGCAGTTCTTTGATCTCAATGGGCATCTTCCAATACATTAAAATAGTTGTATACCAATTCAATGGTTTCGATCATGATTTTGCTTTCTTCGGCATTGAAATCGGAGATCGACCATTTTACCGGATATGCGTGGACAACATTCCAGGTTGCCAGAGGCTTGTGTTCCTCGTTTAGAAGCTTCACCGTCAGGTCGGTTGGTTTAAATTCAAAACCTTCGAGTGCTTTGCGGCACCATTTATTCAGATCGGAATCGATTAAAAGGCCCCGCTTAAGCACCAGATTCGGATATTTATTTTTAACCGGCAATTTGTGTTTGAACCGGTTTTCTCCTCCTTCGGCAATTTCCTCCACTTCCAGATCAACCGAGAGACCGGAAACCGTTTGAAATTGAAATTCATTTTTCGACCATGCAAATTCAACGGAAAAGTGAAATCCCAACGGAGGATAATAATTACTCATCGTTTAGTCATTTTGGATGGTAATGCCTTCGTGAGCAATCTCCATAGATTCTATTGCAACTTCGTTGCTGTCGGCTTTTAAATCGGTTGACTGGATCTTGGCCGGCCATGCATTTTTAACTTTCCAGACAACGATGGGTTCGTGGTCTTCGTTGAGCAGGCTAATGGTGATGTCTCTCCGTTCAATGGTGTTGAGCTTTACGGTGTTCCACCATTTGTAGTATTCATTGTCGCTTTTGAAGGTGCCCCTTTTCATGGTGATGTTGCCGTATTTTTGCAACCCCGGCATCTTTATTTTAGAATATTCGGGGCTTGAACCTACGCGGTATTCCACCACTTCGGTTTCAACATTCAGGCCAGAGACTTCGGTAAAACCTATTTTTGTTCCTCCCCAGTCGATCTGGAAATGAAACTTTACTAATGGATATGATGCTGTTGCCATTTTCGTGTGTCATTAAATTGTTAGTATTAAGATTCCTGAAGTTTGTGTGAGAATTTTAAGATGATGAATTCTGCCGGGCGAACAACTGCCATTCCGATTTCAACATGCATATATCCGTTCAGAATATCCTGAGCGGTCATGGTTTGTCCCAATCCTACGCGGACATAAAACGCCTCATCCTGTTTTGCACCGGCCAGGGCACCAGCACGCCACTGAAGGGTCAGGAAGTTTTCGATCATTGCTCTCACTTTAATCCAGGTGTTGGCATCGTTCGGCTCAAAAACATACTGAGAAGTTGCTTTTTTGACCGATTCTTCTACCATGTTGAAAAACCTGCGAACCGGAATGTAACGCCACTCGTTGTCGTTGCCGGCCAGGGTACGGGCACCCCACACCAGGGTTCCTTTTCCGGTAAATGCACGGATGGCATTGATCGATTTTCCGGCTGTGCTGTCTACATTTAATCCTTCCTGCATCTCGTGGGTAATTTTAACACTTGGTTTTGTCACATAGTTGAGACCGACATTGGCCGGAGCTTTCCAAACGCCACGATCTTTATCAACACGGGCATAAACACCCGCCATTGCTGCGCTTGGTGGTAACGTGATGGGCAGGTTGTTGATTTTTGTTTTGATCTTGTTATAGGCATCGTTGTCGATGGATTCGATGCTTGCCAGGTTGCGACCATTGAGTGGCCCGTTATTTAAATCAGAAGAATCGGCTGCCTGAACAGCGGCTTTTACCGTACTGATTGTCGAAATTGCATTGGTTAACACATCGGTAGTTGGTGTAGGTGTTGCGAAAACGAACAAATTGTCCAATTCGGCTGAAATAGTTTCAACATTGGTCTGAATTTTTGTTTTTGAATTGGCGATTTTCAGATTTTCAACTGCCAGCTCCAGATTCTCAATCACATCCTCTATTTTGCCTGTACCTTCAAAGAGGGTTGTTAAACTGTCGATGGCACTGGTTATTACGTCGGATGTTGGATTGGTGTCGGGAGTAGCAGGATTTGAATCATAATCGCCCAAATCTTCTTCGACCGATTCTGCAGCCGATTCCGCAGCATCCGTAATCAACAAACGGATGGTATCTGCTTCCGAAAGGGTTTCGATAATGTCTTCACTCAGGTTAATCAGATCACCTGCGCTGGTTTTTAATGTTGCCAATGCAGGCCCTGTTGATGTGAAATCACTCAGTTCGTCGGTGATTTTTTTACGGGCCATTCCGATGTAACCATTGTCGGCGCTGGTAATATCCCGTAATTCATCGGCTACTTCGCCGAAGTCATCTTCATACTCCTCAATTTGTGTGAATGCAGTCGCAATAGCAGTTGGTACTGTTGACGTGTGATTGATCTTTACCGCTTTTGCATCGTATTGAAAGTTGAGGATTGTTTCGAGGAACGGGTAGTAAACGGCACCATATTTCAGGTAATCTTTTTCGAGGTTAATTCCATTTCGGATTTCTTCAATGGAGTCTTCTGTTTCGTCGTAGGTGTCGATAATTGCAAACCGGTCCTGAAGTTTATTGCATTGTGTGAGTGCGTTGTTCATTAAGGCATAATAGTCTGCCTCGTTAAGTGCTGTAGCATCGGGAAAAACAATCAGGGTGGGTTCATCTTCCAGCTCCAGTTTGTTGAGTCCTTCATTCAACTCATCGAAGTCAACGGTTAAGCTGGCATCTTCGTAGTTGCATACCGAAATGATGTAGCATGGGCCTCCTCCGTTGGCAAAATACATTTGCATGGCATAATACATGAGAAACGGTGATTTTGAAGAAGGTGGATTTGCAACAATGGTTCGGGTTGTTATCCCATTTTCATAGTTGTCATCAACGTTTATGGAAATCGAGGTTTCGTCGAGTGCTTTGCCAAAATAGGATTCATACTCAACCTGAGAGGAGATGCGGGTTGGAACCAGAAGTAAATCGTCGGCTACTGTTTTAGTGGCCTTTTCAGTATAGCCAATAAAGGCGGGAATAGCAGTTTCTACTTGCGTGACGGAGGGAGGAAATTTCGAAATTTCCTCGATATATACGCCGGGTGTTTTGTACGATGTTGCCATAGTTTGCTATTAAATTTAGTTTTACATATATATTTCTGAATAAAATCGATCACCGGTGGTGTTTGATTTTATGAGGTTACTATTTGGATTTGGTAATTCTTTCCCTCTTAGTTTGATTGAAACAAACCCGATTTCGGTTAATGGTTGGGAGACCTTTGTTGTCAGTATTTTTGGGCTGCTCTCTTCAAATTCTACATCACAGGATTCGGTAACGGTTTGTTCTTGCCTGAAAATATAGCGCCAGAACGTTTTCCTGTTCGAAAACAGGATTTGGAACGTGGGGCATGGGGTTTTTATGTTACCGGATGGATCTGTTACATCGGTTGTGGAGGTTTCTCCCTTCATGAAGATCCGGATAATGCCAAACAGCTGCTCTTTTTCTTTTGCGTTCAGATTACTGAGCTCTTTTTTTGTGCTTTCTTCCGAAAGAAGGTGGGTTTCGTCAACCGATCCGGTATCCCCATTCTTTTGGATGAGGGGGAAGGTGCCTGGCTCGGTGTTCAGTATCCGGTTCGAGAAGTAGTAGATTTTACCGGTGTCGTTGATATTAAGGTTGGTGTAATTAAAAAATCTTGAGTCGGTGGTTTGTAGGAGGAATGTGAGTGAAAGATCGTCGCTTAGTGGTATAAATGGTTTTGTTTCATCATCTTCAGTAATTTGGGTTATGACCGATATCTTTTTTTGAAAAGTTTTAAAAAGCAATTTTGACCCGTTCAGCAATTTTTGAGTGGTTGTGGTTGGTGTAATTTTGAAAAAATCATTCAGGTTGTAATGGTCCAGTTGTTTTGTTTTTTCAGAATCATCCATCGAAAAGAATTCATTGGCTCCTTTGTTAAGGAAGAAAAAGTGAAGGATGTTCACCTCGAAAAGGGTCTTATATTGAGTGGAGAACGACATTATTGGTTGTTTTTCAGGTTTCCGCTTATTTTGACAATTACTTCTGATTCAGCCAGCTTCTTGTCTTGTTCAATCTGGATGAGCTGGATTTTGTAGATTGCCGATGGGAGCTGCCTGCCACCAAGGGTTCCCCATACATAGTTTAGTTCCTCAAACGTGGGGCTGTACAGCTCCATGATAAATTTGAAACTGTCGAAAACGTCGAAAGCAACATTATCGCGGTTGTACACCGTGTTTGCCGATGTAAATACCTTTTTACCCTGAAAGAACTGGATGATTTTGGAAATACAACGGAGTGATTTGTCGTAGGTCTCACAATTGGCGCTGATTAGCAGGAAGAGGTTCAGGTGTACCGGTGGATTTTTGTATTCGGTCTTTCCCTCTTTGACGATGAAATTGGGGATGTTTTTTAACGTGGCTTCTTCTTCGGTGTTAATCAAAGTAAGTACGACTTTCCCCGTAATTTTTGAAGCATCATCGCTGCCCGATTCCCACAAGGCAATATTTTCAAGGATAATAATTTTACCCAGTCCTTCGTCGGAGAAATAGGCTTCCAATTGTTCTTTGAGTATTTGAAGGGTTTCGTATATCATTTTGCCATGTTTTCAAATTCCATTCACGTTGGGTACCCCAAAAATTCCGTACAGGAGAATGATGCTCTTGAAATTTAAATCAGCTGTTTTTTGAAGTGAGCTGGCATCTTCTGGTGGTCTTGAATCTTGCAGGATGATCCAATACGTACTTTTACTTTGAAAACGAAAGTTAAGTCAAAACTTAAGATAAGTCAATACCCGATATAATATTTCTGTTTAAAAAATGAAATATTATCACCTAATTATCAGTATTTTGTAATATGTTATTTTGTTTTATTATGTGTAATATATTTCAAAGGCTTGAAGTTATTGGAAAGAATGCTGGGTAAGGTGAATTTGGATAGTTGCCGGAAATGTTATATGTAGAAATGTGAATATAAACATGGGTTGCCTATTCGTGGCTGTATTTGAAAAAAAAATCCCGGTTTTACCCGGGATTTTCATTCTATTTTTGAATTTGATTTTTATTGAAAGATCTTGTACACGGCATAACTCATTGGAGTTGTTTCAACCGTGTATTTGTTGCCCTTTGAAACGATACTTAAATGGTCGCCGGCAAGCAGTTTGATTTTCCTGGCCCGAATGTTCATCTTAAATTCGGCCTTCTCTTTGCGGTCAGCAGGATTAAAAACACAAAGGATGATTTCCTCCCCATTGGCACGGGCATATATGAAGGGATAGGTATTTTCTTTGGCATAAATAGGAACAAATTCAGCATACGCAGCCAGTGCTGCCTCACGATGCCTGATCATGGTTAGTTTTCTGAAATTGTTCAGCAACGATTTGGTGTTTTTCTCCTGGGCAGCAACCGTTGGCGCATTCGCAGAGGTATCGACCGGAAGATAAAGCAAATTGGAATCGGCAGTAGAAAAACCTAAATTTTTACCAGGAGCCCATTGCATCGGTGTCCGGTCGCCCGAGCGGGGAGGATAGGCTCCTTCAACATTGGGCATATTATAAAGTTGCTTCATTCCAATCTCATTTCCGTAGAAAACAAAGGGAACTCCGGGAATGGTCAGGCCAAACGCATAAATCATTTCCAGCTCCTTGTTGGTGCGTTGCACGTTGATGCGCGCATTGTCGTGATTCCCCATTGGGATTGAAATGTATCCTTTCCCTTTGGTGGCGTCATATTGCTCCATATAACTGTTCAGGAAAGCGCAAATATTGCCTTTGCCTTCTTTGTCAAAGAAACTGTGCCCTTCGGAACAGCCGTTCAGGATTCGCCAGCTTTCTTTTTGAGTGAGGTCGTTGTAGCCGTTAAACCAGTGGAAGAAATCGGCATGGAAAGCGTTGTCGAGAGCATCTTTGGGTGCCGACCATTCGGAGATCATAAACGATCCGGGATATTCACGGTCCATTAATTCCCTGATCTCTTTCCAGAATTTCTTTGTGGCTTCATCACGTGCGCTGTAATACTGATCATTTCCCTGAACATTCGAATTTTTCACCAACGCTCCGGCCATATCGGCACGGAAACCATCGGCTCCCATGTTCATCCAGAAACGGAGAACATTTTTCAATTCTTCGCGCAGGGCTATTACATCGGGATGATTGGCAGGCAACATCCATGGCGCTTCAGGCTTGGCAAAACCAAAATTCAACGCGGGCTGGCTCCAGTAAAAGTTCCGCATGTACTGGCCATTCCGGCGGCTATATCCTTTGATGAAGGAATCTTTGTAGGCATCCGGTGGATTATTCCAGGTGTTGTCGGTCCAGATATACCAGTTGGTATATTTGTTGGTGTCTTGTTTGGCCGACTCCTGGAACCATTTGCTTTCGATGGATGTATAGCTGATTACATAATCGAAAATAACTTTCAACCCTCTTTTGTGGGCTTCTTCGAATAGCCTTTTGGCATCGTCGTTGGTGCCGTAACGGGGGGCTACTTTGTAGTAATCGGAGATGTCGTATCCGGCATCGTGGAATGGTGATTCAAAAAATGGGTTTAACCAGATTCCGTCTACACCCAGACTTTTTACGTAGTCAAGTTTTTCAATGATTCCGTTCAAATCACCAATGCCATCGCCATTGCTATCGTAAAAGGTTTGTGGATAAATTTGATAGAAAACAGCGGTGTTGACCCAACCCGGACAGGATGGCACAATGTATTTACCGGAAATTAAAACGGTATCACTCTGTGCTGCAAGTCTGCTGAAGCCAATGATTGTGAAGAGGAATAATAAAATAGAGACTTTTCGTATATTCATTTTTATGCTGATTGGTTTCACCTCCAAAAGTAGATAGTTTCTGCAATAAATTTAGAAAAAGTAGGTCAAATATCCATTTTTTAAGGTAAATGAAAATTACGAAAAGCTGTTTTTTGAAATTTTTAACGTTTAAAAATGTGATCAATGCGAACTGGCAGGAAGAAGAGGTTGGATGTTATGGTATTGATTTTATGGTGTTTTAGGTGTTGTGATTCTTTTAATGGTGAACCGGGTGCTCCAGTGTGTGAACCCAACAAGAAGAACTCCTCCGATTATTATGAACGAGATCAGAATTCCCTGCGTGATGTTAAAGCGTAACCGGAACATTCCTTCCAGATTGGCCGGGGTTGTTGGATCGATCAGGGCAAACGTTGCCGATGAAATGCAAATCAGCATCATGATTGCCGGGGTGAACAGTGCGGTATTCCGGGCAATCCGTTTCTTTTGTTTTTCGGACAGGTTGCTTTGCTGAAGGCGGCGTCCGATGTAATAACCGGCAAGAATCCCCATAAACGCATTGAAGATTGGAACCCCCATGAAGAAACCCAGCATTCCAATGTGGTAAAAGAGAAAAATCACGATCAGGATCCAATAAGGCGCTTTCGGACACGAGAGAACTCCTTTCTTTAAAAAGAAAAAGTCGATTAGAAAACCTGCTGCCAACCCTGCGAACGAGAAATAGAAGAAATTTTTTTCAGGGAAAAGGGAAACGGCAGCGAACCAGATGGCCACAAAGAGAAATACCAGAGGAATAAAGCCCAGTACGAGGGAGTAGACGATTTTCTCTGTTTTATTCATTCCGTTCGTAGATCCGGTAAATGATTTCGAGGTGTTTGGCTGCCAGGGAAAG
>DAOQAB010000044.1:0-26483 GCA_035353695.1 Prolixibacteraceae bacterium
AGAAGTACATGGTGCATCTTCCATGTCAATTCGAATGAAACTGCCAGCCAGGGTGGCTCTTTCAACAACCTCACGAACATATTGATAGCAGATCTTCCGATCAATCAAAAGTCCAAAACTGGTGGGTTTCACCGAAAAGTTGCCTCTAATTTTTTCTGAAGTAAATCGGTCGATAATCTTCAAGTATTCATCCCTGTTCTTTTCGGCCTCTTCGAGAGTGTGTATAAATTCTCCCAGCAAGTCGATGGTAACTAAAATTCCCTTTTGGTTCAGGTTCTTCGATGCCAGAATGCCATCTTCAATGCTTTCGCCCGCAACATATCGTTTCGAAAAAATCCAGATGAACTTTTTGGGGAAGAGGGGGATCATATTTGCAATAATTTTATTAAGCATAGCTGTGTTTAATTTTGTTTTCCAACCAAAATTATCTTATTTGGCAGGTTGTTTAAATGATTGAAATCAGTAGCTTGTCATGATTTTTGACATTGATTGTTTCATCCAATTAGCAGAATGGTTTTCATTGAAGTTGAGTGATGGCGGTAAAAGGAAAATAAAAAATGCGGCAAATTTATGGGACAAGGCATTTGAAAACAGATAAAAAATTATCTTTGCGATAACAACAAAAATCAATTAGAAATGAAGAAATTACCTTTAATCTTAAGTGTTATCTCATTGGTCGGGGTTCTCGCATTGACAATCCTTTTTATGACCGGTAAATCTGGCTTTTCCAAAAACAGCGCATCACATAACTCTGCTTCCGGGGGTGATGTTAAAATTGCATATATTGTTACCGATTCTGTATTGCTTAACTATCAGATGGCTGTCGATTTGCAAAAACAATTTGCTGGTCAGCAGCAGCAGTTTAATGCTGATTTTGCGAGTAAACGACAGAATTATGAAAGTCAGGTAACTGCTTTTCAGGAAAAAGTTCAACGGGGTGGGTTTCTTTCTGAAGATAGGGCACTGAAAGAACGGGACCGCATCATGGGGCTGGAGGAAGAGATGAAGCAGATGGATTATGAACTCTCGTCAAAGCTAAGTCAGATGGAAGCTCAAATTAATAAACAACTTACCGATAGTATTATGAGTTATGTGAAAGCCTATAACAAAACCCATAATTACTCCTATATTTTAAGTAATACGGGTACAATCATCGTTGGTGATCAAAAGTACAACATTACCAGAGAGATTCTTGACGGATTAAATGCCCGTTACAGAGCGTCAAAGTAAGAGCGATTTAATTACTATATTTGATACCGTGGCTTTTAAACCACGGTTTTTTTTTTTTTCTTCATGGGATTTGCGGATAGATATATTAAAAAAAACAGGGGGGAATTCTTTTTTGAACCGGCTGAATTTCTTCCTTTTAAGTTGGCCGTGGTAATTCCCTGCTTCAATGAATCCGAATTAAGGTACACTTTGTATTCCCTGTTCGAATGTGAAAACCCGGGCGTTGAAACGGCGGTTGTGGTCGTGGTGAATAGTTCTGAAAACAGTTCCGAAGAAATCAAAGTCCAAAACCGACAAACAATCAGCGAACTATGTGATCTGTCGTTGGATGTGCGTTGCTGGTTTCATTTGTTCGCTATCGACGTAAAAGATCTTCCCGATAAACACAGCGGAGTGGGCTGGGCCCGAAAGATCGGAATGGACTGGGCTATCGTCCAGTTCAACCATTTTGAAAATCCTGCGGGGATTATTATTTCGTTGGATGCTGATTCTCTGGTCGAACGAAATTATCTAAAAGCTATTTGTGAACATTTTTCAGAAAATCAGGATGATGTAGCCGCAACCGTTTATTTTGAACATCGGCACCAGCCGCATGAGGTGGTCGATGATCGGTTGATGAAAGCATCGGTTGAATATGAACTTTATATGCGTTATTATCGTAATGCGCTGTTGTATACAGGTTTTCCTGTTTCAATCTATACCATTGGCTCTTGTTTTGCGGTGAAGGCAGGGGGTTATGTTGCTCAGGGTGGAATGAACAGGAGAAAGGCGGGCGAAGACTTTTATTTTCTGCATAAAATGGCGGTTATGGGTAAAATTGGTGAAATAAATACCACGGCAGTGTATCCTTCCATAAGGCTTTCCAACAGGGTGCCATTTGGTACCGGCCCCGCATTGATGATGCAATTGGAGCAGAAAAGCACGTATGGCAATTCGTATCCGTTAGTGGTTTTTGGTGTTTTGAAAGATTTTTTCTCTTCAGTAGAACGGTTTTATCGGTTGAAAGATCCTTCGGAAACTTATTGTTTGTCAGAGAATACGGTTTTTGTCCAATTTTGTAAGGAGATTCTTTTAGCAGAGGCGCTGAAAGAATTGGCTGGTAACTGTGGTTCTGATACGATTTTTAAGAAAAGGTTTTTCCATCTTTTTAATGCATTCAATGTGTTGAAATGGTTGAACTATTCGGTGGAACATGGTTTTTCGAAAACGAATATTTTGACAGAAAGTGTTACGTTACTTCAACTTATGGGGGTTGAGGCACCCTTAACATTAACTGAACCTGAAATAATTTTGAAGCTTTTTCGAACACAGGATAAGAGCCGGACAATTCATTAAATTTGTTGAATAATTTTTGGGGTATGAAAATGATTTTTGTGGTAATTGTCATTAGTGTATTGCTGGGAGGAGTTTTTTTCTTTTCGGCTTATCACTTCTTGATCAAAAAGGGAAAGAATTTTCCAATGATTCATTTCAAAAGACATCAAACACGAAAAGAAAATAGCAACTCACATATTTCCTCTTATAAGAAACAAAGGAAAGAGTAAAAAGACTCATTTATACTTTTTTGTTCCATCAAGGGGTGATGAATCTACCCGTTTTCAGTACAAAAAAGAATCAATTCTCAGGACTTCCGAGTTTGATTTTCACAATCATTGTGTTTCTGACGCTGTTTGATGCTTCTTCCAGCTCACTGAAAGCAATGGGCAAGCCATCGGATGCATCCGCAGCTAATTGCCTGATCTTCCTTGGCGAAACAAGGAAAACCAATTCATCGTTCTCGGTTAAAGCTTGTGCTTTTTCGAATGCACTAATGGCTGCATTTTCAAAATAAGAATAACTTTTCTGTTTTTGTTTGTCGTAGATTATGTGGAAAATCTGCCGTTCTCCGGGAGTGATGCAGTTCAGGAAAAAATAGGCAAAATGATCGTTCTCCAGGTATTTCTTTATGGTGTAATATCCGTTATGGCTGAGGAATTGATAGGAATCGTTGGCGCTCATGGTGTGAAAGAGCGGAGAAAGGTTTTTCGATCCGTAGTCGAGAAAAAATGTTTCACTAATGGTATTTCCTGTAATTTTGAACGTTGAGTTTCCTAATAGCTCGCACATGAAAATTTGTTTTTTAAAGTTGGAAAAAGCAAAATTCTCAAATGGGGTACATTTGGATACCAATCTCATTTTTTTGTCAATAATTTTTCCGTTTGCATCGGTTTTTAGCAGCCTGAACTGGGTTTCTTTGTTGTTCCAACCGGTGTAAATCCAGTAACAATTGTCGTAATCGCGTGTAAAATCGGCCGGATTGATAGAGAAAACAATTTGGTCAATCTTTTTCCCTGAATAGGAATATCGTTCAAGCGTTGAGTTTTCAAAATTAAATATTTCAACCTGTTCAAGATAGGGATTGACATTGAATTTCACGGGGTTGTTCAGTATTGGTAAATTGTCCCCGTTGGTTGACTGTTTTTGTCCGCCTATGGTATTAACAAGGGTGCCTTCTTCGTTGAAACGATAAACACATTGGTTGAATTTATTATCGAGAATAAAAAAATTGCCGTCTTCGTGCCGAAGTTCCATATCGGGTGAGATCGAACCAATCTTTTCGTATTGGAGAGGGATATAAGTTACTTCTTTTATGAGCTCTGATTCGATAAAATTATCTGTAATGGGTTTGCTGAATGATATTTGTGTTTGCGCGGTGCTGTTTATTCCCGCAAATAAAATGATGCCCAATAAAACGATTTGTTGTATTTTCATATTCTTTATAACCTTTACAGGGATTGAAATTACAAAATAATTTATTACCGGGCGAACTATTACAAAAAGAGTGCCCAAAAGAAGGGCGGGATTTTAGCCACAATTAAAAAAACGAGAATGAATCAATTTTACTCGTTTTCGATTTTACCTTTTAATGTTTGACCGAATATTCCTCATCGCCTCTTTGGCTGTCATTTTTCCTTCAATTACCTCATCAAAATAGTTTAAAGTATTGGCGTTCTTTTCATCAAGGAACCAAACACTGCTTTCGTAGTAGCGATAAGTTTTTGACCCATAATTTTTTTGGATATAAGCCGAAAAGTTTTCAAACCGGTCGGCACCGAAGGCAACATCCGACAAATCGCCTTTGATTCCGGTGGGGCACTTGGTTGTCCTGCTCCATTCATCCGCATACTCGGGTTTGTTTAATGCCAATAGGAATTTGACGGCTTCTTCCCGATGCGGAGCGTTTTTCAATACGCCCCAGGTAACCTGGTATGCTCCGGGATAGAATTTCAATGGATGGAATCCGGGGAATTCGGTAGGCATACAATTCATTGTTTTTTGTTTGTCGATTCCCATCCAAATGTTGTACATCCACGATCCATTCACATAAAAAAGGCATTCTTCATTCAACAGGGAGTTTGTGGTTGTGCTCCATTCGGTCGTACGCCAGTCGGGTTTCAACGGTTTGTATTGGGATATCGATTCCATTACTTCCAGTGTCTTTTCCCAGGCATCCATTCTTTTTTCTGTTACTTTTTTAGAAAGAAATTCATCCCGATCGTTTAGAAGGGAACCGTACATGTTTGTTGCGATTGCCATTGCGGTTTTCCAAACATACGATTCATAAATAGGGGCGATATAATTGCCGGGGTGATTTTTATTGTATTGGTCAACGGCTTTGATGTACCCCACAAAATCATCAACAGTCATACCAAATTGTTTAACCTGAATGCCTACTTTTTCGGCCACCTTGTTATTGCACCACAGAGCCCAATATTGGCCTTCTACCCATGGGCCCGGGATTATCCCGTTCCATTGAGCCTTTGCTTCTTCGGTAAGCAGCTCGGGGATGGTATTCTGTCTGAATTCTTCGATTTGGCTAAAATCGACGAGGTTTTTTTTGGCCCAATCGGGATCATTGCACAGGGCCAAAACCTCAGAATATTCTCCATTTATCCGAAGGATGTCCCAATCGGTAATTCCTTCTTTGATGACTTTGGCGGTGTATTTTTCATTGCTTTTTCGGTCGAGTTTGTCGTAATAGATTTCTTCCGGGAATTTGAGGTTGATCTGAATGTTCTGATGTTGGAATTCATATTCCCGGGCAAAATTTCTTACAAAATGTTCTCGGTCGCCTTCTCCGAGCCAGTGTCCGACAAAATTGATCGTGGTGGTTTTTCCAACCACATCAATCGCTTTTGCATTGGAGTTGTCGGTTTCGAATTTTGAGCAACCCGATAAAAGAATGGCGATGGAAAAAAGAATGAACAATATGTTTTTTCTTTTTTTGAGTCGTATATCGGTTGTTTTTTCCATTTTGAATTCAATTTTGTTGATTAATAAGAGAATACGCATTGGAGAATATTATTCTTCAATTTTGAAGAACATAATGCTATTTTCCAGTTCAAGAGCTTCGGTCTTCATGATTTCCGAATTTCTGGCCATTTCTTCGGCGGTTGCTGTGTATTGCTGGATAACAAGATTGAGTTCCTGGATTGCACTGTTTATTTGCGATGCACCATTGTTCAGCTCATTGCTCGACACCGAAATGTCGTTAACGAGTTGAGAGGTTTTTTCAATTTCTGGTGCGAGTTGCATCATAAACTCATGGGTGTTGGTTGTAATGGCGACCGATTTGGCCGAGAGTTTTGTAATTTCATCGGCAGCTTGCCTGCTGTTTTCGGCAAGCCGGCGAACTTCCGCAGCAACTACTGCGAAACCCCTGCCTTGCTCTCCTGCGCGGGCTGCCTCAACAGCTGCATTCAAAGCAAGGATGTTGGTTTGGAAGGCGATGTCGTTTACGATAGATATTTTTCTCGAAATTTCGTGAATGTATTTTAAACTTTCCTGTTCTTTTACAATCAGTTCTTTAATGCCAGAAGCTGCTTTGTCGGAAATTAGCTGGGTTTGTCGTGCTTTTTCGTTGCTATCCTGAATCACTGCAGCCATTTCTTCAACGGCCGATGATACTTCCTCGGCTGATGTTGCCTGTTGCATAGAACCACTGGCAACTTTAATTGAAATATCGCTGATTTGTGAGCTACTCCCGTTTACTTTATAAGCGCCTGTAATGATGCGAGATACAATTTGCCGTAGTTTATCATTCAGGTTATTAATCGCTGTGCTGAGTAATCCAATTTCATCTTCTGAATCGATGGATAGCTCTTTCTTCGAGAGTTTCCCTTTTTGAATGTCGGTAATCATCGCTAAGGTGCGATTGATCTTTTTGGTAAAATATTGGTTAAAAAGGAAAATAATCACTCCCGAAGTGAGTATGATACACAGAAGCGATCCAAAAATGAACATGAAGATGATGGAGGCTTTTTGGGCATGGATCCGTTCCATTTTAGCATAAATGAACAAATGCCCTAGAAATTTTCCGTCATCGAGCCGTAATGGGCTGATGGTTACAAAGTAGCTTTTGCCATTCTTTTCTGCATTTCGGAAAACAGGCTCATTTATTTCCTGCCTCAATTCGGGATATCCGGTTAATAAAGATACCTGGTCGCGGCTCTTCTCCAGATAGTCGTGGTTTAATGAAAAGTATACTTTCCCGTTCGCACCGACGATAATACATTCTTCGATGTTTTCGCCCACCAACTTTTCCATCGTGGTTTTATCTTCAGCTGTCTCGTAACGCAACATTCCTTTCGACATCAGATAGGCCGGCGTTTGAAACTTTTGTTTTAAACTGTCTTCAATTTGGGAGGTGAACCGGTTTATATAAAATACCCCCAGTGCTAATAGTGCAACGAATTCGGTCACAATAATGAGAAAACCAATTTTATAGGATAATCTCTTGAATTGGAATAGTTGATTAGTAGACATTTGATTTAAGAATTAAGGTTGATTGTTATCGCACCCCTAAGTTAGATATTAAATTAATGTTAAAATGAAAAAAAGTATCAAAAAAGGGGGGGGGAAATATCAACATGTTTGATTCAACCAATGGCAATATTGGTTTATTCATTTTGCTTTTCCTGTTTTAATCCAATTTTAATCTATTTTTTCCGTTGTTTACAGGAATGAAAGCTCGGTGTAAAGACCCGTGTTTTTTCTATATTTATGAAGTATTACGTTTGAAAGTATTTTTAGCAATGAAGGTTAAACTGTTTGTAACATTTTTTGTTTTTGTTTCTTTGGTGGTTCGCTGTTATTCTATTGATCTTCCAGAAGTTATTGCCGATGAAATCTACTCCGGTCGTATTAAGACCGTTCAGATGTATGGTGACGGAGGAAGTTTAACCAATCCATTAATTTATTTGAACACCGGTCAGAAACTACATTTTACTTTTGATGATTTAACCGATGAAGTAGCGAATTATTATTACACCATTTATCATTGCGACAGAAACTGGAAGTTGTCGAAAATTAGCCAGCAGGAATACCTCGAAACCTTTGTTGATTTTCAACTTGTTGATTATGCCTTTTCTCAAAATACAAAAGTAAAGTATATCAATTATCAGCTGGAGTTACCCAATCGTGATATACCCATCAAGTTGTCAGGAAATTATGTGCTGGTTGTTTTTAATAAGGATGCTCCGGATGAACCGGTTATCACGTGGCGTTTTTTTGTGGTGGAGCCTATGGTGAACATTGAAGCCCGGATTAAAAAGGGTTCTTACGACCAAAGCCGAAGTGGTGAATTACAGGAGGTTGATTTTCAAATTCTTCACGAGAATTTTAGGATTAAAGATCCCCATACCGATCTGAAAGTTGTAGTAACTCAGAACAATCGCTTCGACAATGCACTTAGTGGCCTTGATCCGGTTTATTTTGATGACAAGGCTTTAAAGTATGATTATGATCTGGAAAACAATTTTAGTGGCGACAACGAATACCGGAGTTTTGAAATCAGGGGGATTAACTTTCCCGGAAAGGGGGTTGCTGATGTCAGTTATCACGCACCGGTATACCATATCACTCTTTTGCCTGATCGGTTAAGAGTGCAGGAAAGGTATACATACGACCGCGAGATAAACGGACTATACCGGGTAGAAATGTACGATTCGGAACATCCGGAAGTTGATGCGGATTATCTTTTTGTTCATTTTACCTTGCAAATGGATCAGGTATTGGCCGGTGGCGGAGTATATGTATTTGGGGCATTGACCAATTGGCAATGTGATAAGCCGTATGAGATGAAATGGAACTTTGAAAAGAAACAATATGAATTGGAAATCCTGCTCAAGCAAGGATATTATAATTATTGTTATGCCTGGAAAGATTTCACAACGAATAAGATAAAGATCAATGCCCTGGAAGGATCACATTTTGAAACCGAAAACGATTATTATGTGTATGTCTATTATGGCCGCTTTGCCGACCGTTATGATCGATTGATTGGCTATCATCAGTTTAATTCACTGAAAGACCGGGCTCTGCTGAATGATTTTTAATTAATTTGCAGGGGGACATAGAAATAAAAGACCGATCCCTTTTTGGGTGCGGAGTTAAATTCAATGTTGCTTCCAATAATTTCAGTTAAACCTTTCACAATTTTTAACCCGGCGCCAGTGCCTGAATAGGAACGGGAAACCCGGTTGTCGACCTGCCGGAAAAATTCAAAAATATTCTCGTAATCCTTTTCCTCAATTCCAATCCCGGTATCTTGGGCAAATATCTTTATCCGATTGTTTTCCAATTCGTAACCAAAGGTCACTGTGCCTTCTTTGGTGAATTTAATAGCATTTTCGACAAGATGATTGATGATTTTGATAATCAAATAGCTGTCGTTGATGATTTCAATATCGGATGAGTCGTTACCTATCGATAATTTGATTTTGATGTTTGGATTAATTGACTCGATCTTGCTTTGAAATTTTTGATAAATATTCATAAACATTTCATTTACAAGAAAAGGGTCGGGGTTGAAAGAGATTGTTCCGCTTTCGATCTCTGAAATGTCGATGATGTTGGTAATTACATCGATCAGGTATTCACCGTTCTTTATGATAATGTCGAGGAACCGGCTTTTCTCGGATTCAGAATACAAATCAGAAATTGCCATGTTAGAAAATCCCAAAATGGCATTCATGGGTGTTCTGATTTCATGGGAGATATTCTCAAGAAAAGAAGATTTTAGCCGACTGGCTTCTTCTGTTTTTTTCTTCGCTTCGATTAATTGTTGCTGATACTCTTTTATGGAAGTGATGTCGCGACCAATTGAAATAATTTGATTGTCATTTAGTTTAGCTAGCCGCATTTCAAAGATCAAGGTCTTGCCATTCGAAAGTTCCATTCCGTATTCAATGGTTTCAATATTATCGTTTTCAATTACATACTGAATGCTGGAGTAAACCTGGTTTGCCATGAGGTTTGAGAAACCCATATCAAAAATAGTTTTACCGATAATGTCTTTTTGGCTTAATTTCATTAGCTCCGGGTTATTGGTGACATAATCGATATAGGTTCCATCCTTTTCGATAATGAAGAAAATATCGGGCAACGATCCCAGCAAGTTGGTTAAACGACTCTCTCTTTTTTTAAGTCGATCGGTTTCATTCCATTGATCGGTAGTGTCTGTAAATGTGCTGATTATTAGGTCTTTTTTAGGGGAAAATGATTGAATCAGAAATGATTTTTCGAGGTGTTTAATATATACGTTGAAACAATTTTTCCCGGAATGGAAAAACACTTCCTGCCAGTTAAAAGAATCCCTGAAAATGATTGGAAAGATGTCGGAATAATCAACCTGGAGGATCTCTGATTTTGAAATTCGGAAGTTCTTTTCAAAACAAGCATTCGTTTGAATAATTTTCATTCCCGACTTTTCGTCATGTTCATCCCTGCTGATTGAAAGGACCATAACACCAATGTTAGTCAGTTTTAACGATTCATTAATCAAATCTTCAAGTTTGGCTTTATCTGCTGAAATTTTGGTCGTCAGGTTGTTGAAGAACAGAAATATCAGAAAAGACAATGCACTGGTAATTGTAAATTCAATCAGGGGGTGTACCGGAAGGAACAGACCAACGGTTGTTTGTGTCGAATCTGCCGGTAACCGGTTGGCCGAAAAGAGGGTGATGAGTAAGGTTAGCAGGGTTTCGAAAAAGTAGAGGATAACGGTAATCGGTTTGTCACCAAAAACGATTAGATAGAGGAACCCGAAATAAATGAATGATAATAAGCCCGGTATTGCATTGCTGGAACCGGAAATCGCGTAATAGGGATTGATATAAAAAAAGTAGAGAGCTAATGGCAGAAAGTAAACAATTCGTAAAGCAGCGGTGTAATTCTTTTGTAATAAAAGAATTGCGCTTAATGTAAACATACTTCCCAGAACGATAATCCCTGGTAGATATTTGGTATGATCTACATTAAAAGCAAATGCAACCGTTAATACGACGGTTGTCAAAACTCCTGTCAGTGAAAAGATAAATAAGACTTTTGTTCTCTGTTTCGTTAGACTAAAAACCCCTTCATAGTCCTGAAATAGGGAATCAAAATTCATACATTTAATAGTTAAATGGACTCATTTAACAAAACTAAACAATATTTTTCATTTTTCATCATTCAAAACAGGATGGATTGCAGAAAACATCAACTTTTATGACAATCCAAAGTGATTTTTATTAGCTTTTAAAAGAGGTTTGGATCATAAATTTGGTACATCAATTATTAAAAAATACAGATCATGTCGAAAGGTTTTTTTGATGTACCTATTCCGAAGAATGAACCGGTAAAGTCATATGCACCGGGGAGCCCGGAACGGAAAGAGTTGAAGAAAATGTTAGAGTTTCTTCGTTCTCAGGAAGTTGTAATCCCAATGTGCATTGGGGGGAGAGATGTTTGTTCGGATAAAAAAGTCCGGATTTTCCCACCTCACGACATCAATCATACCTTGGGATATTATTATCAGGGGAATCGGGAACATGTGCAAATGGCCGTAGAGGCTGCTATGGCAGCGAAAAAAGAGTGGGCCGAACTTTCCTGGCACCATCGGGCTTCGATCTTTCTCAAAGCAGCCGATTTGCTGACCGGGCCCTACCGGGCAAAGATTAATGCCGCTACCATGCTGGGGCAATCGAAGAATGCTTTTCAGGCCGAGATTGACTCCGCCTGTGAATTAGCCGATTTTTTCAGGTTTGGCGTTAAAGTGATGACTCAGATCTATGCCTTGCAACCTGAATCTTCTCCTGGTATCTGGAATTATAATGAATTCCGCCCATTAGAAGGGTTCGTTTTTGCGTTAACTCCTTTCAATTTTACCTCGATTGCAGGGAATCTGCCGGCTGCTCCGGCAATGATGGGGAATGTGTGTATATGGAAACCATCGAAAACGGCAATTTATTCGGCAGCTGTGATCATGGAAATTTTCAGGGAAGCTGGGTTGCCCGACGGAGTTATTAATCTTGTTTTTGCTTCAGGGCCTGAAACCGCGGATGTCCTTTTCAAACATCCTGATTTTGCCGGAATCCATTTTACCGGATCAACCGAAGTTTTTCAGGGAATGTGGAAGACTATTGGAGAAAATATTGCAACCTATAAAAGTTATCCGAGGATTGTTGGTGAAACTGGCGGAAAGGATTTCATCTTTGCCGATAATACCTGCGATGTGCCGGCGTTGGCAACCGCATTTGTTCGCGGAGCTTTTGAATATCAGGGTCAAAAATGTTCGGCTGCTTCTCGTGCCTATATTCCGAAGAGTATTTGGGAAAAATTCTGGGAAGAGGCAAAGCTTCGTCTTGGCCAAATTAAGATGGGACCGCCCGAAGATTTTACGAATTTCATCAATGCAGTTATAGATGAGGCTTCTTTTGATAAACTGAAATCATTTATCGATGAGGCAAAAGTGGGCAACGATGCAGAAGTCATTTATGGCGGTAATTGCAGTAAATCGGTCGGTTATTTTATCGAACCAACGGTTATTCTTGCAAAAACGCCTGATTATGTGACCATGAAAGAAGAGTTGTTTGGGCCGGTTATTACCGTTTATGTTTACGAAGATGAAAAAGTAGATGAAATGCTTGATGTGCTCGATCGTACTTCGATTTATGCATTGACCGGGGCCATTTTTTCACAAAACCGTTACCATATTGAAAAGTATACCGAAAGGTTGAGCAATGCCGCGGGCAACTTTTATATCAACGATAAACCAACCGGTGCAGTGGTTGGCCAGCAGCCATTTGGAGGGGCAAGAGGTTCCGGAACAAATGATAAAGCTGGATCGATATTCAATTTGTTGCGCTGGGTTTCAATACGGACCATAAAAGAAAACTTTGTGCCACCGGTAATGGTTTCGTATCCGAATTTTCTTCCGGATGTTGAGTAGATGCTGAAATAATAATTTTCATGATTGGGCATTCTTTCCGCGCAGAACAGAATGCCCTTTTTTTGTTTCCTGTTTTCTAAAACAGGAATAATTCTTATCGAAGTTTTTCGGTGTTTTTAGCATCCATTGTATTAGATTTGTATCGAAAAGCATTAAGCTGAGGGTAGGTTTATGAAAAAAAGACTGATACGGTTTGTCGATAAAAATAAAATTTATTTGGGGATCATTTTGTTTTTTGTGATCTGGATGCTTTTTTTTGATGACTATAACTGGATCAGAATTCGCCGTGATCGTTTGAAATACAAGGCTCTGAAAAAGGAGGCCATCTATCTTCAGGAAAAAATTGATACCGATAAAGCAAGCTTAAAAGCGTTAAGAACCGATTCAACCCTCGAAAAATTTGCCCGCGAAAAATATCTGATGAAAAAGCCCAACGAAGATGTTTATGTGATCATCGAAAAGTAGAATTATGAAACGAGCATGTTCGCTAACGACACAACCACGGATGAAAATTCACATGCGAGTTCCATCCGGCCTTAATAAACAAATTATTTTCGGATGAAATCTTCTTTTTTCATAAAGATTTTCACCTTATTGAGTTCATTTTTTATTGTGATTGATGGCTTTGCGCAAGCAGATGTTTCCCCTTTTTTCTTCAGCATTGATTACCGGAAGGGGAAAAATGTACCACATCGGTCGGTGGTCGAAAATTTGCATTATCCCTATTATGGGGTTGATCTGAAAATGGGATGGCAAACGATTGGGAAGCAAGACTGGCAGCGTGCTTTCCGATATCCCAGCCTGGGAGTTGGTGTAAACTGGAATACTTTCAAAACCGAAATTTTAGGCGAACCGGTTGCCGCCTATTTCTTTACCAATTTTCCTCAGATTACGGCTTCCTGGTTTCGAATTGATCTGGAAGTTGATTTTGGGCTTTCTTACGGAATAAATCCTTACAATAAATTAACCAATCCTGATAATTTTTCAACGGGTTCGTCTCTCAATGCCTTTTTTGGACTCTATCTGGAACAATCGGTTCACCTTTCTCCACAGGTCGATTTTTTTGTAAGTGAAGGGATTACCCATTATTCAAACGGAGCGTTGGGATGGCCCAATATTGGGTTGAATATTCCGTCAATGAAATTTGGGATACGATATTTGAATGAACCACCAGCTTATATCCGGGATAGGCCCAAACCGTCCTATGAACGAGGTTTCTCGTTGGTGACGAACCTTAGTGGGGGAACCAAGAAACTTTATGCCCCAACGCCTTCTTACCATGAGGTGTCGATTTCTTCTTCCGTTTTTTATCGATCCGGTTATAAAAGGAGAGTAGGAGCGGGGGCCGAGGTGGCTTATAATGAAGTATTAAAAGGGGTGTCTTTAAATGAAAAATATCCGATGGCTGATTTAATGACGATGAGCGTTCATGTTTCGCACGAGTTTCTGATTGACCGGTTTACCATTCTTTCTCAATTGGGAGTTTATTTAAAGAATCAACCGACGGATAAATTTTACTATGAACGCATTGGCTTTGGTTATTATTTTTGGCGAAATTTCAGGGTGTTGCTTAACATTAAAGCACATTATATAAAAGCAGAATATGTTGAAGCGGGAATTTCGTACGATTTGGAATTAAAATAGTCTCCTTTTTTTTTCATTCTTTGAAAATCAGTTTGTTTTATTTCTATAAATTCCTATATTGTAGTTGATTGTTGATAGAGAGATGAAATTAAACCTTGACATATTCAAGATCAAGACAAACAACGTTGCTCCACAGAAGGGGAGGGTGTTGATTGCTGAACCTTTTTTGCCAGGAAGTTATTTTAACCGTTCCATTGTGTTTTTGGTCGAGCACAACGAGGAAGGATCGGTTGGATTTATTTTGAACAAACCTGTCGATTTCCCAATAACAGGGTTTTATGATGAATTTCCAAAATTCAATGATCAACTTTTTATTGGGGGCCCGGTCGAAATTGAGTCGGTGTATTATATCCATAAGCTTGGTGAATTCATTCCCGGAAGTATCCACATTATTGACGATTTGTATTGGGGCGGCGATTTCGAACGATTGAAAGAGATGGTTAATTCAGGTTTTGCCAGTAAAAATCAGGTGCGTTTTTTTCTCGGTTATTCGGGATGGGGAAAGGATCAGCTACAAGAAGAGCTTGATGAAGATTCCTGGCTGGTTTCCGATATCAATCCTGCAATAGTCATGTCCAGTCCAGGGCAGTTGTGGAAAGATATGGTTAAGAAATTGGGGGGGAAATATTCGATGTGGGAAAACTTTCCTGAAAATCCGGGCATGAATTAAATCCATTCCAACTCACTCATTTTTGCGATCAATTTTTTTCGGGTCGTATCGAAATAGCGTTTATATTCGATGCCTTTCAGTGAATAGACTCCTGTTTCTCCGGCAATAATAACTTCCTGTGCATCAAAAATATTCTCGACGGAGAGATCGTCTTTTTCCAAGAACTGAAAATCGATTTGTTCAAACAAACTCAGCATAATCGCCCGTAATAATTGAAGAGAACAGCCCGAATTGGCCGATGGAGTATAGACAACATTCTGGTCAATCAGGAAAATGTTCCCCAAATACGATTCCAAGATATGTTGTTGGTGGTTTAAGATGATGCAATCGTCCGCATTTTCAGCTTCCATTTCGTTTCGGATAATTTTTCTGAATTCATTCTCAATTGTCGAAAACTTCATGGCAGGTCCAGCAGGCTTTAAGGTGTTGGAAACAATTGTTTTCCTGATGTTTTTTTCGGAGTCAAAAACCTGTTGGTCGGGAGCCAGAAAAATAAATTCGTTCAGACGTTTTGATGCGGGAGAAAAAGAGAAGAGGATGTAGCAGCGGGCTGTTTTATAATACCGGTTTCTGATCAGCAGCCTTTTCGTCTCGTTCTTAAGCAATTCGCCACTGGCGTCGACGAGCAGGGCTGAGTTTATGTTGTAAAGCTCTACTAATTTTTGTATTCGTTCAAAAACCTGCTCAAAGAAGAGAATCTCGGTGCCGGAAGTGTAAAAATAATCAGATATATTGCTGTTTTTCAGGATATTGAAATCAAAAACGGCCGGATTCTTCTCTTTTGAAAGGATCGCCCCGTTACACCAAAACAGAGACGCAAATTCCATTTCTTTCATCGTGATAACAGTTTATCGATGAATTGACTTACCAATTGAGGTTCGATAAGGATAGGAAAGATAAATCCGAAAAGAGCACCGGTGAAGTGAGCGTCGTGGCCAATGTTGTCGGTGTTTTTCTTGCCCATATAAACGCTGTATATCAGGTATATGATTCCAAACAAGATGCCCGGAACCGGGATTACTCCAAAAAACCAAAGTTTATTCCAGGGATAAAAAAAAATCGTGGAAAATACGACGGCCATTACTGCTCCCGAGGCACCAATTGCCGTATAATACGGGTTATCCCGATGTTTAAATACCGACAATAAACTCGATGCAATTAAACTGAAAAGGTATAGTTCCAGAAAATAGAGATTGGCTTTGGCGCCGAAATAGAGCGCTAAGTTGTTCAGGCAGACTTCACCAAAGACATACAAAACATACATGTTTACAATCAGATGGACCCAGTCGGCATGAACCAGCGAGTGGGTCAGGATGCGGTGAACATGAAACTTGTGATAAACCAGCATAGGCTTCAGGCTTAGCTGTTCGGCCAATAGAGGATTCGTAAAGGCGTAGACCGAGACGAGTGAAGTGATCAGAACAATGGAGAGGATCATGTTAATGAAGGATTTTGTAAATCATTTCTCGCTGGAGATCGATTTCATTTGCAGAAACATTGCCAATACCTTTCGATTTCATATCAATTTCGCGGAGTAGTGAGATTATTTCAACCAATTTCTTTGGCGAATAATTCTTCGCAGACTTTAGAAAGTCGTCAACAAAATAGGGCGAAACACCCAATGCTTTGGTGATATTGGCTTTCGATTTGTCTTGTAAAAAGTGAAATTTTAAAATTTTCGCAAAATAGAAGTAAAGCGAAGAGAGGGTTTTCTGGATCGGATTTTGCTTTGGATTGGCTCCAAAGTGGTTAATGATGCGGTTGGCTTTCAGGATGTTCCTTTCTCCGAGGGCATTCTGGAGCTCATAAATGTTATAGTCCTTGCTGATGCCAATGTTTTTTTCAATATCGGTGGGAGAAATGGTCGATCCGGACGGCAGAAGGATCATCAGTTTATCCAGTTCGTTGGCAACTTTACTGATCTCGGTCCCAAGGTATTCGGCCAGCATAGCCGAAGCTTGCGGGCTTATTTTATATCCGTTTTCGGTACAATATTTATTAATCCAGGCAATTAGTTGGCTTTCATATATTTTTGGGGAGTCAAAAACAATCCCTTTTTCCTGGGCCAGCTTCACAAATTTCTTTCTCTTATCGAGTGTTTTGTATTTGTAGCAGATTACCAGTATGGTGGTGTTGAGCGGGCTTTCGGCATAAGTAAGCAGTTCGTCCTCCAAATCTTTAAAATATTGGGCTTCCTTTAAAATTACCACCTGATAGGCCGACATCATTGGAAAACGTCGGGCAACGGTCAGCAAGGTGTCTTTGGTGGTATCTTTCCCATAAAGAATGGTTTGGTTGAAACTTCTTTCTCCTTCCTCCAGCACATTATTAGCGATATAATCGGAGATCAGGTCGATGAAATAAGGTTCCTCTCCCATCAAAACATAGATGGGATGATAGATTTTCTTTTTCAGGTTTTGAAGTATTTCGGTATGTGTCATTCATCGAAAAATTTTAAGTGTTTAACAGACCGGCCATCGTCACGGAGCAGAATCATCGCATCGATTCCTATTTGAAGGTGTTCATTGACAAAGTGCTGGGTTACGGATTGGTCGCTGGCTTCGGTTTTAACCCCGGCCGAAATCATGGGCTGATCCGAAACAAGCAAGAGGGCTCCGGTGGGTATTGAATTGGCAAAGCCGGCAATAAATATGGTGGCTGTTTCCATATCGACCGCCATTGCACGGGTTTTCTTCAGGTATTTCTTGAACCGGATATCGTATTCCCAGACCCGTCGGTTTGTGGTAAAGACGACTCCCGTGTAATAATCCCGTCCGTGGTCCCTGATGCAGCTCGATACGGCCCGTTGAAGGTTAAATGCAGGCAAAGCAGGAACCTCGGGGGGAAGGTAGTCGTCGGAGGTGCCATCGTGCCGGATAGCAGCAATGGGTAGGATCAGGTCGCCAACACTATTTTTAATTTTCAACCCTCCGCATTTCCCCAGAAACAATACGGCTCTGGGAGCAATGGCACTGAGCAGGTCCATCACTGTAGCGGCATTGGGGCTACCCATCCCAAAGTTTAAAATGGTTAATCCATTGGCTGTTGCGCTGGGCATATTCCGATCTTCGCCATCGATGGGAACATTAAATTCTTTCGCAAATACTTCAATATAGTGCTGAAAGTTTGTGAGCAAAATATACTTGCCGAATTTTTCCAATTCAACTCCGGTGTATCGGGGCAACCAGTTATTGACGATTTCCTCTTTCGATTTCATTGTGTACGTTTTTTGGCTCAGCCTACAGGAGCAAAGTTAAATTTTTCGGAGAATAATTCAGATAGAAAAATGAACCCGGATCAAGATCTTCTTTGAAAATCAACAAATATGAAAATGATAAAAAAACTGAAAAGGCTGAATCCACAGCTGTTTCAAAAAAAATGTTAGTTTTGATTGAAAAGGAGAAAATGCAAGCACAACCACAACTTCCAAAACTATGCTTTCCTGTTTCGAATTTTAAGTTGAAGCAGGAAGGAGGGAAATATTCGGTCTATGATTTCTCCCGAAAGAAGTATGTTGCATTGACTTCGGAAGAGTGGGTCAGGCAAAATTGCCTGCATTATTTACATTACTTCAAAAATTTTCCGATCAATCTGTTATCTGTTGAGCGTAGTATTAAACTTAACAACCTTGTTTTGCGTTACGATATTGTAGCCTATTCAAAAATGGCTAAGCCGGTTTTGCTGGTAGAATGTAAAGCTCCTGATGTTCGGATCAGTCAGGAAACATTTGATCAGATTGCGGCTTATAATCTGGAATTGAAGGTGCCATACCTTTTGGTAACGAATGGAATCGAACTGCTTTGTTGCTCAGTCGATTTCATCAATTCACGATACTATTTTTTAAAAGAAGTCCCCGATTATCATACTGTAAAGGGTCTGGCTAAATGAAAATTGTTTGTATAACTTCTTGCTTGTTCGTTTTTGGGGGTTTGGTTAGTATGGGTGGAAGGTTGTTTTTTGGAGGAATTGGGATGGATTACAATTTCTGAAAAAAATTATCTCGCTCAATAAAAATGTTTATTTTGGACTGGAGATAGAAAATTTTACATAAAGATAGATTTGTTTATATATGAGAAGATTATTGATTTTGGGGGGATTGTTGATGTGGATTTCTTTTGTTCAGGCGGCATCTGTTCCACAGAGTGAAGCTAAGACGATTGCATTGAATTGGATCAATTCGGGAGGAAACAATTTTCTGGAAATGGATGATATCTTCAATATCGAAACGGCGTCGGAAGGTGGAGATACCTTATATTATATTGTTTCGTTTAAACCGGTGGGATGGGTAATTGTATCGGGAACCCATCAGGTAGACCCTGTTTTGGGTTATTCGGCTACGACCACCTTTACCCTAGAAGGAATGCCTCCACAGATAAAAGGTTGGTTGGGAGGAATGAATGAAAAGATTAAAAGAGCCATTGTCTCTCAATTGCAGCCATCATTGGTGGTTAGCCGGAAATGGGAAACTTATGGAGAAAAAATTATCCCGAAAAAAAGCCTGAAATCGTTGCTGGTTGCAGAAGCCGGTCCCCTTTTATCGACGACTTGGAACCAGGGGAGATACTATAATGAAATGGCTCCTGAAGATTCGAAAAGTACAACCGGTAACGGTCATGTCTGGCTGGGATGTGTGGCAACAGCCATGGCTCAGATTATGAAATTTTGGGAATTTCCAGAGTCCGGGATGGGCAGCCACAGCTATACCTCTTCGTATGGGGTCTTATCGGCGAATTTCGCTGGTGCTACCTATTTGTGGAATTTGATGCCCGACAACGTAACGTCGTTGAATACCGAAGTTCAGGAAATTGGATATCATTGTGCGGTATCGGTTGATATGAACTTTTCGGCAGGTTCATCGGGCGCTTATCTTGAAAACGCCTGCTCCTCTTTCATGGATTATTTTAAGTATAATAGTACGGTATTTGAAGCCTATAAAAGCGATTGGGACGAGCAGGAGTGGCTCGAACAAATGCGCAGGGATATTGATGCCGGAAGACCGATCTTGTATTCAGGGTACAATTCGTCAAAAACGAGTGGACATGCTTGGGTTTGCGATGGATATAGCGGTGATTATTTTCACTTTAACTGGGGTTGGAGTGGTAGTTATAACGGTAATTTTTTGTTGTCTTCGCTAACTCCGGGCTCTTCGAATTATTCCTATCTTCAGGGAGCGTTGTTTAGTATTGAACCCATTGTGAATTCGTCTATCCATACTCCTTTTGTTGAGGGATTTGAATCTGTTGTTCCAAATGAAATCCGGGTGATGGGGATTTCATCGGTTTCGACAGAACAACAACACATAGGTTCCTCCAGTTTGATGCTCGGAAAGCCATCGGTTACCTGCCGTTCGACCAATGCGGCATCTCTTTGCTTCACTGTGCCTGCTGATGCCGATTTGAATTTCTGGGTAAAAAGATATACTCCATCGGTATCTGGTTCCAATCAGCAAAAGGCTTTCATCATGCCTCAGTATGGTACAACCCCGTTGGTTGAAATTTTTAATGGTGACTATAATGATTCCGATTGGGTAAATTATAATGTCGATTTAGCCGCATATGAGGGACAAGTTGTCCGTTTGCTATTTGTTGAGGAGAAAAATGACCAGTCCAAACAGCAATGGATGTATATCGACGACATTGCTATTTCAGGCGAAAGTGTGAATCTGGCACCTTATGAACCGTCAAATCCATCTCCATCGAATAAAGCAACCGATATTTTATTTACACCAACATTGGGTTGGTCGGGTGGTGATCCGAACGGCGACGACCTGACATATAAAGTTTATTTGGGAACCAATCCAAATCCTTCGTTAGTCGCTTCGGTGTTTAAAAATAGTTATACCACTTCCGCATTGGATCATACAACGACTTATTACTGGAAAATCGTTTCGGACGATGGGGATTTGTCAACCGAAAGCCCGGTATGGTCGTTTACAACCAAGGGAATACCTCCGACAATGGAGAGCTGTGGGGTGGATGAGGTAACATCGACATCGGCAAAAATGTGTGGAAAAATTTTGAATTATAATAAATCGACGGTTTTGTCACGGGGAGTTTGCTGGAGTCAACACCAATCACCTACGATCGACAATTCGTATGCGGAAGCTGCAAAACCGACCGATGAATTTGCCTGCCATGCAGTTGGCTTATTGCCCAATACGACCTATTATTATTGTGCCTACGCCGTAAGCAACCAGGGTGTCGCTTACGGTGATATGGTTTCTTTTAAAACACTTCCTGCTCTGGCCTCGGTGTCGGTTGCCAGTGTGCGTAATGTTTTGCGGTCTTCGGCAACCGTTACCGGGAACATTACAGCAGTCAACGATTCCTTTGTTTTCCGCAGGGGGGTTATATGGTCAACCGTTTCCGGATTCGATCCGTCGGAGGGAAAGGTTGTTGCCCAGGAAGGGGGTTGGACGGCACCGGGTGTCTTTGCTTTTGGACTTGCCGGTTTGCCTGGCCCTGGAACTTTTTATTTCAGGGTCTTTGCCGAAAATTCAGTGGGGATTTCTTATTCCGATGAAGCTAGTTTTACGACCAAAAATACGGCGCCTTCAATCGATCTGGATTCAGACAACAGCAAAGGAGCTGGTGGATCCGATTTCAGAACGTTCAGTACCGAGCAGATGCCGGGAACTTTCATTTGTGATTCGGATGCTGTGTTTATCGATGCCGACGGCGATGTTATTATCCAATTAGTTTGTGAAATTATCAATCCAAGTGATCCAAGTTCTGAGTTTTTGTCCGTATTATCCGATAATAAAAACCTGACTATTAGTGGAGATAGAACAGAAAAAGTGACGATTTCAACTTCAAAAGCGTTGTCTTATAAAGAATGGACTAATGTGCTGCGGTCGATTGAGTATAGAAATAATCAAGATTCTCCTCATCCCGAAGTCGTTCGACGAGTTCAGGTGAAGGTTTCCGATAACCTGGATATTAGTAATCTGGCTACTGCTTATATAACAATGGTTCCCGTGAATGACCCACCCGTAAATCAGGTGAAGCCAACGTTGAATGTTGCTCCGGTATTTAATTCGACGGTTTCTGTTGTGCCCGGGACATGGAATGATCTTCTGGATGAATGTGACGGAACCTTTTTATATTCTCATTCCTGGCAAGTGAAAGACGAAAATGGCAAGATTATAGACATCGATTCTTCCAATCGGGAAGAACTGTTTGTCGATGAAAGCTTTTGCAGTAAGTGGATCCGTGTGGTAGAAAAAGTGACCGATCAAAATTGTGGCGGCTCCAACGTGGCCGTTAATCAGGCAGAAGGAGAATGGAACCTTGTTGGTCATGCCGCTCAAACGTTGACTCTTGATCCGGTTCCTTCGCATTATTTTTCCGAAGGGTATTTTACTCTTAGCGGAAATGCCTCATCCGGTTTGCCTGTTACTTACAGCGTGCCGAAGAATAAATACATTTTCATCTCAAATGATACGGTATATATCCAAAATGCAGGGACGATTATCGTGTCCGGAATTCAGCCCGGAGATGATTGTTATCAACCCTCGCCGTTGTTGTATAAAGTGGTCAATATTGAGAAAAGTGGTCAATCCATTCTTTACAAGGAGAAGGTGGAAACGACTTACGATATAGGCAAAATGAAAATTCCGGCCGAAGCTACTTCCCATTTAGGGCTAACGGCGGTTAGTTCCAATCCTGCAATCGCATGGGTGGAGAACGATACGATCTTTTTCAGGAATACAGGCTCGGTAACGTTAACTATTTCGCAGGAGGGCAATCAGAACTACGATCCGGCAACTTCGGTTGTACAACAGCTGATCATTGGCAAGGGGAACCAACAAATTGTTGCAGAAACCGATCGTGTACTCTATTATGGATCAGGTAGCCGGCTGTTGAATTTTGTTTCCTCTTCTTCACTGGATGTTTCTGTCGCTTCATCCAATCCTTCAATTCTTGACATTCAAAATGATTTGTTGTTGATTCGAGGCGTAGGACAAGTTTCTCTTACCGTTTCCCAGCAAGGCAACAATTTATGGAATGCAGCCGAAAATGTGGTGATTCCTATTCTTGTTAAAAAAGGAATTCAGCAAGTGGAGGTGGATCCTATTGGTGATAAAGTCTTTCATGGATCACCCTTTATTCCTGTCGGCAAATCATCGAGTGGACTTGAAGTAACCTATTCCGTCCGCGACACCTCTGTCGCAGATGTCGTTGCAGAGGAGGTTGTGATAAAGAATGTGGGAGAAACATTTATCGACTTTATTCAGGAAGGAAATACATATTGGGAGCCCACTTCAATTTCGATTCCGCTCAACGTTTTGAAAGCGGATCAGTTTATTGTTTTTGATTCCATTGAACCTCAGGTTTTTGGTGTCCGATCGTTGCCTCTTTCTGCCCAAACATCATCGGGGCTTCGCATTGACTTTAATTCATCAAACCCTGATGTGGCAACCGTTTTGGGTGATAGTCTCTTGATACACCAGGCTGGTGAAGCCCTGATTACGGCATCTCAACCCGGGAATGAGCAATACAACCAGGCAATGCCGGTGTCGGTTAATCTGTTTGTTGGAAAAGCATCTCAGTCAATAATCTCCCATTTACCCGATTCAATTCTGTTTGATCATCAGGTAATCTTTGCCGATGTAACCTCCACTTCCGGTTTGGATGTTGGGATTCTGTCGTCGGATGAAAAAGTAATCAAAGTGATCTCCGATTCGTTGTATATTGTTGGTGCCGGTCAAGTTACTTTGTTGCTCAACCAGCTTGGCGACCGAAATTATTTTCCGGCTCAGGCTTCAGCGATCGTTGTGGTTAGCAAAAGGGTAGGAATTTCCAATTTTGAAAATGCTTCGGTTTCTGTTTATCCCAATCCAACCACCGGGTGGGCCGATTTGCGAATTGACGGAACAGGGAAGGAACCGTTGTTAATATCCATTGTTAATTCAACGGGTCAAACAATTAAGATGTTCGAAACCGATGCGATACTCAACCCGATTGATTTATCGACTCAGCCTCCTGGATTGTATTTCATCGTTGTACGGTCGCAAAACATCCATAAAGCACAGAAACTGTTAATTGCCCGTTAAGGATTGGCAAATAGCCATTTATTTTGTTTCTGGAATGTGTAATTTTAACCCGTTTTAAAATTCAATCCATTATGTCTCTTACTCAGCTAAGCCGCAATAGTATCGCGTTATTGGAAAGTTTGATCCAAACGCCGTCTCTTTCGCGTGATGAAGAAGGTGCCGCTACGGTGATCCGTGACTTTTTTACCCGTCAGGGCGTTCCTTTCAGCGTGCTGAAAAACAACACCTGGTGTATGAATCGTTACTGGGACGAAAAGAAACCGGTGATCCTTTTGAATTCCCACATCGATACGGTGAAACCAGTTGATGGCTGGACCCACAATCCGTTTGAAGCGACAAGGGAGGATGGAAAAATTATTGGTTTGGGCAGCAACGATGCCGGGGCACCTTTGGTGTCATTACTTGCGGTGTTCCTGTATTTCTCTGACCGAAAAGACCTTCCATATAACCTTATTTTCGCTGCAACAGCCGAAGAAGAAAGCTCGGGTTTAAACGGCATGGCCCTTTTGGTGAACGAATTCGAACGGGTCGATTTTGCTATTGTAGGAGAGCCCACTCAAATGCAATTGGCTGTTGCAGAAAAGGGATTGGTGGTGGTTGATTGTGTGGCCAAAGGAAAAGCTGGCCATGCGGCACGGAATGAAGGTATTAACAGTATTTATCTGGCCATAAAAGATATCGAGACCATAAAAAACTTAAAGCTTGAGAAGGTTTCACCTTTGCTGGGCGAAGTGAAGATGACAGTAACGCAGATTGAAGCAGGTTTCCAGCACAATGTAATCCCCGACACCTGCAAATTTGTCGTCGATATTCGTACCAACGAGCTTTATACCAATCAGGAGGTAGTTTCCATTATCACGTCACTGATTGGCTCTGAGGTTAAAGCCCGCTCTTTCAGGTTGAATTCTTCGCGTATCGATCTCGATCATCAGTTCGTATTAAAAGCCCAAAAGATGGGGATTGATTGTTATGGTTCGCCAACCATGAGCGATCAGGCTCAGATGCCTTATACCTCGGTCAAAATGGGACCTGGCGATTCGGCCCGTTCTCACACAGCCGACGAATTTGTGTATCCCGAAGAGATCGAAAAGGGGATTGAGACCTACATTTCGCTGCTTGAAGGCCTTGAACTTTAATTTAATTTTTTGATTTTAAACAAAATAGAATATTGTTTTCCACGTTGGTTGGTTTTGCTAATTTTGTGGAAGTTTTGAAGATGTATTATGAGTAATAAAGAGAATAATCCGGAGAAGATATGGGAAAAAGGAATCCCGATTGATAGTCTGATCGAACAGTTTACGATTGGGAGAGACCCGGAAATGGATATGTTTCTGGCTCCTTTTGATGTGATTGGTTCAATTGCCCACATTAAAATGTTGAATTCGATCCATCTGATTAAGAACGAAGAACTTCCTCTGTTGGTGGCCGAATTAATTCAGATATACCATGACATTGAAACTGGTAGTTTTGTGATTGAAGAGGGTGTTGAAGATGTTCATTCTCAGGTGGAACTCTTGTTGACCCGAAAATTGGGCGACATTGGCAAGAAAATTCATAGTGGCCGCTCAAGGAACGATCAGGTACTGCTCGACCTGAAATTATTTATCAGGAATGAAATCAAAGAAATTGTTGCGCTGACGGAAGAATTATTCAACGAATTGATTCAACGCAGCGAACAGAATAAAAATGTGCTGATACCGGGCTATACCCATTTGCAGGTTGCCATGCCTTCTTCTTTTGGATTGTGGTTTGGTGCTTACGCCGAAAGCTTAACCGATGATTTGCAGCAACTTTATGCGTCCTGGAAAATTTCCAATCAAAATCCATTGGGATCGGCTGCTGGTTATGGTTCCAGTTTTCCGCTCAACCGTCAGATGACTACCGATTTACTTGGTTTCGACAATCTGAATTACAATGTGGTATATGCTCAGATGGGGCGCGGAAAAGTAGAAAAAAGTGTTGCTTTTGCCATTTCATCCATTGCATCAACCCTCTCGAAAATGGCTTACGACGTGTGCTTGTTTATGAGCCAGAATTTTGGTTTTGTTGCGCTGCCCGACAATCTGACAACCGGTTCGAGCATTATGCCGCATAAGAAAAACCCCGATGTTTTTGAACTTTTGAGGTCACATTGCAACAAACTTCAGTCGTTGCCCAATGAAATTACCTTGATGGTGAATAACCTTCCCAGTGGCTATTTCCGCGATTTGCAAGTGGTTAAAGAGGTTTTTATTCCGGCATTTGGCGAATTAAAAGATTGCCTCAAAATTGCGGCATATGCCATCTCGTATCTGAAAATAAACGACAAAATCCTCGACGATAGAAAGTACGATTATATTTTTAGCGTTGAAGAGGTGAATAAGATGGTTAACGAAGGGGTTCCTTTCCGGGATGCGTACAAACATGTGGGGCAAAAAATCATGGAAGGAAGTTTTATCCCGGTCAAAAAGATAAAACACACCCACGAGGGAAGTATTGGTAACTTGTGCAATAAGGAGATCGCTGATAAAATGCAGCAGGTTATCCGTTGCTTCAACTTTGATAAGATTGATGCAGCTATAGGTCAATTACTCGGGAAAGAGTGATTGATTAGGCGGCATTGTTTTTGTTCCGATCGATATTGGTGGTGTTGG
>DAOQAB010000045.1:0-12193 GCA_035353695.1 Prolixibacteraceae bacterium
CAATCGTTTGCAGGGTTAGGAAATAATTTTAATTGTTCATTTTCTTTTTCTCTTAGTCCAACAATTGAGGAGTTAGCAAGAACAATCCAGTAAAGAGAAATTGAATCCCCATAAGCATTTAAATAGCTAGTCTTATTCCCATAATCCTCATATTCATCTACATAACCATCAGCGTAGTTTTTTGTAAAGACCACTTCGTCTTGATCTTTTAAAAAGACCACAGACAAATTACTATACCCACTACTACAGTCGAACCAACCACCCGGATACCACGATGAGAATAGGCTACCATTAAATTTTTCATCTTCGAATAATGAAGGATCCCAACTAGCAGTTACAGGCCAGTTTTTACATTTAATTTCAATTGTAGAAACTGTTGACCAATAGCCATAATTATCTTTAACCGTAATTTGCTTTTTGGTTTGAAAAGACAAAGGAATAAGCTGTTTGTATGTATTTTGTAAAAAATCAGAAAACCGAACATCGAGATTATTATTAAGGGTTGAATCAATAATGTTTCTTTCACCAAATTGTTCATCGATAGAATCAGTAGCTGATTTATCATATCCAAACCGCAGGCTGTCTCTATTCCCTGCATTATCCTCAAAAAATATTAGGAATTCAAATTCCTGTGCTTTCACCCAATGGGATGTTAGAAATAGGAGGAAAAATAGGATCGTTATAGATTTCATCTTCCGTTATTTTATTGAAGATAAAGTTAGAATAAATAACAAACAAATATGAATGTTACTAATACCATTAAATTATTCAATTACAACAAGTCACTCGCCAATTCGGCCAGGTAGCTTCGTTCGCCTTTTACCAGATTGACATGAGCGAATATCTCTTGCCCCTTCATTCGGTCGGACAAATAAGCCAAACCATTCGACTGCTGATCGAGATATGGAGAGTCAATTTGATGAAGATCGCCGGTGAAAACCATCTTTGTTCCTTCGCCCGCCCGGGTAATGACTGTTTTCACTTCGTGCGGAGTAAGGTTCTGAGCTTCATCAATAATAAAATAGGAATTCGACAAACTTCGGCCCCGAATATAAGCCAGAGCGGCAATAATCAACCGTTCCTCTTTTTCCATCTCATCAATGCGGGTGTACTCCACACTCCGGGGATTGTAACAATGCTTAATCACGGTAAGGTTATCGTAAAGGGGCTGCATATAGGGACGGATCTTTTCATCCACATCGCCAGGAAGAAAGCCAATATCGCGGTTGCTCAATGCAACAATCGGGCGCGACAACAAAATTTGTTCATAAATATCATTTTGAGCCAAAGCAGCGGCCAGTGCCAACAATGTTTTTCCGGTTCCAGCTTTCCCTGTAACAGCTACCAGTTTAATATCGGGATTCAATAGTGCATTCAATAAAAAGGTTTGTTCGGCATTCCGTGGTTTAATCCCGTAAGCCGGCTTTTTATCGACCCTTTCAAAACGTTTGGAAGCCGCATCGTAACGAACCAATGCAGAAGCATTGTCTCCTTTAAAAATAAAATAATCGTTGGCATACGGATCTTTCTCAAAACTCACATCGGCCAACGGCAAAAACCGCTCTTCATACAATTTGGCAATAAGCAGGTCGCTAAAACGATCCCGAATGGTCACTCCCCGATCGAAAATCTCGGTATTGGTAACTTTGTCATTTTTATAATCCTCAGCATCAAGCCCCAACGACTTGGCCTTCATCCGCAGGTTTATATCTTTGGTAATCAACACGACCTTCTGCTTCGGATTATTCTCCTTAATATACTCGGTGATGGCAAGAATACGGTGGTCGGCAATATCCTCACGAAAAGAAGCTTTCAGCTTTTCTGAAAAATTCTTTCCGGTTTCGATTTTCAACTTTCCCTTTTTGGATCCCAGTGGCAATCCTCCGTTAAACAGATCATCCTTTACCAGATCGTCGAGGAGCCGGACAAATTCCCGCGCCTGATAGTTAAGCTGATCGCTACCCCGTTTAAACTTATCGAGTTCTTCAAGCACGGTAATTGGAATGACCACATCGTTCTCTTCAAAATTGAAAATGCACTGATGATCGTGAAGAATCACATTTGTGTCGATGACGAAAATTTTTGAGCGTTTAATTGCCATTTTTATAAAATTTTCAGGTTCTTTGCAGAGCAGAGGCTAATTACAAACTGTTCCTAAATTTAAGAAAAATAAGGGCATTTAGTTTTTGAAAAACAACCGTTTTCAATGATTTTTATAACAGCATTTTGTTAATAAAATGAACTATCAGGAAACCTTAATTTATCTGATCGAAAATTTACCCATGTTTCACCGGGTGGGACCTGCTGCCTTGAAGAACAACCTGGACAACACGCTTTGGCTCGATAAGACATACGGGCATCCGCACCAGAATTATAAAACCATTCATGTTGCCGGGACCAATGGCAAGGGCTCGGTATCGCACACGCTGGCCGCAATTTTACAAAGCGCGGGATATAAAACAGGCCTTTATACTTCTCCCCATCTCAAAGATTTCAGGGAAAGGATTCGGGTTAACGGCGAAATGATTTCTGAAGAGACGGTGATTGAATTTGTTCAAAGCTACATCGAGCAAAGTAAAACGTCACAAATTCAAGCATCCTTTTTTGAACTAGCAACTTGTATGGCTTTCAAATACTTCAGCGAAATGAAGGTGGATGTAGCGGTAATCGAAGTTGGTTTGGGTGGAAGACTCGATTCAACAAACATTATAACCCCCGAATTTTCAGTCATTACCAACATCAGCTTCGACCATACGGCTATTCTGGGTAACACCCTCGAAAAAATCGCTTTCGAAAAAGCCGGGATCATCAAAAAAAATATCCCGGTTGTGATCGGAGAAACCCAGCCGGAAACCGAACCCGTCTTCCATAAAATTGCTGCCGAAAAAAAAGCACCGATCTTTTTTGCCGATCAGATAATAACTGTTCAGGAAAGAATCAATGGCCAATATTCCGTTTCATCGGCCAGTTTTACGCTCCCCGATCAACTGGAACTCGACCTGAAAGGGATTTATCAGCAAAAAAACCTGGCAACGATCTTAGCCGCAATTCAAATTGCAAAACAAAAAGGGTTCAGCATCGACGATAATGCAATTCGGACCGGGTTGAAAAATGTCATGTCCCTTACCGGCATCATGGGTCGCTGGCAGGAAATACGCAAAAATCCAAGAACCATTTGTGACACGGGCCATAATGAGGCTGGTCTCCGCTACGTAACCGAACAACTTAAAAAAGAGCCCTATAAACAGCTCCATATCATTTTTGGGATGGTGAACGACAAAGACATTCGTTCGGTACTTCCTCTTTTGCCCGACGATGCCATCTATTACTTTACCAAAGCATCGGTAGAACGGGCGCTGGATGAGAAAACCCTTCAGGAAACAGCCGCGTTGTTCCATCTGAAAGGAGAAACCTATTCCACCGTTAAAGAAGCCTTGGAAACCGCAACTTCAAATGCAAAAGAAGATGATCTGATC
This sequence comes from Prolixibacteraceae bacterium, assembly GCA_035353695.1. Lineage (GTDB taxonomy): Bacteria > Bacteroidota > Bacteroidia > Bacteroidales > Prolixibacteraceae > CAYMTR01. The sequence continues at coordinate 3,477 of DAOQAB010000045.1, forward strand.
TTTGTTGGTGGAAGCACGTTTGTGGTAGCCGAAGTCATTTAAGCAACCGATGAAAGGAACATCCATGAAATTAGCTGTCAATCCTGTATACAAATTGATTGCCCAGGGGGAACATCAGACCCAGGATTTCAAATACTGCATTAACGATTCCCGGAAAATAGCAAAATCGCTGGTTGCTTTTGCCAATACCGACGGGGGACGGTTGCTTATTGGCGTGAAAGATAACGGGAAAATTATCGGGGTAAGATCGGATGAAGAGTATTACATGGTCGAAGCTGCCGCAAAAATTTACAGTAAACCCCAAATAGAATTTACCACCCAGCAATGGGATGTGGATGGGAAGCAGGTACTGGAAGTTCAAATTGAGCCAAGCCAGTTAAAACCTCATTATGCACAGGATGACGATGGCAAATGGATTGCGCTGATCCGGAAAAAAGATGAGAACATATTGGCAAACACGGTTCTGTTAAAATCATGGAAACTCCAGCGTAACCGACAGGGAATTCTCTTCAAGTTTGATGAACCAAGACGAAAACTTATTGATTATCTAAACGAAAACCCTTCAATCACCCTTTCAAAATTCACGAAGATTGCCCAGATAAACCGCAACCATGCTGAAACCATTCTGGCAGAAATGCTTCTGTTTCATTGCATCGAAGGCCATTTCGAAGAAATACCGGTCAGCTATCAACTCAACCAGGATTTCAATATGGAAGAAAATTTAAAACACGCGGTTCTTCGCAGTTAATCCCTGTCATTTCTCAATTTATATGCTAATTTTAACGAAAATATTTCAATCACGATGATGAAGAAAATTGCACTTCTTGTTTTCATTTGCTTTTTAGCGTTCATATCCAATGCTCAGGACGATTACAAAATCAAAAGCAATCAGGATTTAAAAGTTTATAACGGAGGGAAAAGCCTTCCTGTAAAACACTATACGGAGTCTACAAAAAATAAAATGCCCAAAAACATCATTCTCATGATTGGCGATGGAATGGGAGTTACGCAAGTGTTTTCGGGGATCGTTGCCAACGGAGGTGATTTGTTTTTGAAAAATTTTACCAACATTGGTTTCTCCGAAACACAATCGGCATCTGATTTTGTTACCGATTCCGGTGCCGGTGGAACCGCATTATCAACCGGACAAAGGACTTATAATGGGGCAATTGGTGTTGACACCGACTCTGTCGCCATTCAGAATATCAGAGAAAAAGCGGAATTAAAAGGTTTTGCAACGGGCGTTATTTCAACATCGGCCATTACTCATGCCACGCCGGCTTCTTTTGTCGCTCATGAGCCTAATCGTGACTGGTATGAAGAAATCGCTTCCGACTTTCTAAAAACAAACATCGATGTCTTTATTGGCGGCGGTTTGAAAAATTTCAATGCCCGTAAAGACGGTGTCGATCTCACTCTTCAACTAAAAAAGAAAGGTTTTCAAGTAGTTGTTGGCATTGATTCCATTTCAAAAATTAAAAGTGGAAAATTAGCCGGATTTACTTCCGAAGGTCACAACAAGTCGATGGTCGAAGGCCGTGGAAATGTTTTGCCCACCGCGACCAAAACTGCTATCAATATTTTAAGCAACGATCCGGACGGTTTCTTTTTGATGGTTGAAGGATCACAAATTGACTGGGGTGGACATCAAAACAACACCAGCTACATTGCCACCGAAATGCTCGACTTTGACCAGGCGATTGGTGAAGCACTCGAGTTTGCTTCGAAAAACAAAGAAACGCTGATCATTGTAACCGCCGATCACGAAACAGGTGGTTTTGCGATTGAAAACGGCAATTTCAAAAACGGGAATATCAAAGGAAACTTCACCATCGATGATCACACAGGTACATTGGTTCCAATTTTTGCCTTTGGCCCTGGTGCCGAATATTTCAGAGGATTTCACAAAAACACCGACATCCCGGCATTGATCTGCAAACTGGCAGGCTTTTAATTGCTGGTAAAGATGCAAGAGGATAACACTACAGAACTCTTTTCAGGTTCAGTTCATCCCCTATTTTTAGCATCAGGTTAAATGCTTCGTCGAAGTTATTATGGATTTCGCCATCGAGAATCGCTTCTTTGATGGCATTTTTTATTATTCCAACTTCCTTGCAAGGCGATAGATTATAGGTCTCCATAATCAGCTCCCCGGTTACCGGAGGCTGGAAATTACGAATGGCATCACGTTCTTCGATATCTTTCAGCTTTTGACGTACCAGTTGAAAATTTTTCAGGTAGATATTTACTTTCTCTTCGTTTTTGGAAGTTATATCGGCTTCGCAAAGGGTCATCAGCAGATCGATGTCGTCGCCAGCTTCAAAAAGCAATCTTCTCACTGCCGAATCGGTCACTTCGTCTTCCGACAAAACGATGGGCCGCATGTGAAGGTTCACCATCTTTTGAACAAACTTCATCTTTTCATTCAAAGGAAGTTTCATCCGCTTAAAAATTCCAGGGATCATCTTCGCCCCCAGATAATTGTGCCCATAAAAGGTCCATCCCTGACTCTCCACGAACTTCTTGGTCAATGGCTTCGCCACATCGTGAAACAAGGCCGCCCAGCGCAACCACAAATCCTCTGATTTTTCCGATAGTTGATCGACAACGGCCAGGGTATGGTAGAAATTATCTTTATGCCCTACCCCTCCGACTACGGTTACACCTTTCAATCGGGCAATTTCGGGCAGTATGATCTCAAGGATTCCGGCCTTGTCCATCAGTTTAAAACCGACCGACGGTTTCGGTGAAAGCATGATTTTGTTGAGTTCGTCGACAATCCTCTCTTTTGAAAGAATATCCAACCGGTCTCTGTTCCGGGTAATTGCCTCAAAGGTTTGATCATCAATCCGAAAATTCAACTGAGTAGCAAACCTGATCGCCCTCATCATTCGCAAAGGATCGTCATCGAACGTGATATCGGGATTGAGCGGTGTCTTTATCAACTTCTCCTTCAGATGAGTTAACCCGTTGAATGGATCAACCAGCTCGCCATAATTCGTTCGATTCAAGCTGATTGCCATTGCATTAATGGTAAAATCGCGCCGATTCTGATCATCTTCGATGGTGCCACTCGCAACAGTTGGCTTGCGTGAATCGCGGGAATAGGACTCTTTGCGGGCCCCCACAAACTCCAGGTCACAGCCGTTAAAATTGAACTGAGCCGTACCAAAATTTTTGAAAACATTAACTTTCAACTTCGGATTCAGACTTTTGGCAACTTCCTTCGCTAGCACAATCCCATCACCAATTGTCACAAAATCAATATCTTTTGAAGGCCGTTCAAGCAACAAATCTCGAACATATCCTCCAATTACATAAGTTTCAAGCCCTAAATTATTTGCCTGTTCGGCAACGGCATGAAAAATTTTCGTATCAACAAATCGTGAAAAATCAGCCATTCTACAACGGGAATTAAAATCTTAACGAGTGTGTGACAAAAGTAACAGAAAAAACTTTCATGCCACAGTACCTTTGTCTTGTAAACTTAAAGAACCGAGAGTTGTTTATTAAAATCAGAAACAATTAAAAATGAAATAGTATGTTAGAACATTTGACAATTGATACATTCAAAGCTAAGGTTTTCAATTTTGAGACCAACAAAGACTGGAAATTTGAAGGTGACAAACCTTGTTTAATCGACTTTTATGCCGATTGGTGTGGTCCATGCAAAATGGTTGCTCCCATATTGGAACAGCTTCAGAAAGAGTATGGCGATAAATTGAACATTTACAAAGTGGATACTGAAGATCAGAATGAGCTTGCCTCCATGTTTGGTATTCAAAGCATTCCATCGCTACTTTTTATCCCGAAAGACGGGAAACCTCAAATGGCGATGGGTGCCTTGCCCAAAGAGACATTCGAACAAGCATTTAAAGAGGTATTGGGAGTTACTAAAGAGTAAAAGGAAAATCCGAAAAGCCCCTTAACCGGGGCTTTTCTATTTTAACAGCTCCAATACTTTTTCCAGCTTTATTCCCCGCGATCCTTTGATCAGGATAAACCGGTCAGCCAGATCTTCGGGTTTTATCGAAGAAAGCAGTTCGTCAGCATCCTTAAATTTTTTTGCTTCGGCTGGCATATCGGCCTTCTGAAAATTAGCACCGACCCAATAGACATTCTCAAAACCAGCATCATATACCAATTCAACAATTTTCTGGTGCTCCCTTTCCGAATCTTCACCCAGTTCAAGCATATCGCCCAGAATCAAGGTTTTATTTTTTTGTTCCAATTGCATGAAATTCCGGATCGAAGCTTCCATACTCGAAGGGTTGGCATTGTAACAATCGGATATAATTTTCGATCCTCCAGCCTGTAACACCTGCGAACGGTTATTGGAAGGCATATAGCTTTCTATTCCTTTCTGTATCAGAATTGGATCAATACCAAAAAACAACCCAATGCGGCAGGCTGCCAATACGTTTTCCAAATTATAGACACCAGTCAGATTGGTTTTTATGTAAAGCCAACCTTTGGGGAAAAGTACCCGGCAAACCAACCATAAATCACAGTTGACCACTTCGCCAGTAAGTTGAGCTTCCCTACCAGAAACCGAATAAGTGAACTTCTCGACCGAACCGGGAGCCATCGAAAGCAAATGTTCATTCCCACTATTGATGAAAATTCCTTTCCCCGAATTAGCTATCGATTGGTACAATTCTCCTTTTGTTCTCTTCACCCCGTCAAAAGAGCCAAAACCCTCAAGATGAGCCATCCCAACATTTGTGATAATCCCATAATCGGGTTCGGCAATCGAACACAAAAATTCAATTTCACCGGGATGGTTGGCGCCCATTTCAACCACCGCGATTTCGTGATCGGCACGAATACCTAACAAAGTCAATGGTACGCCAATATGGTTGTTCAGGTTTCCGGTAGTAGAAAGCACATTGTATTTCTGCTTTAAAACATGGGTTATCAATTCCTTGGTTGTGGTTTTCCCATTCGTTCCGGTGATCGCCAAAACAGGTATTTTCAATTGCTTCCGGTGAAAATTGGCAAGTTCCTGCAGGGTTGACAACACATCATCCACAACGATCACCCGATCATTTCCCTCGAAATCTTTCCGATCAGAGACGGCATAACTGGCGCCATCGGCCAATGCTTTTTCGACATAGTCGTTTCCATCAAAAGAATCCCCTTTCAGAGCAAAAAAGATCCCTCCATTTTCGGTCTGCCTGCTATCGGTAAAAACTCTCTGTGTTTTTAAAAACAGTTGGTATATATATTCTATTGCAGCCATTTTGAAAAAGTTGTTTTAAAAAAAATCCTGCTTTCATAGAGCAGGATTCACTTTTTATCTTTTAGATGTTTGATTCTGTACCGGTGGACCCAAGCGGGTCATTGCACATCTGAAGCCGAGGTCATCAGCAGATTCTCTTTCGTCAAGATGCCTTCTGGAACCTGGATTGAGCCAATATGCACGATCTTTCCATGAACCACCTTTATATACCCGTTCGTGGTCAGTTACCGTCGAATTAATTACCCCTTTGTTGGTACTTTGAATGTACATTTTTTTCGTCAAAAGTGACGAATACTTCATTGAGTCTGGCTTATTCACTAACCAGTTGTTATCAGCAACCGAACGATAATCCCCGTCAACATAATTTCGATAATCAGAAACCGTATCAGCAACCGGTTGTCCATATTGGTCAAACAATACCTGACCATTCGCATCCTTCCGGTATTCAGTAATCACATTACCCCGGAATGGCTGGAACTCTTCAACATCAAGCGATGATTGAGGACGATAAACATCGGCAACCCATTCATTCACGTTACCGGCCATACAATATAAACCATAGTCATTGGGACTAAACGAAAAGACATCTGCCGAAATATCGGCTGCATCATTCAGTGCACCGGCCATCCCCATCAGGTCACCACGGCCTCTGGTGTAGTTAGCCCTCATTGTTCCTTTACTGGTTTTATCATCCTGACGGATATAAGTACCTGTCCAAGGATACATTCTGCGTTGTTGCAGTAACTCGCCATCGGCTTCACCAATCAAACCAAGCGCAGCATATTCCCATTCCGCTTCGGTCGGGAGCCGGTAATTGGGCAACAACAATCCATTTTCCCAACGGACTCTTTCGTTGCTGCTTCCAGGTACACCCTGATAATGGTTCATTAAATACCCCTCAGTGGTAAAGACTCCACCATCCTTCTGGGCAGAATCGAGAGAAAGGAAACCGTTTTCAACCAGGATATATTCATTAACCCTGTCGGTTCTCCACTTGCAATAATTGGTTGCTTTAATCCAGCTAACACCAACCACCGGATAATTACTGTATGATGGATGCCTCAGGTAATTGCTAACCCAAGGTTCATTATAAGCTAATTCTTTTCGCCAAACGAGGGTGTCGGGTAATGCGTTCTGATAGACTTCGGGTTTGTCGGGATATACATGCAACAACCAAGAGAGGTATTGCCGGTAATCATAATTGGTCACCTCGGTTTCGTCCATGTAGAAAGAAGCAATTGTCACTCTTCTTGGCTGGTTATCCCAATCGCGCATCACATCTTCATCGATACGCCCCATAATGAATGTACCTCCTTGAACCAAAGACAGCCCTGGTCCCGTTTGCTGTTCAATATACTTCGGATCGGTAAAACCAAAGACTTGCATATCATCTGATTTCCATCCGGTTGTTCTTGAGGGCGATCCGCCAGAACGCAAAAGTGAGCTCGATGGACTGCTCTTTTTTGACTCTTTACAACCGGCGAAAACCAAAATAAACAATATCAGTAACAATGAAATTTGTCTCATCTTCCAAATTATTACAATGTTTTGCAACAAATATAACTAAAATGATAAATACTTATTGCATAAAAGCGGTTTCTTTAACTCAATAAAAGTTGACAATTTGATCTAATTCAAAGCACAAAATTAAGTTTTAAATTGAATTTGCCTCAAACCACCACTTGAAAAACGACTTTTACAACAACTTATTTTAAACTTAGCCAAAAAAATATCAAAGCCATAATAAATTATATTTGGATTCGTTTTTTAATGAAACTATGCAAATGATGAAATTTTTTTCCGCTTTTTCATTTTTACTTCTTGTTTCTCTGGCCATTTATGCTGAAAAGATCGAGCAGGTTGTTGATTGGGATTCCTATAAAAAAGAATCCGGGAACTTTCAATCGCATATCCCTTTTTGGGTTCAGATACAACCAACAAGCAATTTAAAAAATTCGACCCTTACTATTGCCGACATTTTATGGGTACCTATAACCGATACGAGTGAAATAAACCGGTTAAAGGGCCAAACACTCCGGCCGTTATCCAATACGGCAACCCTCTTTTTTGCCGCTGGTAAACAAACCATTGAAGCATCTATTGATCCATTAAGAAAAGAAGGTGATATTTTTTATCGGGCAAAAAGTTTCAATGTTGAAATAAAAAAGGGATCACCATCACTCAAATCAGTAAAAACATATTCCAGCCAGTCGGTACTGGCTTCGGGCTCCTGGATCAAACTGGCCTCAACAACGGCAGGAATTCAAAAGATAGCCTATACAAAGCTGAAAGAGTGGGGAATCTCAACCCCTTCAAACGTGGCGGTATATTCCAACGGTGGTTATATGCTTCCAAAAATGAACAATGTTGATTATCCCGATGACCTGACCAAAATTCCGGTACTTCATTCAAAAGACAAAAACGGCAACGATTGTATCTTCTTCTTCTCGACGGGTCCAACCCAGTGGAAATACGATAGCCTGAGCGGTATATTCGTGCATACACTCAATCTTTACAGCGATTCAACCTATTTTTTCCTTTCTTCCGATGCAAACCTTTCCGATGCTCCTGCGGTGGAAGAGAATGTAAGTACAACACCCGATACAATATTAAATAGCTATACTGCTTTGGGGCTATATGAGAAGGAAAATATCAATTTGATTTTATCAGGCAGAAGATGGTTCAGCGATATCATTGTTTCAAACTCGAGGCAAACCAATAGTTTCACCTTCCCAAGTGCATTAACCAATAAGAAAGCAACGCTTACAATTGCGTGTGCCAGCAAGTGTTCCAGCTCTGCCTATTCGGTTATAAAAATCAATGACTCCTTTTCTGACACAATCAGTTACAACCCGGTATATGAATCGGATGACTCGGAATATGCCGATATTCAGGAAGAAAATATTCTTTTCCCTTCCAGGGAAAATACGACGGTAGTTTTCAACTATGCAGGTGAAAGCGGAACATCGTGGCTCGATTACCTGTCCTTCAATGTCCCCTCCTCGTTGGTGTTCAGCGGCTCTCAACTTCAATTCAGATCGCCGGAATCGATACTGTACGAAACCGTAAAGTATAATATTTCGACAAGCAACAAAAACACGGTTTTATGGGATATTACCAATCCTTTAAACCCGAAACAAATGATCACAAACACCGAGTCCAACATTGTTTCGTTTACCGACAACGGCCGTTCGTTGAAAGAATATATCCTTTTTGACCCGGTTAACGGATCTTTCTCTGAACCATCTCTTAGTGGAAAAGTTCAGAACCAAAACATCCACGGGTTACCTTCCTACGAAATGATTATTGTAACCCACCCCAAATTTCTGGAACAATCGAAAAGCCTGGCAGAATATCATCGACAAACAGACAACCTAAGTGTTCTGGTATTGACCACCAATGAGATATACAATGAATTTTCATCGGGATTGCCCGATGTTTCCGGGATCAGGAACATGTTCCGGTTTTTCTACTC
>DAOQAB010000045.1:12293-26067 GCA_035353695.1 Prolixibacteraceae bacterium
CATCGGGATTGCCCGATGTTTCCGGGATCAGGAACATGTTCCGGTTTTTCTACTCACAGAACGAAAACTCGGCTACCCCTTTGCGATATGCGCTACTGATGGGCGACGGTTCGTACGATAACCGCCATTTTGATGGAACAAAAAACAATTTCGTCCCAACATATCAATCGGACAATTCCACAATCAAAACTTATTCGTATGTAATGGACGATTTTTACAGTTTGCTCGACGAAAACGAAGGCGAATCGAGAGGATTAATGGATATTGGGATTGGCCGGATCCCCTGCGCAACAACCAACGAAGCCGAAAATATAATCAACAAAATTAAAACGTATTCATCGGTTCAATCACTGGGAGAATGGCGAAACATTATTTGTTTTGCTGCCGACGATTACGACAATGGAGGCAGTGGATTCATGTCCAATTCAGAAGAGCTCAACAACCTTATTAACCAAAAATACAACGGATTTTATACCAAAAAGATTTATTTCGATTCGTATCAACAGATATCTACCTCGGGAGGAAACAGTTTCCCCGATGTAACCACGGATATCAACCAAAGCATAAACGATGGGGCACTTATTTTCAACTATATTGGCCATGCAAACCCCAAATACCTTGCCAACGAGAAAGTGCTGGAAATAAACGACATCCTGAAATGGAACAACAGCCGGGCGCTTCCCCTGTTTGTAACGGCGACCTGTGAATTTGGACGTTTCGATGGCGATGACGTTTCTGCCGGCGAACAAGTTCTATTAAACCCCAACGGGGGTGGCATCGGACTGTTTACAACAACCAGGATGGTTTACTCAAGCAACAACCAAAACTTATCCAAAAACTTCTTTTCCAACATTTTCAAACTCGACGAAAACGAGGATAAATTGCGGTTGGGTGATGTGATGAAAAATGCAAAGAATTCAACCAACGACACCAACAAATTCAACTTTTCACTCTTAGCCGACCCTGCTCTGCGCCTTTCATTTCCCAAATACAAAGTAGTGACGAAAACCATCAACAACGCAGGTATCGATACAACAGAAATAACCATTGGCGCACTCGACAAAGTGACCATAAAAGGGGAAGTTGTTGATAATAATGGCTCTTTACGGTCAAACTTTAACGGCGATATTACCACAACCATTTATGACAAACCTGATACCGTTGAAACACTGAACAACGATGGCGACGGTTCCTATAAATACCCGGTGCAAAACAATGTCATTTATAAAGGTTCGGCATCGGTCACCAACGGTGAATTTGAACTCTCTTTCATCGTTCCAAAAGATATTTCCTATAATGTTGGCCAGGGAAGAATACTCTATTACACATCAAACGGCGAAGATGATGGCAATGGATCAACAACTCATTTCAATATTGGAGGATCGAGCGCCAATCCGGTAATCGACAACAATGCTCCGGAAATGGGGCTATACATCAACAATGAAAACTTTAAATCGTACGACAAAGTCTCTTCCAATGTTCTTTTGCTGGTAAATTTATTCGACGAGAGTGGCATAAACACCGTTGGAACAGGCATTGGCCACGATTTGGTGGCAGTTCTCGACAGCGATTATACCAATCAGATTGTTCTGAACGAATTCTATTCATCGGAACAAAACAGCTACCAGCGAGGTAAAATCATCTATCCAATTTCCAATCTCACACCCGGAAAACACAAAATTTGGGTCAAGGTTTGGGACATCCAAAACAACTCAACCGAGAAAGAGATCTACTTTATTGTGGAAGATGGGTTTAAAATTACAAAAGTTCAACCCGTTCCGAACCCGGTATCCGTTTATACCGATTTTGACATCACCCACAATTTACCCGGTGAGACGTTTGATGTAACAATCGACATTTACAATTTAGCCGGTCAACGAATCGACCAGGTTGAAGAGACAATCAGTTCGAATAAAACCACCGACATGGCGGTTCGATGGAATGTGTATGAATCGAGCATTCCGCTATACAGCAACCAAATGCTGGTATATCGTGTAACCCTGAAAAACCAGGAAGGATTAAGTGCCACAGGGGTAGGAAGGCTCCTTCTCAATTTGAAGAATTAAAAAATTGATACAATAAGTAATTATTTGATCCGTTATTCTATTTTTGAAAACTCTTAACAGTCTATTGTAAAAATTTTGATATGATACGTAAAATTTCAGTTGTAACTTTTTTATTATTTCTTTTGGCAAGCATTACATACGGAGCTGATAAAGTGTCGACTACGGGTTCTAACGTAGTTAGTTCCGCCGTACCATTCCTCTCCATCGATCCGGATTCGAGGGGGGGAGCCATGGGTGATGCCGGAGTCTCAATCAGCCCCGATATTAACTCCCAATTTTGGAATCCTGCCAAATACGTATTTTGTGAAAGCAGCACAGGTATAGCCCTTTCCTATACACCGTGGCTTTACACCCTGGTCAAAGACATGAGCCTTGCATACCTGTGCGGATATCATCAGCTCGACGACAAACAAACACTTTCTGGCAGTTTGCGCTATTTCGATTTAGGAAGTATGGATCTCTTTACCTCTTCCGGGGGTAGCGCTGGCAGTAGTCACCCAAACGAATTTGCCCTCGATTTTGGTTATAGCCGAAAACTTTCTGACTACTGGTCGGGTGCTGTTTCATTGCGCTATATCCGTTCCGACATCTATAGTGGAACTGGCGAAGACTTATATGCAGGCAACTCTTTTGCTGCGGATGTTGCTTTTTTCTATAACAAAAAGTTTTACAAAAGCCGGAAATATTCAACACTCGCTTATGGTATTGATATTTCTAATATTGGATCGAAAATTTCTTATGACAAAGGCACCACCAAGGATTTTATCCCAACGAATTTAAGAATTGGAGGTTCTTATTCAACCGAAATTGACAAATACAACAAAATCGGATTTTCGATCGATTTAAATAAATTACTGGTACCTAGTCCTGAATACGATTCTACCGGGGCACTTTATGGCCTTGGCAACCAGGATGTGGGCCCTATTGAAGGCATCTTTATTTCGTTTGCCGATGCCCCCAAAGGTTTGTCGGAAGAACTCTCGGAGATCACAATTTCCGCGGGCGCAGAATATTGGTACAGCAATCAGTTTGCCGTTCGCGCAGGCTATTTCAATGAAGCCACATCCAAAGGCGACCGTAAATACCTGACCTTTGGTGCCGGTTTAAAAATGAATGTGTTCTCACTCGACTTCTCCTACATATACACATTGAGAAAAACAAGCCCGCTTGAGAACACCTTACGGTTTACCTTAGGCTTCGACCTGGATAATTTCAATAAACAAGGCAAAAAGAAAGGAAGAAAATAAATGGAATTCAGAGTGGGGAATGGTTACGATGTTCATGCCCTGGCTGTTGGGGAAACCCTTTGGCTGGGAGGGATAAAAATCGAACATGAAAAAGGAACAATTGCCCACTCTGATGGTGACGTTTTGATCCATGCCATCTGCGATGCCCTGTTTGGTGCATTGGCATTGGGCGATATTGGCACTCATTTCCCCGACACCGACAACCAATACAAGAATATCGACAGCAAAATACTTTTGAAGCGCAGCTACGATATCATCAAAGATACCGGTTATCAGATTGTCAACATCGACACCACAATCTGTGCGCAACGCCCCAAATTAAAAGAACACATCCCTTCCATGCAACAATGCCTCGCCGGTGTTTTGGCTATCGCCCCCACCCGAATTTCGATAAAAGCAACAACAACGGAGAAGTTGGGTTTCGAAGGACGAGAAGAGGGGATTTCGGCGTATGCCACACTCCTTCTGTGCAAACCATAATCATCACTTCTTCCTGACCAAAACGGTTGAAATGGGATAATGATCTGAAAAAGAGACATTGTGCCTTTTATAATTGTAGGCTTTAAAAGCTTTGGAATGAAAGATATAATCGATCCGGTACTGAGGTAACTGTCCCCGGTACGTATTCGAAATCCCCCACCCCGATTCGATAAATGAATCGTTCAGCAAGGAGCTGATTTTGCCGTAGGTAAATGAAATCGGGGTATCGTTGAAATCGCCGCAAACAATTACAGGATACCGGCAATCCGAAATGTGGCTTACCAGCTTCAGAACTTGCCCCGATCGATAGATATTCCCTTTTTTAAGCTTCGAAGCAATACTTCTCAACCCCTTTATTTTATTGGTATTTAATACATAAGAATCAAAAGCAGCGTATTCTTTTGAATTAATCCCATACGATTGAAGATGGCAATTATAAACCCGTACCGTGTCCGAATCAATCAGCACATCGGTATAAATCACCATGTTCTTACTGTCTTCAAACCTAATTTCACCCATGGAAGCAATTGGATAGCTGGTAAATGTCACCGGCCCGCCCCAGTTGCTCTGATGTGCCAGCTGGCAGTGCTGAATCCCGGGAAACTTTGATTTCAACTTTACCGGGTTCAATACTCCTTCTTTTTGAAGCTTCGACTCCTGCAAACAGATAATATTGGCATTTTGGGCCGCAATAAAATCAATGATCGAAGTTTTCTCCTTCTTATTATCCAGAAACGAATAAAAATGGTACACATTAAAACTCAAAACCTTAACACCCTCTTTTTTCGATAAAGAAGGAAACAGCTGAAAATAACTCAAATTTACATGCAGCCCGATCAAAATACAGATCAACGACAGGAACAAATACCGCCAATGGAACACCAGCCAAAATACAATAAAAAAACAGTTTCCAATCAGGATGTAAGGATAGGCTAACCCCAGCACCGATGGAATCCAGAATTTTGATGGATTTACCTCGGGCACCAGATAGGTTGCCAACAATGCAACAACCAGCACCACGTTGCCCAAAAGAAAAATATATTTGAAAATCCTCTTCAACTTCTTCAATCATCAAAACCAATCAAAGATAATAACTTGCACTAACAAAAAATAGATAACAGCAAATTCTCATTTCCGTGAATTAGTATACCTTTTTCAATGAATTAATTAGACAACTCTAAAAAAAATGCGACCTTTGTACAAAAGAATTTTTTATGAGAAGGGAACAGTCCGTTAAAAGTCAGTCAAAGAGTCATCAAAAACCAAGTTTCGGCAACACCAAAAAGAATGTCGCCAACAAAAAGAGAGAGTTCACCAAAACATCGCCCCATAAAGGTTCTCGACCTGAATTCAAAGCGGAAGATGAAAATGGTGAAAAGAAAAAAACATTCCAAAAGACCGAACGGAGTAGCAGCAATACGAAACCCAGGAAGAATTTGAAAACCGAGAAACCCGTTGCAAAAAAAGGGTTCCGCCCCGATGAAAAAATCAGGTTGAACCGCTTTCTATCCAATGCTGGTGTATGTTCCCGCCGTGAAGCCGACACCTATATCCAAACCGGATGTGTTACCGTGAACGGCAAAATAGTATCCGAACTGGGCTCAAAAGTTTCGCTAACCGACGATGTCCGCTTCAACGGCCAACAGTTAACTCCCGAACGGAAAGTTTATCTTCTCCTGAACAAACCCAAAGGATATGTCTCGACCACCGATGATCCACAGGAACGGAAAACGGTCATGGATCTGATAGAAAACGCCTGTACTGAAAGGATTTACCCGGTCGGACGGCTCGATAAGGATACCACTGGCCTTTTGCTCTTTACCAACGACGGCGACCTTGCCAAAAAACTCACTCACCCGGGATTTTCACGAAAGAAAATTTATCAGGTATCACTCGATAAACCATTGGCAAAAAATGACCTGCTCGATGTTGCCCGCGGTATAACCCTCGACGATGGCCCTATCGCAGCCGATGCCATCAACTATCTCGACGAAGGCGACAAACGCGAAATCGGGATTGAAATTCATTCGGGGCGAAACCGAATTGTCAGAAGAATCTTTGAACACCTTGGCTATAATGTTGTTAAACTCGACCGCGTTTACTTTGCCGGCTTAACAAAAAAGAATTTGCCCCGGGGAAAATGGCGTTTCCTTACGCAAGCTGAAATAAATCAATTAAAAATGATCTCTTAAGTGTAATTTTCACCTTCTTCCCTATACCAATAAACCATATTTTGAAAGAAGCTTTTCTAAATATCGTTACCTCAAATCAGGGAATCATACACAAGGTGTGTGGCATGTATTGTGATACGACAGAAGACCGTGAGGATCTTTTTCAGGAGATCCTCTCGCAACTTTGGCGTTCTTACCCCACCTTCCGGAATGAATCAAAAATTTCGACCTGGATGTATCAGGTATCTTTGAATACCGCTATCACCCATTTCAAAAAGAACAAACGCCGCCCCGACCGTAACGAGTTCAGCAAAGAATTCTTTCAAATCGCAGATGACCATTACGACGATTCGTTTGATGAGCAAGTAAAATTGCTGCACAATGCAATCGCCAAACTGACCGGGATCGAGAAATCGATTGTATTACTCTATCTCGAAGACAAAAAATACGAAGAGGTTGCCGAAATTATCGGAATTACGCAAAACTACGTTCGGGTAAAAATGAACCGGATCAAGGGGAAATTAAAAAAGCTCATGGGGGAAAGATAATGGAATTAGAGGAGTTGAAATCAGCATGGGATAAAATTTCTTCGGCAAATGAGAAGAAACTTCAGCTTAATGAACAGGAAATTCAATCGCTGTTCGAAAAACGTACCCTGGATATTTCCGAGAAGATTGGCCGAAATATACGCATTGGCATGATCATTATACTGGCCTGGATTTGTTTATGGCTGAGCATCGATTTCATTATCAATCCAATATTTGAAAAATACGTTGGAAAAACAAACTTATCCGACAAATTGATGGACTGGACATTTGCGCTTGAAGCATTTACCTATCTGCTGATCATCGTTACCATTGTCATCCTTTGGATCAGATACAACCGGATTGAGAAACAAAACATCCACTCAACCGATTTAAAAAGCAAACTCACTTCGATGATCCAAATTCTAAACTCCTACAAAACAATGTTTTATGTTGTTTTAATTATTATTCTCTTTTTCATAGCAGTGACCTTTAGCAGTGGCTTTGTTGCTGGCTTCAAGGATCAGGCCATCAAATCAGAATCAGATATTTCACACTATTCATTTCTTGTGTGGATTTTTATTGTCGTTGCCTTTTTGTTAACATTGGGCGCTTTCATTGCCGTTTTCTATTTTCTGTTTAATCTTTTTTTCAACCGCCTATATGGCAGGTATTTGAAACAACTAAAATCGACCCTCAACGAACTCGACGAGGTAAATTCCCCGCACGATTAAACTTTTCTGGTCCTTTTTCGTTTGGAATAACAAAGTGAAATGACTTAACTTTGTTCCGATTTTCACACAATGGGGTGCCCAATCCGACTCCGATAGCTATCGGAATCGGGACAAATCCCAAAGATTAAAAATCAAATTCCATTTTCCTGTTGAAATGATATTTTTTGAGGGACTTTGGATTTTGAAATTTGAAATTTGGAATTTTAAATAAAAGGGCTGAGATCATACCCTCTGAACCTGATCCGGTTAGTACCGGCGAAGGGAAGGTGTTACCAGGATGCAAACTCCTGCCTCATTGGTTAATTGTTTAACCAAATTCTTTGAAATGAAAAATTTACTTGTTGTTGTGTTCCTCTTGCTGGGAACAATGGCTTTTGGCCAGTCAAAAATCACCGGAGAAGTTTATTCCGAGGAAAATGAACCACTGGCAGGCGCCAGTATTGTGATCGAAGGATCAACCACAGGGACCATTGCCGATGCCAATGGTCATTTCACGCTCAACAACCTGAAAAATGGCTCGTACAATGTAAAGGTCTCATTCATTGGCTATCAGACATCTTCAACCAGTGTAAAGCTGACCAAAGATGTTTCTCTGTCAATTACGCTCCAAAAAGAGGAAACCGTAACCGATGAAGTATTGGTCTATGCCACCCGGGCCGGTTCAAAAACGCCGGTTGCTACCAGTGAGATTTCCAAAGTCCAGATCGGATCAAAAAACATGGGGCAGGATGTTCCTTACCTGCTGGGTACCACTCCGTCGTTTGTTTCAACTTCCGATGCCGGAAGTGGTGTTGGCTATACCGGCTTTCGAATCCGTGGCACCGATGCCAACCGTATCAACGTCACCATCAACGGTATCCCGTTCAACGAAGCCGAGTCGCACGATGTTTATTGGGTCGATCTGCCCGACATCTCCTCTTCGGTCGATAACATTCAGGTTCAGCGCGGAGTTGGCACCTCAACACAGGGAGCAGCCGCTTTTGGCGCGACCATCAACATGCAAACAACAACCCTGCAGAAAGAGGCGTATGCCGGTTACAATGGTTCTGCCGGCTCTTTCAACACCTTGAAAAACACCTTCCGAACCGGAAGCGGGTTGTTGAAAAACCATTTCAGCTTCGACATGCGTTTAAGCGCCATCTCCTCGGATGGTTATATCGATAGAGCCTCAAGCAACCTAAAATCCTATTATCTGTCGGGCGGTTATTATTCCGACAAAACATTGGTCAAACTGATTGCCTTCTCTGGAAAAGAAAAAACCTACCAGGCATGGAATGGCATCCCGTCGGTACGGTTAAACAGCGATACAGAAGGCATGATGCGTTATGAAAACCACGGACTTTACTCGCACGAAGAGACCGAAGCAATGCTTTCGTCAAACCCGCGCACGTACAATTTGTACACCTATAAAAATCAAACCGACAATTACCGGCAGGATCATTATCAACTGTTGTTCAACCAGCAATTCAGTCCCAACATCAACATCAATGCGGCACTTTTTTTAACCCACGGCGAGGGCTATTACGAACAATATGAGTCGGATGAGGATTATGAAGACTATGGCTTGAAAAATCCGGTTATCGGGAACGACACTATCTCATCGACCGATTTAATCCGTCAGAAATGGCTCTATAACAACTTCTACGGAGGAACTTTTGCTTTCAATTATAAGAAAAATAAATCGGAGATCACCCTGGGCGCCGGATGGAATCAATACGACGGACAACATTATGGGAAAGTCATCTGGTCGGAAATGGGCAATATCCCGAAAGATTATGAATGGTACCGCGGTGATGGATTAAAAACCGATTTCAATGTGTATCTCCGGTACAATTACATGCTTTCGAATAAGCTGAACCTGTATGCCGACATGCAATACCGCAACATCAACCATTCCATCGGCGGCATCGATGATGATCTCAGGGATTTAACACAGGATCACTATTTCGACTTCTTCAATCCGAAACTGGGAATTTATTATCAGCCAAATGCAAAAACAAAAGCCTATTTATCGTGGGCCGTTGCGCACCGCGAACCCAACCGGAGCAACTTTACCGATGCCGATCCCAATGGGAAGCAGCCAACTTATGAAACGCTCAATGATTTTGAAGGCGGCTATAAGTTTCAGTCTTCCAACTTTTCTGCCGGGGCAAACATTTATTGGATGAGTTATAAGAACCAGCTGATCCTGACCGGAGAGATCAACGATGTAGGATCGGCAATCATGGTGAATGTTGATGACAGCTACCGTGCAGGAGTTGAACTGGTTGCAACAGCCAAAATCCTACAGAACCTGATTTGGGATGTAAATGCGACAATCAGCCAGAACAAAATCCAGAATTTCACCGAATATGTCGATAACTGGGATGCCGGAGGACAATCGGCGCTCAATCTGGGAACAAGC
Source organism: Prolixibacteraceae bacterium (assembly GCA_035353695.1). Lineage (GTDB taxonomy): Bacteria > Bacteroidota > Bacteroidia > Bacteroidales > Prolixibacteraceae > CAYMTR01. Next base: position 21,920 of record DAOQAB010000045.1, read on the forward strand.
AATATTGCCTTCGCTCCCAATGTAATAGCCAACAGCACCATCACTTACACACCATTTCAGGAACTTTCGGTAAACCTGATTTCACAATTCGTAGGCAAACAGTACATCGATAACAGTTCGAGCGATGACCGGAAATTGGATCCCTATTTTATCAATCATCTGAAGGTTCGTTATTCACTTCATCCTTCCCTGCTGAAGGAAATCTGCATTAACCTAATGATAAACAACCTGTTCAACGAAAAATATGAAACCAACGCCTGGGTCTATTCGTACATTTACGAAAATACCCGATACAAAATGGATGGATATTTTCCTCAGGCCGGGACCAATTTTCTGGTTGGAATAGAGATTAATTTTTAGGAAATAGCACAAGCATCAAGCATCCAACATCCAGTATCCAGCATCCAGATTATCAGCGTTCTTTCATTAAAGAGATTAAAAAAGGCACCCGATTAAGTGCCTTTTTTGCTTTTATGCAGTTAACAAATTAACTTTCTGAAGGTTGTTGGTTGTTGATATCTTTATCAACCAGAATACGTCCACAATATTCGCACACAATTACTTTTTTATGCGAAGCAATGTCCAGTTGCCGTTGTGGTGGGATTTTATTGAAGCAACCGCCACAGGCGTCACGTTCAACAGAAACCACCGCTAACCCGTTGCGGGCATTTTTACGAATTCGCTTAAAAGCAACCAATAAGCGTTCTTCAATCTGGGCTTCAATTACCATCGCTTTTTCATTGAGCTTATCCGTTTCGATTTTGGTTTCATTGGTAATCTCTTCCAATTCCTTCTGTTTCCGATCCAGATCGTCTTCCCGTTCTTTCAACTGCTCCTTGGCCAAATCAATTGCTTCGGTTTTCTTTGCGAGCTCGTTCGAATTCTCCCGAATCCTCTTCTCCGAAAGTTCAATCTCCAGGTTTTGGAATTCTATTTCTTTTGAAAGGGAATCAAATTCACGGTTATTCCTGACATTATTTTGCTGCTCGGTATACTTGGCGATCAAGTTTTTCGATTCGACAATGGAAGCTTTATGGTTAGCAATCGCCGTTTCAAGGCTCTTTATCTCATCCTGATTGTTGTTAATACGGGTCTTAAGACCAGCAATTTCATCTTCCAGGTCCTGAACCTCAAGAGGCAATTCACCACGTAAGATTTTCAGCTTATCCATTTCGGAAGCCACAGCCTGAAGATCGTACAACAACCTAAGTTTTTCCTCTATCGACATCTCTTTCCCAGCGACGTTCTGATTTTGCATTGTCATATTGCTAATTAATTTAATTAATCGTTTCAGTACAAATATTTTACAGGATTTGTTTGCACACCCGACAAACGGATGGCAAATTTAGAAAATTTATTTGTAACTATTTCATAAAAAAGTTCTTTAGTGAATTGTTCACTTTCGTAATGCCCGATATCAGCGAGAATGATCTTCTCTTCCGCATCAAAAAACTGATGATACTTGACATCCCCGGTGATAAAAATATCGGCGTTAGCCCTGATTGCATCGCCCAACAACGAAAATCCGGCACCTCCGCACAAAGCAACTTTCTTGATTTTCCGGTTTTCATTGCCCGAAAACCGGATTACCTGACAGTTAAAAACATTTTTTACCTGCTGCAAAAAAGCGGAAGCATCCATCTCCCCGGCAAGTATTCCAACAACACCAAGTCCAATGGAATCGTGTTGATTATCCAGCGAATAGACATCGTAAGCAACCTCTTCGTAAGGATGTGCATCAAGAAGCGCCGATACAACTTTCCCCTGCAAATAGGCTGGAAAAACAGTTTCGATCCGAACTTCTCTTTCGGAATGCAATTCTCCGGGCTTACCAACAAACGGGCTAGTTGAATGGTTCCCTTTGAAAGTTCCATCACCTTCGCTATTAAAACTGGATGAACTGTAATTGCCAATTTCACCAGCACCTGCTTCAAAAAGGGCATTCCGAACCTGCCCGGCATAATTTACCGGTACAAAAACAACCAGTTTTTTAATCAGCCCTTTCTCTTTGGAAAGAGTCGTAACATGGGTTAACTGAAGTTTCCGGGCCATCATCCAGCTAACGCCGTTCTTTACCACGTCGATGCTGGTATGGGCTGCATAGATGGCTATGTCGTTTTTGATCGCTTTTATCAGTGCTTTTTCAACCGAATTGTTTCCATTCAGCTTTTTTATCCCGGAAAAGATGAGTGGATGATGAGCTATGATCAATTTTTCCCCATGAGAAATCGCCTCATCAACAACTTCTTCGGTCACATCGAGGGTTATCAGTGCCGAATCGACCTCGGAGGATGGATGGCCGGTTAACAACCCGCCATTGTCCCACGACTCCTGCAGGGAAACCGGGGCATACGCTTCAATACAATCGATGATCTCTTTGATTTTCAAAATAAAGCGGTTAAAGTTCGTTTTTTATTTCAACCAACATTTCACGGATGCCCTTCAGTTTTTCAACGACCTCTTCTTCGTGCAACGCACCGGCTTTATTTCCCTTAATTTTTTGCTGAGCTCCTTTCAGGGTCATACCCCTTTCTTTTACCAGGTAATAAACCAGTTTGATCTCTTCAATGGCTTCGGGGGTAAACAATCGGTTTCCCTTTTTGTTCTTCTGCGGCTTAATATTATCGAAGTTCTTCTCCCAGAACCGGATCAAAGAAGCATTTACACCGAACATTTCAGCGACTTCACCAATGGTGTAAAAATGTTTTTCTATGTCAGTTTTTTGAAAAGGCACAGACAAAGTTAATCAAAACTCCGACCGTTGTTAGTTGATCTTGCAACTAATTCATCAAATTTTTCAGCCGAAAGATCTTTAAAGAAGTAGAATTTTGGATCGACATTTTTTCCATCCTTGTATACTTCGTAGTGAAGATGAGGCGCTACCGATGATCCGGTATTCCCTACGAAACCGATCACTTCGCCTCTTTTTACTTTTTCGCCCGGCTTCACGTTGTAACGGCTAAGGTGGGCATAAAGCGTTTTGTATCCAAAGCCATGGCTTATGACAATATGTTTGCCATGACCATCACCATTATTATCGGTTAATTCAACGACACCGTCGCCAGTCGCATAAACTTTTTTCCCTGTGGGAGCGACAAAATCCATCCCATAATGAAACATCCGCACGTGATAGATTGGGTGCATCCTCATTCCCCAGCCCGAAGAGATGAAATCCAGGTCCTTATTCCCAATGGGCATAATAGCCGGCGTGCTCGAAAGTTCCTTTTCTTTATTCAGTGCCAGGTTCAGCACTTCCTCGTACGACTTTGCCTGAATATATGCCTGTTTTGAAATGACATCGATCTTTTTACTGGTATTTTCAACCACCTCCGCATCGCTCAGGCTCTTTAGACTGGCATATTTATCTTCCCCACCAAAACCAGCTTTACGGACCGATTCCGGTATCGGGTTCTTTCCATAAACAACCCGGTAGATATTGTCGTCGCGGTTTTGAATTTCATCCAACACCGATTCGATTTGGCCCAGCTTTGAATTGAGAAAATTATATTGAGAAAGTAACTGACTATTTTGTTTTTTGAGCGTTTTTACTTTGGCGGAGTCAAAACGCGAAACAAAAAGCATCGATATGGCAACCGAAGCAAGTATAAAAAAACCTAAAAATCCGGCTATTAACCAAATATTAATTCGCTTATTCCTCTTCTGGGGCTCAAAGCATAGCGTTTCCGGATTAAAATGGTATTTCTGATTCCCCATTACTGAAAAAATTAATTAATTTATAGTCGATCTAAATGTACAATTTCTATTTTTGCAGAGCTCAATAGAAAACTCCCCTTACTTGTAGCAAAACTAATAATATTTTCAAGAAATCCTAGTGATTACCGTTTTAAAATAAATTATTTTTTGAGTTTTATGACTTCACAACAAATTAGAAAAGCGTTCATCGAATTCTTTAAAAGCAAAGAGCACCAGATAGTTGACTCTGCTCCAATGGTAGTTAAAAACGATCCTACCCTGATGTTTACCAATGCGGGGATGAACCAGTTTAAAGACATCTTCCTGGGAAACGATCCGGTCAAATATAAACGAATTGCAGATACCCAAAAGTGTTTGAGGGTTTCGGGAAAGCATAACGATTTGGAAGAAGTTGGCCACGACACCTACCACCACACCATGTTCGAAATGCTTGG
>DAOQAB010000046.1:0-25736 GCA_035353695.1 Prolixibacteraceae bacterium
GAATATGCCATGAAACGCCGGAAGAAACTGACCATTGTAGATAAGGCCAATGTTTTGGAAACCTCACGCTTATGGAGACAGATTGGACAAGAGATGGCCCCATCGTATCCCGAGGTGGAAACCGAATACATGTTTGTCGACAATGCCGCCATGCGCCTCATTCAGTGGCCTACCAGCTTCGACGTAATTGTTACCGAAAACATGTTCGGCGACATCCTTACCGACGAGGCTTCTGTAATTACCGGATCGATGGGATTACTTCCGTCAGCCTCTATCGGATTGCACACCAGCCTTTTCGAACCTATTCATGGTTCTTACCCGCAGGCTGCTGGCAAAAACATTGCCAACCCGGTAGCTACCGTTCTTTCGGCAGCCATGATGTTCGAATATGCGTTCAACATGAAAGAAGAAGGCGCATTAATTCGTGAAGCGGTAGCTGCGTCGCTCGAAGCAGGCGTGGTGACCGAAGACATTGCCGGCGAAGGCAAAGCCTACAAAACAAGCGAAGTAGGTGACTGGCTGACTGAATACATTGTCAAAAAGAAATAAAACAAAAACATAAATAATAAGAAAGGCTGCTTCGATTTGAAACAGCCTTTCTTGCTTTATATAAATAGCAATTTTTATTTCGCGTAACTCACCGAACGGGTTTCACGAATTACCGTGATTTTTACCTGTCCGGGATAAGTCATTTCATCCTGAATACGTTTGGCAATATCGTATGACAATTGTTCTGATTCGGCATCCGAAAGTTTGTCGCTGCCCACAATAACACGCAACTCACGGCCAGCCTGAATCGCATACGTTTTCATAACTCCGGGATACGACATAGCCATATTTTCGAGCTCGTTCAAACGTTTGATATACGATTCAACCGCTTCGCGGCGGGCTCCCGGACGGGCTCCTGATATTGCGTCGCAAACCTGAACAATTGGAGCCAGCAGGGTTTGCATTTCAACCTCTTCGTGGTGGGAACCAATGGCATTGCAGATATCGGGTTTTTCCTTATATTTCTCGGCTAGCTTCATTCCCAGCAATGCGTGCGGCAATTCGGGTTCCTCATCGGGCACTTTACCAATGTCGTGGAGCAAACCGGCACGACGGGCTTTTTTCGGGTTCAAACCCAGCTCTGAAGCCATAATGGCACAAAGGTTGGCCGTTTCGCGCGAGTGCTGCAACAGGTTTTGCCCGTATGAAGAACGGTATTTCATCTTTCCAACCAGACGGACCAGTTCGGGGTGCATTCCATGAATACCCATGTCGATACAGGTACGTTTCCCGGTTTCGATGATTTCTTCTTCAATCTGTTTACTGACTTTATTAACTACCTCTTCAATACGAGCCGGATGGATACGTCCATCGGTAACCAGCTGGTGAAGGGCTAAACGGGCGATTTCGCGACGAACCGGATCGAAAGCAGAAAGCACAATGGCTTCCGGAGTATCATCAACAATAATTTCAACGCCAGTAGCAGCTTCCAATGCTCGGATATTACGGCCTTCGCGACCAATAATACGGCCTTTGATTTCATCGTTTTCAATATTGAAAATAGTAACCGCATTCTCGATGGCTGTTTCGGAAGCAACCCGCTGAATCGATTTTACGATGATTTTCTTCGCTTCTTTGTTGGCATTGAGTTTTGCTTCGTCCATGATTTCCTGCACATAGGACATGGCCTCGGTTTTCGCTTCGTTTTTTAACGACTCAACCAACTGGGCTTTTGCCTCTTCTGCGGAGAATCCAGAAATAACTTCCAGTTTCTCAACCTGCTGCCGATGAAGCTTTTCAACCTCTTCGCTCTTTTGCTCCACCAGTTCGAGCTGATGGGTAAGATTTTCGCGAATGACTTCCGCTTCTTTCTTTTCCACTTCAAAATCGCGGATGCTTCTCGAAAGTTCATCTTTCCTCCTGAGAAATTCTGTCTCTTTTTGTTTTACCCGATTCTCAATGGCGACAAACTTGTTGTTTTTTTCGTTGATATATTTCTCGTGTTCGCTCTTCAACTGCAGGAATTTTTCCTTTGCCTGCAATATTTTGTCCTTCTTTAAAACCTCGGCTTCGGCTTCGGCTTCGCGCAGCATCTTTTCTCTTTTCCTATGCAGGGCTTTATCCCACAAGACATAGGAAACCGGGAAGCCCAGCACAAATGCTACAATTATTGATATATATGTCCAACTACTCATTAATTAATTTGTTTTTAGTTATTAAAAAAATACCGCATTCCGATGTTTCCTCGTCCATGGGCTAAACCCATTAAGAAACATCGAGATGCGGCGATATATAAATTGATAGAACGCTAAATTGTTTCAAGATACCGTACCAGCTGTTTATTCAATTCTTCGATCTGCTTCATGGCTGGATCGGAATTCGACTGATCCATAACCTCCATCATTTGCATCACAAATTGCAGGGTCGACATCGCCAAACAGTCCTGGCTATCTTTACCCGAATATCGTTGCTGATATTGTAAAAGCCGCTCATTAATGATTTTTGCAGCCTTACGTATCTTCTCTTCTTCGCTACGATTGATCCGCATCGGATAACGACGATCGGCAATCGTAACATTTATTGAAAGTTCTTCTTCCATCATGATTCGTTTAATGATTTAAAAGTGCGATACATTTATCCACTTCACGAATCAGCTTAGTGATTTTCTGTTTGGCCGCCTGATTATCAGGATCGCCTTCGGCCAACGCTTTTGCCACTTTCAAATTCTCGTATCGTCCCCTGAGTTCCTCAAATCTCTCATTGGCTGAAATAACATTGGCTTCAAGTTCTTTATTCATTTCTCTGAACTTTTCCAATTCACTCCTCGACTCTTCAAGGCTATTGATTAATCGCCTGATATTCAATTTAAAATCATCAATCAGGTGTTGATCTTTCTCTGTCATTTTACGGACGATTTCTTTACAAAAATAACATTTTTAATAAACTGTTAAAACATGAGAATTATTTTGAATGGCATAATTGTTAATTTCGCACCTTCTGTTTTAGATTAATTATGAAACGATTTTTATACTCATTTGTTCTGCTTCTTGTTAGCACTTTCAGCTTTGCTCAGTTCTCCGATTTTGCTTCGCCCATAAATAATAAAATTCTTTTAAACGGGAATTTTGGGGAGATTCGTGGAAATCATTTTCATGCCGGTATCGATATCAAAACAAACGGAACCACCGGATTGCCCGTTTGTGCCGTTCAGAATGGATTTGTCTCTCGAATCACAATATCCTCAACCGGCTATGGAAATGCAATCTACATTGAACACCCATCGGGATATACCTCGGTTTACGGGCACTTGTTAAGATTCAGTCCCGAGATTCAGAAATGGGTACACCTGCAACAATACGAGCAAAGAACCTTTGAAATTAACCTTGAACCCAAAATCGGACAGTTCCTGGTTACCAAAGGCGACACCATTGCCTATTCGGGGAATAGCGGCAACTCGGGAGGCCCACACCTTCATTTCGAATTACGAAAAACAGAGACACAACATCCAATTAACCCGCTGTTTTTGGGTTATAATGTAAGCGATGCAATAAAGCCTGTTGTATCCAATCTATATGTGTACCCACTTTCCAATGAGAGCAACATTCAAAACGTCCACAAGAAACAACGATTCAGCCTTGCTTTAGCCAACGGTTCTTATCACATCAAAGGGAACAGCGAAATCATCAAAGGATGGGGAGAAATTGGGTTTGGAGTCGATGCCCTCGACTTTTTTGATGGAAGCCCCAATAAATGCGGAGTTTATAAAATCGAATTGCGAGTCGACGACGAACTAATCAATACGGTTGCTTTTTATGAGCTCGACTTTAACAAAACCCGCCAGTCGAATAGCCAAATCGATTACGAAGAGCTGTTGAAGAACAACCGAAAAGTTCATAAAACCTTCATTGACCCGGGCAACACTCTCCCTATTTATATCAACCCGATCAAAAGAGGCACCTTTAGTTTTACCGATGGCCAGAAACATTTTGTGAAAATTTCACTTTACGATGCGCAGCTAAACCGTTCCGATATTGTTTTCTCGCTGCTCTCGACCAGCAAAACCGATCTGCCTGAAGAGAAATATACTTCACTCTTCCGATATGATCGAAATAATGAATTCAAAAATAACGAGGTCGAATTAAAACTTCCGGAGGAAGCGCTTTTCACCGATTTGAAATTCAAGTACAAAATGACTCCGGGAATTCCAACAACTTTTTCAAACATTCATCACCTGCATCATTACCTGATACCTCTGAATAAAAATGCAGAAATCAGGATTAAGCCAACCTCTCTGCCCGAACGGTTAAGAGACAAAGCCCTGTTGGCCACTGTAGACCTGGCAACCAACAAATTGGTCAGTGTTGGTGGAGAATATTCGATGGGATGGGTGAAGGCTTCGTCAAAGGTTTTGGGAAATTTCTGTATTGTGGCCGATACCATCGCGCCCAAAATTAACTCGTTAAGTATTCCTGACAATAAAACATTTACCGACAAACAACAGATCCGTTTCCGGATTACCGACAATCTTTCAGGAATAAAGTCGTACAATGGTTCTATCGACGACCGCTGGGTATTATTTGAGTACGATGCCAAAGACAACTTACTGATCTATCACTTCGACGAATACATCGACAAAGGGCATTCCCATGTACTGAAGCTGGTGGTTACCGACAACAAAGACAACGCACGGATTTACAATGCCACTTTCAATTATTGACCATAAAAATTAAGCGGAAAATTACCATTGATGGATTTCCCATGCATTGAACCGGGCCACTTTCAACAACTCCTTATCGGGAGCCACACAAACCGGGTGACCCACATGTTCCAAAACCGGCAAATCATCAATGGAATCGCCATAGTAATAGACATCCGGCAGGGAATAATTTCGGGAAGAACAAAATTCTTTCAAGCGAACCAATTTCTCGGGACCAAAACAAAATTTTCCAACCGGGTTTCCGGTAAAACACCCGTCATTTATTTCAAGTTCAGTACATAACACCTGATTGATCCCCAAAAACCCGGCCAGTGGAAGACAAATCGCTTCCACCGCCGATGACAAGATGGCTATTTCAGCATTGTTCTCCCGATGTATTCGGATCTCTTCGATGATCTCTGGTCGTATCGCACGAATAATCTGATCGTGATGAATCTCATCGACCATTTTATTGAATCGCTCAACGGCAATACCATCCATCCATTTGCCCATTCGATGGATAATCTTTAAAGTATCCTTTCTTTTAATTTTCGACAGAACAACCAGATAAACCGCATTTAAGAAACCCGACAGACTCATCAATCCTTCTTCACGGGCTTTTTTTACAAGCACTTTGGCACTGTTCAAATGAATGATGGTTTTATCGACATCAAAAAAAGCAATGTAATTTTTACTCTCGGTCATAAAATAACCCGCTTCATAATTAAATCCTTGTGGCGCTTATCAATTCTGCAGAAAATGGTTCCCTTTTGGGTTATAAATGGCATTTAAAGCCTGAGGCTGTACTTGCACATCGAACATCGAATCGAAATAAAGCTCCCCATCCACATGAAAAGGAACTTTCTGAGGAAATCCAATCTGGATTCTCGCGGTCTGGTAATAATTTACTTTCTTATTCTGGATGTGTGTTCCTTTGGGAACCATCAGCAGAATTCTAAAGCGCTGAAACAATCTCAGTTTTTTCACCATGCAAACATCTAGCAAACCATCGTTGGCAATGGCTTTCGGCGTTAGGAAAAAGCCCCCGGCAAATCTTCTCCCGACAGAAATGGTATTGATAAAGCAATCGGTCAAATCTTCGCCATGAGAAGTAACAACCTTCATCTTCTTCTCTCTGAAAAGAAGCAATGTTTTCACAATGTGCCAGATGTATTTATCCTTACCTCCTTTTTTTACACTTCCCTTCACCCTGTCGTAATTCTGAGCAGCCACTTCGGCATCAAAACCAAGTCCCATTCCATTAAAAAATGGTATTCCATTACAATTGCCCACATCGAGTTTGGTCAAATTCCTTTGGAAGAAAACATCCCAGTGTTTTTCTTCAAAACGGTTTGGAAAACCAAGAATCTGAATAAAATCATTTCCGGTACCGGCAGGGATTACCCCCAGCACAATATCCTGATTGTTGACCAAAACCCTGGCTATTTCATTCAACGTCCCATCGCCTCCAACGGCCACCACATATTTAACACCTGATTTGACATACTGGCTGGCTAACTCCGATGCATGACCTTTCCTTTCGGTTAATACAACGTCGGCATCAATACGATGTTTCGCAATTTCTTCGTTGATCTTAGGAATTAAAGTAGCCGCATAGCTATTCCCCGCAATGGGATTTACAATAAAAACCCATTCACCCTTTTTTTCTGTAATCATCCAAAATAGTTTAATAATACGCCGATTCAATCACCCCCTTCACTGCTGAAAGAATTTCCCTGTCATCTTTTTCCACCAACGCCCTGTTCTGAATTGGTTTATGAATGACTACATTTATCTTTGTATTGAATTTAATATGAAATCTGTTTTTCGGTTTAAGTTCATAAAAGCCTTTCAGAGTTACGGGTAACAACTCCAATTCAGAAGAACGTAACACATGGATAAAGCCCCGGTAAAAATCGTTGATCTTTCCATCAATGGTTCTGGTTCCCTCGGGGAAAATGGCAACCGTAAGCCCGTTGGCATTATTGACCATCAGATCGAGCATCTCTTTGGTATTCCGAATATTGGTAGCTTTTATGGGAATGTAATCAATGCATTTCAAAAAATGACCAAAGACTGGAATTTTCACCAACCGTTCACGCCCACACCACGAAACCCCGGGAAAGAAAGACATAATGGCCATGATATCAAAAAGGCTTGCATGATTTGCAATAACCAGGTATCTTCCATTTTCATCAAAATTCTCGTATCCATTGATCCGCAATTTCCTGCCAATCAACAGAAAAACCGATTTGGCCCAAAAACGGATCCCTCCTTTTACCACTTTTTTCATCCCCAGATAAGAGCAAAAGATGAGAAGCAACACCATGACTGCAGTGAAAAAGTACAGTACACCAAATACAGGGATAGAAATCATGATATAGATATATGATCTCATAGTCGGTTAAGCGCCTATGGTTAGGCTGCCCTAAAATAGAAAAATATTTTGACTTTATTCAGCCGCCACCAACTTTGTCTTTTCCCTTTTCTTTCGGATCAGCGAAAAGCCAATGCTCAATACAATAACAAACAAAATAAAATAAAGGGAGTAAATCGACTGAAAACCAATTTCATCGAGCCATGTATGGAAAAGCAATTTGAAACCTATAAACGCCAGCAACACCGAAATTCCCGTCTTCAAATAATAAAATAGTTTTACGACATGTACCAGCAAAAAGAACAACGACCTTAGTCCCAGGATGGCAAAAATGTTTGAAAAGAACACGACATACGGATCGCGGGTAACAGAGAATATGGCAGGTATAGAGTCGACGGCAAAAATTAAATCGGAAAACTCGATGATGAATACCACCACCAGCAAAGGTGTAATATGCAGAACACCATTCCGTTTCACGAAAAAGTTTTTTCCCACATACTTTGGAAACACTTTGAACCATCGGGAAGTAAACTTTACCAGCCAGTGGTGTTGCGGATCGATCTTTTCTTCCTCATGGCGTTTGATAAACATACTGACTCCGGCATAAACCAGATACGCTCCAAAAATCAACATCACCCATTCGAAGCGCTGAATCAGGGCCGAACCGGCAAAAATGAAAGCAAAACGCAGTACAATAGCACCCAGAATTCCCCACAGCAAAACGGTCTTATAACTCGAAGGCCGAACATTGAAGGCCGTAAGGATCATCAGCATCACAAACAGGTTATCGGTCGAAAGGGTCTCCTCAATCAGGTAACCGGTCAGGTAACTAATGGTCATATATTTTCGGTAGATATGAAGGTTCGCATCAAAGGTGTCGCCGGTAAATTTCAGTTCAGGCGCATACTTATGTGCTATTTCTCTCAGATGGTCCATATTGTCGACCCCATGGACAATGTGCCCAAAATAAAGCAGTAACAGAGAAAAAAGCAACGCAAGCGAAATCCAGATAATGCTCCAGGTGCCTGCTTCTTTTAACGACACTTCTGCACTGTCCTTTCCCACAAACAATAAATCGATAAGCAAAACTGCCACGATAAAAACGATGAAAACCACCATGGAAATGACTTCGCTGCTAAACATCACAATTCATTTTAGTAAAACGTTGCATACCCTCTGTAACCTCTTTTGGGGATAAAGGACTTATACATTTTTGCAAATATAACCAAAGAATCAGGCAAAAAACAGGACACTTTACCACCGCGACGGGTTTTATGGAAAATTTAATTTATAGACTGTGAATTATAAATAACGAGCCAATTCTCTTTTTTAGAATCCAATCCATTGTTTGCTGAAAATCATTTTTCATACCTTTGCACTCTCAAATACTCAAGATCATGTCAGTTCACAAAGAGATTAAGCGGGTTACGACCCATGTCCTTTCTGAGATGAAACTCAGGGGCGAAAAAATATCGATGCTTACCGCATACGATTACAGCATGGCCAAGCTGGTCGATCAGGCAGGCGTTGATGTGATCCTGGTTGGTGATTCAGCTTCGAATGTAATGGCTGGGAATGAAACCACGTTGCCCATCACCCTCGACCAGATGATTTACCATGGGAATTCGGTTGTGAAAGCAGTTAGCCGTGCACTAGTGGTTATCGATATGCCTTTCGGCACCTATCAGGGTGATTCAAAGAAAGCCATTCAGTCGGCCATCCGCATCATGAAAGAAACCCACGCCGATGCCGTAAAGCTCGAGGGCGGAAAAGATATTATTGAATCGGTCAACCGGATTATTTCTGCCGGGATTCCGGTCATGGGGCACCTGGGATTGATGCCACAGTCGATCCACAAATATGGCACATACGTTGTTCGTGCGCAGGAAGAAGAGGAAGCAAAGAAACTAATAAGCGATGCCCGTTTGCTTGAAGAAGCCGGATGTTTTGGAATCGTACTTGAAAAGATCCCTGCCGAACTGGGGGCCAAAGTGGCGGCAGAACTCCGAATCCCAATCATCGGGATTGGTGCCGGAAACGGAGTCGACGGACAAGTGCTGGTATTACACGATATGCTGGGCATTACCCAGGAGTTTTCTCCCCGTTTTTTGCGTCGGTACCACAACCTTGCTGCCGAAATTAAAGGCGCCGTGGGTGCTTATGTCAATGATGTAAAATCGAGGGATTTTCCCAACGAAAAAGAACAATATTAAAAAGATTGAAAGAGAAGGCAGAATGATCACCGTTCTGTCTTCTCTTTTCCTTTTAGAAAATATAATAGGCCAATACAAATTGCAGGTGCTGATAAAAACCGGAATTGTTAGTCCGATACCAAACAACATCGTTACTGGCACCTTCAGATCGGCCTGCTTCTGCATGTAGTCCCAGGTTTCCCGATAAACGCAACCTTTCAGAAAGATAATAATATGCGCTAAAATTCAGGCTGGTCGTAAATTCATCTGACTCGAAGTATCCCGACGTCGAGGAATGATTGAATGTCGCATAAATACTGGCTCTCAAATTTGTCCTCGTATTAGGGAAATAGCCAATCGCATACCCCGCAACAAGTTTACCTTCAAAACGATTGCTATTGGCTGTTTTTACCCACGACTCAGCAAGGTTCATGTTAATATTCAGATCGCGTTGCCATTTCATTGAAATTGGTTTACTGTTAAGGTATTCTACCGAAGCCCCCAACCTCTTTGTAAATGTCTCCGATCTTTCATAGTTGGAATATTTCCGGGATTCAAACGTGATGCCAGGAGTTAAATAGTAAGCCAGTTGCTGACCTGAAGAACGAGTCGCCATCCCTGCCATAAAATGATAATCGTTCAGAACCGAATATACATCAATCGATTCTCCTTGAATCAGTTTAAACTTTGTCAACAATGAAAAAAGTTCTTTCATCGCCTTTGCCTGATAAAGCCGAACGTCAAAATATCGTTCTTTCTGGACAAGGGTAATTTGGTCAGCCAAAGCTTTCACATCGTCACTGGTATAATTTCTCGACAGCAAACCGGCCTTTGAAAGATCGGATAAAATATACATGGCTTCCACCGCATCTTCCACATTCTCGATACGGCCATGTCCATGTCCAGCATTAACCAAAACTTCGGCTGTATAGTTTGGTCCATTTTTGTCCTCAACTTCGGGATTAATGTCATCATCTGTCCGGCTAACCGTTTGATTTACGCCAAAGGAAGCAGAACCTCCCAACTTATAAAAGTTTCGGCTTGAAGAGGAATAATAACCTGACCGGTTATAATATCCATTCACCGTATTATTTCCATTGTAATCAAATTTACGTGAAACAGTCTCAAGCGAATCGGTTAACAAACTTTTCTGCACCCGGCTTCTATTGTTTAAATTCAGCTCGCCTCCATACTTCACAATCTCTTTATCATTAAAAAGGATCGAAGAATAGGTTGAACTTACATTCGCTGCTGAATTAAACAAAAAGCCTTTCCGATCTGGATCGACAGCAACCGTAACTTTATTGAGACTGGAATTTGTTGACTCATCAAAACTTACATTCAAATCAAGACTTGAACGGAAATAATTGGTTGTTGTGTAACTTTTAAGATCGAAAACTGAATCGGGTTCCTGGGCTTCTACGAAAAATGCAACGGAAATCAACATTAAAAATAAAGGTAATTTTTTCATGGTGAGATTTTTGGTTAATAATTTGTATTCTATTGGCTAAACGAATCCTTATTGTCAGAAAGTATTTTCCCTCTTCTGTTAACCAATATATTTAACATTCATTAATTTTACGGCGTCATTTTTATAGTTTTTTGTATTCATAAATCATGCAGGTAATCTACGAAGACAATCACATTATCGCAGTTAACAAAAACTGTTCCGAAATTGTACAGGGCGATCAAACCGGCGATACACCCCTGAGCGAAATCGTAAAAGCCTACATCAAGGAGAAATACCAGAAACCGGGCAATGTTTTTGTTGGAATCATTCATCGGATTGACCGGCCCACCAGTGGAGTGGTACTTTTTGCCCGAACCAGCAAAGCGTTGGCCAGACTGGATGAAATGTTTGCCCAAAAAGAAAAAATCCACAAAACCTACTGGGCCGTTGTCGATCGGATACCGATACCCGAATCAGGTTCCCTGCATCACTGGCTGGTAAGGAACGTACAAAAAAACAAATCGCAGGCTTACAATACCGAAATGCCCAATAGCCAGGAAGCTTTCTTAAATTATAAACTTTTGTGCAGCTCCGACAAATACCATCTTTTAGAGATTGACCTGATTACCGGACGGCATCATCAGATACGCGCCCAACTGGCTACAATTGGTTGCCACATTAAGGGTGATTTGAAATATGGCTCTCCCCGATCGAACCCTGGCGGCGGAATTCATCTCCATGCCCGGAAAATTGAATTGATCCATCCGGTAAGCAAAGAGTTAATCTCGATCACCGCTTCGGTACCCGATGAATCTTTATGGAAATTTTTTGAAGAGAAAGTTACTCACAAATAGTCTCTTCACGCACTACCATAACATACGGTTTTCCCTTTTTGAGTCTTGCCAACAAATTTTGGCTTAATTATTGTTTTTAACCAAACATCACTTTTTTGTTAAACGTTAAAAACAAATAGCCATGAAAAAAATTACTTTAATTCTCTCGCTTTTTACCCTTCTCGCACTTAATTTTAGTTGTATTGGCCCTAAGGGGGACGATGGTCTCGATGGCCTGGACGGAAAAGATGCCAATGTTGGCGCAGCCGTTTATGATATTGCCCCTTCAAAATGGAGTGGTAACATCGATGGGTTTAAAACAACCCTTCCCGTACCCGAAATTACCGAAGACATCTTTTACAACGGTGCAGTGCTGGTGTACATGATCCGTAACGAAAATAGTACGGATAAAAGTTTCAATCAATTGCCCTACACCTGGTTAAACGGCACCAACACCGAATACATGGATTACGATGCCTACATTGGGGAACTGGATATATCCCTTCGTTGGGTTGACAACGGCGAAAACAACACCGAAGCACCCACAACCAACTACACGTTTAAGGTGATTGTAATTTCTGGCACCCAATTATCGGCACTGAAAGCCAAAACCGACATCAGTAATCCCGACGCGGTGATGGAATACATGAGAAGCAATCCCATTCTCTACTAAAACATCGGATCAAATCAAAATAAGTGAAATAGTTAACCGAACGACTGTCTCAAAAGTAAATTCTGTCATTCAATCAGAAAGGACAAATACATTGAGACAGTCGTTTCCTGTTAACTCCCAATTAAACTCCAATCAACTTCCAGCACACGTTGCAAGAACAATTAAAAAACGGTTCTATACAAGGCGCCTTTATCGAATGATATGACAAACTATTAACCTCCTGTACATTGACATTCTTTTTTCCCATCGGTTACTGTCTGTGTTTTCATGAATAACTGAAATAACAAAAAGAATAAACCGGTCAGCAGCAATCCTTTTGCCATACTGCTCAATGAAATGCACCACCAAATGGTGTTAAGGGTTGGCGAACAGCAAGTAGTGAGAATATAAGCTAATGGAATACGGGCAGAGGTAAGGGTAATGCTGATAATTGCGGGAAGATAGGTTTTCCCCCACCCGTAAAAAGCCCCGGTCGACAACAATTCGATACACATAAACAATTGAGAATAAGCCAAAATCACCAAATAATCTTTACCTAGACGAAGGCTTTCGCTATCACGCAGGAACAATGAAAAAAGCGGTTCGGGGAAGGCCATAAAAACAACAGTGGTAGTTAATCCGACCACCATTGCAATTGTTAAACCGGCCAAAAATGATTTCCATTGACGGACATAATCTTTCGCTCCATAAGCTTTTCCCGCGATAGAAGATAAGGCGGAAGTAAACCCCGAAATAGTCATATAAGAAAGAGCTTCAATTTGTACACCCACTTTTTGAACGGCAATAGCTTCTGTTCCCCAGTTACTGATAATTCGGGCCATACCAATCGCAATAAAAACAAACACCATACGCTGCAATGTTGGGCTCATTCCAAGCAAAAGAAGCTCTCTGAGCTGTGCTTTCTGATAGGAAATTCGCTGATCGACATCGCCCTGAAGCAGCCTGAGCTTTCTGGAATACAAGAAAACAGTTATCATTTGCGAAAGGATGGTTGCATAAGCCGCCCCGTTAATCCCCAACCCGAACCCGAAAATAGCAATCGGATCGAGGAGAATATTCAACAATAAGCCCAACGAACTGATCCGAAAAGGGATCCTGCTGTTTCCATATCCAATGAATACACTGGAATAAAAATTGTTGAGAAATGTAAAGGGAATACTCCATCCCGATCTGATAAGAAAACCTATCGACAGGGCTTCCACCTGTTGGTTTTTCAAGTTTAGAATGCTAATCAAATATTTCCCACCAAACATTAAAACAGAAAGATAAAGTATTGCCAATACAATGAGGGCTATTTTCCCATTCAACACAAAACTTTTTGCAAGCACTTTATTGCCAGCCCCATTTGCATGGGAAACTTTGATTCCTACTCCAACTGTGATGAGAGATGAAAGAGCCCAGCCCAGATTGATAAAAAAACCAGCCGATCCTACCGCTGCAACAGAATCAGCTCCCAATTTTCCAACAAATAACATGTTGACAAAACTATAGGCCATACTCATAAACGAACCTCCGATCACCGGCAAAGCCAGCCGGATAAGCTGTGCGAATATTGAATCATTACAACTCTTCTTCATAACTGAACGATGCGCCGGAAGGCCATTTTTTCGATACCACGAATGTCATATTCACTTTTATAACCGACCAAAGGAGACGCAATCGTTGATCAAAAGACGCAAATCAACTTTTGCGTCCTTTTTGAACCTTCTCCGTCTTTAGAGAAAAAAGCCATGAAAACACATTTAGTATATCCGTCGATTGACGAGTTAAATCAGAAAATCAGTCAAAGGGGTTTTTGGAAAGAGATTCCAGAAAAGGAAACGGTTGTTCCAGCTTTTGTGAATGAAATGTTTGGTTATCTCTTCCCCATAAGCGAGAACTGCCTGCCCGGGGAGATGCAGTTAAATCAAAAGTTTCTGAACGTCTACAAACTTTTCCGGAAACTATACCTCCCCATCTTCAATCAGGGATGTTCCTCTCAATTCAACTTTGAAGATGATTTTTTCTCTTCTCTGCCAACCATTTTCGACTTATTGCTCGAAGATGCCCAATCGATCTTTGAGGGTGATCCGGCAGCGAATCAAATCGACGAGGTAATCCATATTTATCCGGGGTTCTTTGCCATATTTGTATACCGGGTTGCCCATTTGTTTCACCAATTAAAACAACCGGTCATTGCCCGAATGCTTTCCGAATATGCCCACAGCAAAACCGGCATTGACATTCATCCGGGAGCAACTATCGGAAAATCATTTGGCATTGATCATGGAACAGGGATTGTTATTGGAGAAACATCCATCATTGGAGACCATGTGAAGCTATACCAGGGAGTCACTCTGGGAGCAAAAAATGTCGACAAAGGATTAATCGCGGTCAAACGTCATCCAACAATTGAAGACCATGTGGTTATATATGCCGGAGCCACTATTCTCGGGGGAAATACCGTCATTGGACACGACTCGGTAATTGGAGGAAATGTTTTTATTACCCACAGCATCAATCCATGCACCATGGTATACTATCAAAACAGCATGGCATCCAAAGCACTATGCAACAATAGCCATCCGATTGAATTTATTAATTGATTTCTTTACTTTTGAAAGGATGAAAAAAGTAGACACTGAGATTATTTGGGAAAGATGGGGCGAAAACCTCAAATCATTTATCCGTAAAAGAGTTGCGGATCCCGATCATGCCAATGATATTTTACAGGATGCGTTTGTGAAGATCCACGAAAAAATTGATACACTGAAAGACTCCACAAAAGTTCAGGCATGGATCTTTCAAATTGCCAGAAATACCATCATCGATTATTACAGAGATTCCAGGCAACCAGAGAAAGCTTATCAGGAAGAGCTCATCGGCGAAAAAACCGAAATGATCGATGTCCATTTTGAAAAAACGAAGAGCTCACCCAACGATGACATTGCGTCCGGGCTAAAAGAGGTCATTAACACCTTGCCTCAAAAATACGCTCAGGCGCTGATGCTGGTTGAATTCGACGGGATGATGCAGTCTGAACTTGCAAAAGAATTAAACATTTCGGTTTCCGGGGCAAAATCAAGAGTCCAACGGGGAAGGCAACTATTGAAAAACACCCTGATGAATTGTTGCCACTTTGAATTCGACAAATATGGCACCATCGTCTCCTCTCATCCCATCCATTGCTGCTGTTGCCATCAATATTTTAAAGGAAAAGAAGAAAATGAACAAAAAAAGTGTTGAAATTGAAGGTATCCAACCACTAAGGAAAGAAGATTTACCCCACGCCGTTGCTTCATTGACCGATGCGTTCCGGGATGATCCCTGTTTGAAATACTTGTTGCGATCGGTGGAATACGACCAGGAAAAAGCAAAATATATCCATGAATATACCCTGAGATATGGTTTCCGTTTCGGGCATGTCTTTACCACAGGGAAAAACATGGAAGGAATCAGCATCTGGTTACCTCCCGAAAGTAGAAACAGTCCGCTCAGCACCGCATGGATGTTTATCTGTTCGGGTGGATTAAAGCTGGATAAACGGGTTAACCCGGGCACAATCGAGATTTTTAAAAAATATGGCGATTATTCCGGGGAACTTCACCACCAGAGCATTACCAAACCCCACTGGTATCTGATGTCGATTGGTGTATCTACGGCATTTCAAGGACAGGGATTTGCGAGAAAACTGCTGATACCCATGCTCAACTACTTTGATACGCATTTGCAAAGCTGTTATCTTGAAACCCACAATCCGCGCAATGTCGAAATCTACCAGAAATACGGCTTTGAGGTTGCCACCACAGGAACACTTCCCGATTCGGAACAAACCCATTGGTCGATGGTAAGGAAACCTGTTTCAAAATAAAAGATCAGATTGGGTTTTAGATTCTCTGCAATGGAAACCAACTACTCCCTAAAATACTGGCATCTGTCAAGAATCAATACGAAATCATCCTGTTTTAATTAGGAATATGTATCTTTCCTTCCTGAAAAATAAAATCAAAACAAACCATCGTATGAGCAAATCACAAACCACCATCGTTTCGGTACTATTGATTATCGCAGCTTTGGTCATCGAGTATCTGAATGAATCACAACCTAACGACAACAATTTGATCGGATTCTTTGCAGGAGTTGTCTTTGGTGCAGGTATCGTTATCTTTTTGAAAAACATTTTGAACAGGAAAACAAAATGAAAAACTTTCTGATTTACGATCTGGCCATCCTTGCTTCCATTGGATTCCTAATGTGGATAGCTGGTAAACAGGGAAGCGTCCCTTCTGATTGATGGAAACACCGCTGGAATACCTTCTGACCCACTCGGCGAAAGCCGAAATGATTGTCTGGATGCACAATCACCCAGAAGTTTTTGAGGAAACAGTGGGGCTGGCAATTTCGGACAAACAACCCTACTCCCGCAGAGCAGCCTGGTTACTTTGGAGTTGTACAGAGAAAAAAGATCTCTTATCAAAAAAGTTTGTGAATCAGATTATCGATGCATTACCAGCAAGAACAGATGAACAGCAACGCGATTTGCTGATCACTTTAAGGCAGGCAGAATTAATCGAAGAGCAGGAAGCCACACTGTTCGATTTTTGTATATCGATATGGGAAAAAGTTGGGAAAAAACCATCGGTAAGATTCAACGCATTTAAAATGATGGTCGCCATTACACAAAAACGCCCTGAATTAAAGAACGAAATCAGGCTATTGGTTCAGTATCCGTATCTCGAATCATTATCTCCAACTGCAAGAAAATCGATTTTGAAAATGGTTGATCAAATAGAATAAAAAAGGAATGGCATCCACAATTTTCTCTTTTTTATGTTTACAACAAAAATTAAATAGGTATACTTGTATGTTAAATAAAAACAAAACCTAAAGTTCTGCTATGTCTGCAAAAATCATCAACGCAAACGGATTAATCTCTTTAGTGAGAACAAAAATGATCCAAGTACAACCTTCAGCAAACAGAAAAACGAAACAACTTATATTCCTGCTGATTATTTGTTCATTCATTATCAATTCATGCTCGCCAAAAGTATCAACCAGTTTCAGCAAAAAATATCCGGCCATCGACTACCGGGAAGAAGTCAGGGTTTTTGATCTTCAGGATCCTATCCCATCCAATCCGGAAGAGTTGGGTGTGGTGAAAATTGGAGACACCGGGTTTACGACCAATTGCGGCTACACTGAAGTAATTGAAAAAGCAAAAACAGAAGCACGCAGTGTGGGCGGAAATGCCCTTAAAATCACCAAGCATACTCTGCCCAGCGTGTGGGGCAGTTCGTGCCATCAAATCACAGCAACCATTTTAAAAGTTGATCATTTTGACCAAATACCTGCTTCAGAAGTTGTCGACAGCTCCCTGATCCATGCCAACTATGCTTTGCTCCATATATACCGACCAACTGGTGCCGGGGCACTGGTGAGTTACGACCTTCACCTTGGTGACACCGTAATCTGCCGGGTAAATAACAACTGGAAGAAAACACTAAAAATCCGGAAAGACGGATTAAACACCCTCTGGGCGCGCACCGAGGTGAAAGACGAAATTCCCATCGAAATCAAATTTGG
The DNA here is from genome assembly GCA_035353695.1 of Prolixibacteraceae bacterium. GTDB lineage: Bacteria > Bacteroidota > Bacteroidia > Bacteroidales > Prolixibacteraceae > CAYMTR01. The sequence goes on from DAOQAB010000046.1 coordinate 17,772, forward strand.
CAATGAATACTATATCCGTTGCGGAATTACCATGGGAGCATTTGTGGGACACCCTCAACTGGAGCTTGTTGATAAACCATCTGGGAAGGCCGAATTCCAGTCAATAAAACGAAGCCGATCGGACAATAAAGACATCATTTTGCTGAACGACGGAAGGCAAATTGAATGCCTTATCGACCGTGAAGACGATCAGAAGGTGTACTTCACTATTCTGAAAGACCGCAAAAAGATAAAAACCGAAATTAACAAATCACAGATCAAAAGCATTGAACGGGCTGAATAACAAAAACTGCTAAAACATGAAAAAGAACCTGATTACGTTAATCCTGCTTGCGGTGTTGACACTATTTACCATAACTCTTCGCGCACAGGATTTGATCATCACCAGTGATGGTGATTCGCTGAATTGCAAGATCACCAAAATTAAACCAGAGAAAATTTACTTCACGTTTAAATACAAGGATGAAATCCGAAATACGTTGTTACCAATGTACAAGGTAAAATATCATCAGTCCAATTACTTTCAGCAATCGGAAATTCCTTCAACCATTACCGGAAACAAAGAAATCTATCCGCGGTTCAGAGCAGCAATCAACGGTGGATGGAGTTACCGTACGGCCCGGGTATCCGACAACGTTCCTTCCGGATTAAAGGAATATACCAAAAACCTGAAATCGGGATTGAACTACGGAGTTGACCTGACCGGGTTCTTTTCCGAACAAATTGGGATCGGTCTTAAATGCCAAAACTTCCGATCGAAAAAAGAGATGGATGGCTCACAGTACGGAAATGTAAGCGACGACATCTCCATCTGCTTCATTGGACCAATGATGAGCACCCGATTACTTAACGACACCAAAAAGAATGGTTGGTTTTTTAACCTGGGGGTTGGATATCTGGGATACAAGGATGATGCCTATGTAAATTCCAATATGACCATTAAAGGGGCCACCGCAGGCATTTGCTGGGAGATCGGTTACGACATTGGCATCTCTAAAAATATGTCAATCGGATTTCAACTTTCATCCATTGGCGGAACGTTGACCGGGTATGACGTATCGAATGGATACACTACTCAAACGATTCAGCTCGACAAGGAGAATCAGGAAGGCTTACACCGTTTTGATTTTTCCGTAGGATTAAGGTTCACCAAATAAACAGAGCAGAAAACAGTTTAGCCATCTGTTACGGTTAGGTACGTTGAAGGTTTTTTTTAAATTTTTTTATAACGAATCTTTGCCAAAGCTCAACGGCAGCATATTCCGGATCCCTTCGATCATCGTAATGCTTTTTGACCCATCGAGAATGATGCGAATGGGCGCACCAAAACGCTCTTCGGTTTCGAGCATTGCCTGCCGGCACGATCCGCAAGGGCTTACCGGCTGTTCCAATGCACCTTTCCGGTTAAAAGCCGAAATGGCAATAGCCACCACCCGGTTGTGGGGATAATTGGCATTGGCAGCATACAATGCCACCCTCTCGGCACAAAGTCCTGAAGGATAAGCCGCATTTTCCTGATTATTGCCCAAGATGATCTCCCCGTTATCGAGAAGGACTGCGGCACCCACATGAAAATTAGAATAAGGCGCCCATCCATTTTTCGATGATTCCCGTGCTTTCGCAATCAAAATTGCATCGTCAGAAATTAGGTCATCGATCGAATCATATTCCGAATAGTTGATTTCTATTGTCTTCTGCTTCATCACCAGCTCTTTTATTCAAAAGTACATTTTTTTTCGATTTATCAACAAATGCTCCTTTCACAAGGCAAATTACTTATTTTTGCTAAGGTGTTTTCAATCATGTCCAATAATTAAATGATAAAACCGACGTTATCATTCAGACAATTTTAATCAAACAGACTGTTCGTTTATGAAGCAAACCCTTATTTTGATCGTCTCCCTGCTACTCCTTTCAACTGTTTCAGCCCGTTCGCAAAGTAAGATGTCACGGAGGGATTATATCAATACATTCAAAGAGCTTGCGATAAAAGAGATGCACCGAAGCGGAATCCCCGCCAGCATTACGATGGCTCAGGCATGCCTCGAATCGGACAACGGGAACAGTTCGCTGGCCCAACGATCGAACAACCATTTCGGCATTAAATGCAAAAGCGACTGGAAAGGGGAACGGGAATTCGAAGATGATGACGAGAAGAATGAATGTTTCCGCAAATACCGAACGGTTTTTGAATCGTATGAAGACCACACCGACTACCTGATGCAAACCCCCCGGTATGCCTATCTTTTCAAACTGAGCAACAAAGACTACAACGCCTGGGCCAATGGGTTAAAAGCTGCCGGATATGCCACCGACCCCAATTACCCTGCCCGGTTGATCCGTATTATCGAAGAAGAACGGCTCGATATGCTCGACAATATTACACCGGATGGCCTGTCGAACCAGGATATTTTTGCCGTCAAAGGGAAAACTCACAGTTCCGAAACCCGGAGAGAAAAACACAAAGGGAACACCTTTGGCGATCTAACCATCAACCCATTCGGAGGAAGAGAGGTTAAAAGTAAAAACGAACTCGACATTGTTTATGTGAATGCCGGCGATACGTATGAAAGTATTGCGGCCGATCTGGGAATGGAACCGTGGGAACTTCATGTTTATAACGACTTAAAGAAAGATGCCCCTCAGCCCGAAGCCAACACATTCCTCTATATTGAACGAAAAAGGTGCCGGGCACTAAAAGGGAACGATTTTCATATAGTGATGCCCAATGAAACACTGCACGACATTTCTCAGGAGTTTGGGGTTCGACTAAATAGCCTCTACTTCAAAAACCACCTGAAAAAAGGGAGCGAACCGACCGTGGGCAGCAGGATTTATCTGCGTAAAATGAAACCAAAAAACACAAACGATCCAAGGAAAACCATGAAAAATGAATAACGGCGCCCGTCTGCCGTTTCGTTATTCAATTTTTACAACCTTCATTGTTTTTTCGTGTTCACCGGTGTTCACTTTCAGGAAAAACAAATTTCCGATCACATCATCCAGGGAAAGATAGGCCGAATTCCATCCCGCTGTTGCATCCTCAAAAGAAATGGTTTTCACCAGATTTCCCATTAAATCGTATAACCGGGCCGTACAATTTTTATCCGCGTTCTCCTGACAAACAGAAATATGGATGTAATCGCGGGCAGGAACCGGGTAAACCTTCACATCGAACGAACCAGCATCGGCCACAACGGGAGACGAAACCACCTCTTCGTCGCACGCCTGATAGGCCGTTCCCGGAGAACCACCAATACAACCCCGGAACCAGGCCTGAGGCTGGCTGAGATTGCCGTCAAGTTGCCGAAGTTCCAATGTCCGGCCTGTAAAATCATCGCTAAGTGCCCATGGATAGATATCGGAATATTTGATTTCCAACACCTTTTCATGGTTCTTGTTGTACAAATGGATTTCATCGCTTGGACACCCCAACCCGAAATCAAATTCATCAGGATAAAGTGATACCGAAGGATAAAGCCTTTCAAAATCACCATAATCGCTGGCAACAACCATTCGCTGATAAGGCGATAACACCAGATCTTTTGTGAAAGTGAAAACATGACTGGAATCTTCGTCGGTGAAATACCAATCCTTCAGGTTTACGCTGCTTTGGCTAAAATTACAGAACTCAAGCCAGTCGGGACCGGCAAAACTGTTCCCGGTTTTGTAGTTGATTTCACTGACCAAAACCCCGGCATTACTACTTTCATCGGGTTCAAAGTGGGCACTCAACCGAATGGCCGTCGTTTTAAAAGTGCCGGTCTGCACAGCATTATAAACATCCGTAAAGAAAGCATTTGACTCCCAGTTTGCAAACCGGTAACCCGGATTGGCAAGCGCGGTTACGGTAATTGGAACGCCGGTAAAATAAATTCCCTGCCAGGGATAAACCGAAGGAGTAATCGTACTAATCTGGATGCTGCCAGCGCCTTGGGGCTCTATATCGAGCGTGACGGTCACTTTATTCTTTAAACTATAATGGGAAAGGATTTGTCCCCGTACCACATTGCTTCTCTTCTGCAACTCGCTTCTGAACGTATTGTGATTGGTGGTAAAGGTATTCAATTGAGCAGTAAGGTTAGAAGAAGATTTCCACCGGGAAAATTCGCCACCCATTTCAGGGTAAATCTCGTTGAACATCTCATCTTCCAATGAACCAATTACCGAGAAAAGGTAGTTGGTATTCATCAGGTCGGCATAACGGTTAATGAAATAAGCTTTGTAATCCGGATTTTTCATCATGTTAAACCAGAAAGAAGAGAAATAATTACTGGTTCCGTATCCATCCATCAAACTAAAATGATCGAAGCTTGAAGTTGTCCAGCCATTGGGATATAACCCCCACTCCAGATCATTAATAGCCCACTGCCAGCGATAACGAGTGCCTTTACAGCGGAAAAGTTTGATATTGTTCCCAGGCCAGTCGTTGTTGGCAACCCAATTCTCGGCAATAATATAGTCGGTATAGCACTGAATGTCGAGGAAGGAGTCAACCGTCGCAAGATAATTGTCGGCCAGCGGATCCATATTAACAAAACGGTTGTAATCGGCAATAAAAGGTTCGATGGAGCCCCGTGTTGCCTCAAGGTCGGAACCTTTAAAATAGCTTACGCCCAAAAGGTCCAGCGAGTCGGTATCCAGGTGGTAATTATACTTCAAATAATCCTCGTTGATTTTCTCCCGCAACTCATATACGCCAAAATAACTTCCATTGAGATAAACCACAATGGGATGATAAGCCGAGTAGTAAGTATAGGTATTTCGCCCGAGAGCGGTAACCTCCAGCGCATCTTTGTAGGGCAATGTCAGATATTGATTACTGCCGTTCCTTACATAAAAGGAAGAAAAATCGTTGCGATTTGCACGGCGGGGCATTAGTTTATAGTCCAAATCGCCGTCGCCCAGGGCATCATTTCCCGGTTCGATCCGGAACGAGTGTTGATTGTTCGAACGACTCCCCCCGGCTCCTCCATCGACCTGCATTCCGGCCCGCTGGCTAAAAGCGAGATGCTGATTTGTATCAAAATATTCGGCATAAGAAGGCACATCCCAGGTTTGTTCCCAATTGGTAAAAATGCCCGTAGTCCCATACAAATTGGAGTTGTTGGTTGACACCGAAAGCACGGGCAACGTATACTTTGCATTGATAAAATAGGTTGCCACACTGGTCTCGCCGGGTAATTTCCCGGATGAAAAACAGCGGGCCTTCAAACATCGGGCGACGGATATTTTTAATGGCGCCTTATAAATAAACGAAGTAGCTGTTGGTTCACTCCCATCGAGCGAATAACGAATGGTATCACCTGCCGCATAGGGCGTAATGGTTACTTCGATTGCTTTATCGTAAAAACCAGCCGCATAGTTAAAAATTGGCTTTCCGGTATATCCCTGGGTATTGGCTACCGAAGAGTTATTGCTGGCTCCGGGCGTTGCTGAAGTAAAAATCCCGTATTGCGATGCACCATCAGTAACCCGGCCATAGGAATGATCGACCAATAAAGCCGGTACTTTGAGCGAATCGACAAAGACCGAATCGTGCGAAAGAAATATCTTTTCGCCTCCCGATGAGATCTTAAAATTGGTATGCAATTGTGTCGCAGGAGCGGCATCAAACCAGTCGGGGACCGGCTGAAAGAAAGAATATCCCTCTTTTAATGAAAAGGAAAAAAATGGAATGATGGACAAATCGGTCGAAGAAGCATTGTTGTTGTGGGCTTCAATACAAAGCACATTCTCGCCCGGCCGGATGATGGATTTTAAGGTCAAGCTATCGATTTCAAACAAGGCAGGAACACCTCCAGCGTACATTTCCGCCTCACGATTGGCAGTTGCCGTACTATTCCACTGCGGATTTTCACCCATATTGGCACTGGCAATTACCGTCCCATTCAAATAAACAACAAAACCATCGTCATAATCGGCATGGAAAACAGCATTCAGAATGGCCGAAGTATCCGAAATAGTAAATTTTCTTCGAAGATAAACAGCAATCGTATTCTCCGGCAGAACCGTCTGGTCGTCATTATCGCCAAATCCGAAGCCGGCAATTCCTTTTGCCCACGTACTGTCATTAAAATCAGGAAGGAACCAATCGGTTGGAGTTTCAACCGCAGGAACGATGTAGGAAAACGTATCGGTTGGCAAAACGGCACTTTCCCAAGTGACTTCTTCCAGAATGGAATTCCGGTTCTTACCCGAAGCATTGACAAAAAGAAAACCACCTGCCGGGATGGTTGCTTTTCCAAATTTCCATTTTACAGGCTCCTTTCGGTTATCGCTAAGAGCCCACTCCGACAGGTCAACCGCCGCAGTATCGGGATTATAAAGCTCAATCCAGTCGTTATATTCCCCCTCTTCATCCGCAATTTGATCGTAATTTCGGTTTGAAGCTTCATTAATAATAACCTGTGCGTTGAGTGAAATAACAGATAAAAAGAGAGCCAAAAAGGCAAAACCAGTTCTCGACATGAAATAAGATGTAAGGTTGTTGTTAGTTGTGGCTAAAAGTAGCATTCACGCGCTACATAAAAAAGAAAAAACAACGAAATAAAAGCTCATTACGCCGTTTTTATTGGCCTTTCAAAAGTTTTGAAACCTATCAGTCCACGCCGGCACAACGGCTATAATTCGAATACCGGTTCCCTGAGAAACCGATATTGTCCCCTATTTTCAAACGAAGAAATTAACGTTTATCGCACCGGAACTGATTAATCGAAGGGAAACCCCGCAGGAAATCTCCAACCATCATCCGCTTTTTCCCAGCCAGTTGAAGCTCCTGCACACAGATCCAGCCATCGGAGCAGGCAACTTTCAGGAAGGTTTTCCCATCGGAAAGAATCGTTCCCGGCACGGCATCCGTCTGAACCTTCTCCGCATCGACCCGGAAGATTTTCATCGTGGTTTCGATACCGGTTGTTGCGTTGAAAAGATTGGCCCAGGCAGCAGGATAAGGGCTCAGCCCACGGACAAAATTTTTGATCGAAGCCACCTCTTTTTGCCAGTCGATCAAACAATCTTCCTTAAAAATCTTGGGTGCAGGAGACGGTAAATATCCTTTTTCGATCAGTTCCTTTTGTGAAATCATCGCGACGGAACCTTCAGCCAGTGCATCGACAGTTTTCAGCACCAAAGCAGAACCGATTTCCATCAGTTTATCATGCAGGATTTCGACGGTATCGTCGGGGCCAATTGCGGTTTTCTCCTGAAAAATGATATTTCCGGTATCAATTTCGTGTTCAATCTTAAAGGTAGTAACCCCCGATTCGGTATCGCCATTGATGATCGCCCAGTTGAGCGGAGCTGCGCCACGGTATTTTGGCAACAAGGAGGCGTGCAGGTTAAAGGTTCCCAGCCGGGGCATATCCCAGACCACTTCGGGCAACATACGAAAAGCAACCACCACCTGTAAATCGGAATTCAACGATTTCAGTTCCTCTACGAATTCAGGAGCTTTCAGCTTTTCGGGCTGAAGAATTTTCAAACCCTTTTCAAGAGCATACCTCTTTACATCGGTTTCAGCCATCTGCTGTCCCCTTCCCGATGGTTTGTCGGGAGCCGTAACCACTCCAACCACCTGATAGCCTTTTTCGACCAACGCTTTCAAGCTGGCAACCGCAAAATCAGGAGTGCCCATAAATACAATCCGCAAATCTTTTCCGTTCATCTGCATCAATTTTGGAACAAAGATAGAAGGATGGCTCGAAAAAGAGGGCTACTTCACCCGAAGATTTGTGTTCCCCTTGGTGGCCTTGGGGTCATACGGACAGTGTTTGCAGCCGTTTCCACAACACCAACCCCGGTCGGTGAGGTACTTTTCGGTCATGATGCGGTATCCCTTTTCACTCATATAGTAGTGGATGCCTTCAATAAGGTCGTCGTTAAAGCTGATGTTATCGAATTGATTGGCCATGTTTCTTTTTGTTTTACTTTGCTAATAACAAGAACAGGCGAAGTTGGTTTAAA
>DAOQAB010000047.1:0-7775 GCA_035353695.1 Prolixibacteraceae bacterium
TGGCTATTTATATTTAAAATCCCTAAAACCCCTTCCATGATCCGCGATAACTATCCATTAGACTATCGTGACCATCGGGAGGGGACTTTTGCATTCGTGCATATTTTTGTTTTCGTTCATTTATACGTTTTTCAATACTCAATTCTTTCAAGTTTGGTTGTTGCTGGTATTCTCTTTTGTAGGGTGCAAGGAGGCATCGGGATCGGATAATCAATCTTCAAAACGGACATTAATATTTCCACCTGAAGCATGCATATAAACCGGGATTCCACCACCGTTCATGGTTCCGTTGACACGGTTCTTTTCTGACTTTCCCGAAAAATTGCGAAGATCGATATTTACATGGTCTGAACTCAAATCAAGGTTGAGGCCAAGTTTATAACCATTTCTGATGATTGCATCTACACCTCCGCCACTTGATCGGAGGTACAATTCCTTACTTATGCTGCCAAGGTCAACTTTAACTGGACCTCCGCTGGAGGTGGCTTTCACATATCCGCACTCACCGGTAACAGTTACGCCTCCTCCGCTACTACTGGCTTCAGCATTACCATGAATATTTGACAGGTTTACACTACCACCCGAACTATGAGCATAAACATTTCCATGAGTTAGGGTATACTTTTTTAGGTTCATTTGAGTTTTCATAATTCCTTTTTTTGTTTGTTCATTTTATTCATACCTCAACGCCTCCACCGGGTTTCTTGTTGCCGCCCGCCAGCTTTGCCAGCTTACTGTTAACAATGCAATTCCCAATGCCAACAGACCTGCCAGTGCAAAAATCCACCAGCTCAGTTCGGTTTTGTAGGCAAAGTTTTCGAGCCATTTGTTCATGGCGTACCAGGCAACGGGCGTAGCAATAATGAACGCAATTATGATCCAATGAACAAAACCGTTGTTTAACAGTTGAAGGATTTCGGCAACTGTTGCACCATTCACTTTTCGGATACCAATCTCTTTTGTACGCTGTTGCGATACCAGTAATGAAATACCCAGCAAGCCCATCGATGAAATAAACAGGGCAATGATGGTAAACAGGGCTAGTAATTTGGCTTGCAACAATTCACTTTTATAAACGGTTTTATACATTGCCCCAACCGCTTCGTAATGAAATGGGTATGCCGGAAACAATTTGTTCCAAACGGTTTTCATATCGGCAACGGCCTGGTCTTTCATTCCCGGCTGGTACGAAACAGCAAAATTGAGCAGCCACAAGTGGTCGCGCTTAAAATAGACCATGGGGTTTACCTGTTTCTTCATCGACGACAAATGAACATCTTTAATAACACCTATAATTTTTCCTGTAGGAATAGGGATGCCTGGTGCTGCGGAAATTAATTTGAAATCCCGCCCGACAGCCTTATCTGGAGAACTTATCCCAAGATGTTTCATCGCTGTTTCGTTAATGATATATTCGCCCGAACCTTCAGCATCGACATTGTTTTCTGAAAAATTATTACCGCTTAAAAATTTGAGATTAAATAAGCTCGCAAACGAATAATCGCAAGGAAATACACCAATTAGGTTTTTATTATTTTCGTCAGCGGTGGGTGTTATCCCATCCAATTCGAATTGGAACATGTCGTTGGCCTCGCCACCCGGAGGTTCCATCATGGCCGAAACCGATTTGATGGAATTATGTTTTAGTAATTCAGCTTTAAAGATTTCAAATTTTGTTTGTACATTGGCATGTACGTCTGTCATAACCAAAACATTACTGTCGTCATCGCCCATGGAATTCTTAAGTACATAATGGGTCTGTTTGGTAATGCCAATTACTGCAACAATAAGAACAATTGCCAAGGTATATTGTGTGATAATAATGCCTTTACTGACAAAAATATTTTTATGCACCAGACTCTCACCACGCTGTGTTATGCGACGGATATTTTGTTTCAAAACAGGCTGTAATCCTGTTAGCAATCCGAGAATGCAATAAGCTACAACAATTGCAATAATGAAAACCCAGTTGTTTTTAAATAAATCGATAGTGAAATAGTCATGAATGATCATATTGGCAGGAATGGAAATGAGTGCCATTAAAGCAATGGATACGATCAGGATGTATAAACTTTCGAGAGCAAAATATTTCAGATTGGTGTTTTTATTAGAACCCAATATGCGGTTAATATTGATGAATTTCAGGTTGAATACCGACATTCCCATGTTCAAACTGGCAAAATTGCTTAACGAAATAAGCAACAGTATAAAAGCTGCAATTGCCAATACATAAATATTTGCCATGTTGCCATTATTTTCTATTTCCCGCAGTTTATCGGAATGTAAGTGGATATCCGTAATTTTCTGAAGATGAAGTTGAAATTCTTGTGCCTTGTCGGAATTATCGTTGCCATCTTTTAAAAATCCGGTGTAGCCGGCAATAATGTTTCCGGGATTTGAGTTTGGTTTTAATAATAAATAGGTGTAGGCCCACCAGTTAATTGGATCCGATGAAGGTGTAGCTATCAAATCGGGATGAAAATGACTATTCTGCGGAAGGTCTTTCATGATGCCTTGAATGGTGAAATCTTGTTGTTTCTCATAATATTGTCCGGTTGGAATGGACATTCTTTTCCCAATTGGATTTTCGTTTCCAAATACTTTTTTAGCGAATGATTCGGCAACAATCATTGTACCTGGGTTATTCAGAACGGTTGCTTTATCACCAATCGTTAATTCGGCATCGAAAACGTTAAAGAAAGTACTGTCGCAAACAAAAGCTTCATTAATGTTGTAGTATTTTTCGTCGAACAACATTGCTCCACCTTTTATGGGAGCCAATCGGACATAGGTCTCTATCTCAGGAAAATGCTCGGCAACTTTTGGAATTATAAGAGAATTAATCAGTCGTGCAAAATGTGCCCCCTGCATAAAAGTTGGGCTGGTTGTTGTAAACCGGTAAATACGGTTGGATTTGGTATGGTAAGCATCATACGACAGTTCGTTCTTTATAAAAAGTGTAATGAACAATATCCCACTCAAACCGAGTGAAAGCCCCATTACTTTTATCAGGTTCAGGAATAACCGTTTCCTGACATTCCGAAATACAAACTTAAACAGCATCTTCATTTTTTTATTATTCAATCTTTTCACCCTCCTCCCTGAATGATCAGGAGAGGAAGGTTTAAGATCTCCTAAACTAAACTTATCTAATGAAAAACATTTAAACCAATAAATCGCTCTTAATCAACCCATCGTTGATCCGGATAATTCTTTTTCCGTAGTTGGCAAACTCTTCGTTGTGGGTTACCTGAATGATCGTTATTCCTTCCTCGTTCAGTTTTTGCAGGGTTTCCATAATTTGTTTTCCCTGGTCGGAATGTAAATTTCCGGTGGGCTCATCGGCCAGAAGAAGCCTGGGTTTCCCCACAATGGCACGGGCAATACCCACCAGTTGCTGTTGCCCTCCCGAAAGCTGGCTTGGAAAGAGGTCCTTTTTGGCAACCATGTTGTAACGGTCGAGCATGTCGGCTACCATCGCCTGACGTTCTTTGTGTTTTATGCCTTTGTAGATCAATGGCGTTTCGATGTTTTCATATACTGTCATCTCATCAATCAGATGAAAAGCTTGGAAAATGAAGCCCACATAGTTGCGGTGGAATTCGGTTTTTTTCTTCTCATTCAACTGATGAGCTGGCTGGTCGAGGAAAAAGTATTCCCCTTCACTGGGTTCGTCCAACATGCCAATGATGTTGAGCAACGTTGATTTTCCGGCACCACTGGGGCCCATAATCGATACAAATTCACCCTCATTGATGGTGAGGTTGATATCTTTCAGTACAAAGGTGCGCTGAAACTTGTTGTCGTAGTATTTGAATAATTTCTTTAATGTGATCATGTGATTTATATTTTATGATTGATGATTTCTCAATTGTAGTGTTCAAAGAACGTATCAGGGTTTGCTCCCTGAGAGCTTCTATTTTTAATTATTTGAATAGCCTCTTGATCACCCCTAAATCCTCCCGAGTAATCGGGACAGGCTCTAAAGGGGACTTTGACTTTTGTTCATATTTGCTATTTTTGTTCACCTTAATATTTTTTCATTGTTCAAAACATTCAAACTTGGTAGTTCTTTGCCCCACTTTAGGGGGCTGGGAGGTGGTTCTATTCGTATCTCAACGCCTCAACCGGATTGCTAATTGCCACTTTCAGCACATGGTAGCTAATGGTAAGCTGGGCAATTACCGCAACAACGGCAATCCCAATAATAAAAACCATGATTGAAAGTGGCTCCTTATAAGTTCCCGGCATTGTTTTGTAGATGAAAAATGCAGCAGGGCAGGCTATGATTACTGCGCCACCCAGAAGGGCAAATATCTCGAACGAAAGTTGACGGTAAATAGTTGCCACCGAACTTCCCATCACTTTGCGGACCCCAATTTCTTTGGTTCGCTTTTTAATGGTGAAAAGCATCAGTCCAAACAACCCGATGGATGAAACGATCAGCGAAATGATGGCAAAAATCAGAAATAGTTTTTCAAACGCTTTCCATAACAAAAATGCATTTTCGGTATACAAAAGGGTGTTAAAATCTTTGACTTCAAAAGGCTCATTGGGCATAACCGATTGAAGTTCGCTGGCAACGAGTTGTTTGGCTTTTTGACCATTCCCCGAAGTAAACCGAATCGTGACCATTTTGCTGCCAGTCAGGATATTGTTGTTCAAGAACATGATGTAATTTGGTATTGGATTGTGGACCGAGAAAGCATGAAAATCCTTCACCACTCCAATTACTGGATACGCTTTTCCATAGAGCATCAACTGTTTCCCTATTGGATCGGTCCAGCCAAAAGCTTTCATGGCTGTTTCGTTGATAACACAATTTTGATTATCGGCAGGGTATTCGGGCGAGAAATTGCGGCCATAAGCCATTTTCAGGTTGTAGGTCGGGATGAAATCGTAATTCACATAGTTTCGTGAAATCATCTCTTTTTGGTCGGGCATCGCACCTTCCCAGGTTACATAACCACCAATATTCCCGTTAAACGGCATGGTTGACGACATGGAAACATCCACAATTTCAGGATATTGTCCCAACCTGTTTTTGATCGTTTCGAAAGGTATGTTGTTCTTTACGTTCATTTCGGCAAACAAGATGTTTTTGTTGTCGAAGCCCAAATCTTTGTTCAGAACAAATTGCACATGGTTGTTCATGATCAGGCTAACGATGAGCATAAAAAGCGAAATGGCGAACTGTGTGGTTATCAAAATTTTCTTTACACTTAAAGGGTTCCCTCTGTCGCTGAAAAGTTTTCCTTTAAGTACTCTAACCGGGTTGTATGACGAAAGGATCAGTGCTGGATAGATACCAGAAAGAAATCCTGCAACTAAGCTGGTGATTAGTACAATGAGTATCAGGTGGCCTTGGAAGAAAACCGAAAAATCCATCTCTTTGTCCAGTATGTCATTTAGTACAGGGAAAGCAAGAACTGCCGCAACAATTCCCAAAATCATCGATACAAAAGTGAATAGCATGGTTTCGCCAAGGAATTGTACGGCAATCCCTTTTTTCGAAATACCCACCACCTTTTTGATTCCGATTTCGCAGGCGCGCTGGGTTGAACTGGCCAGCGAAAGGTTTACATAGTTTATGCACGACAATACCAGCATTAACACTGCTGCCAACGAAAGCAACGACAGGATCATGTAATAATCGGGCTGGCTGTTGGGTGATAAGTGCATCTTCGAAAGCGGGTGCAGGTACGGTGTCGATTTCTCAAAGTTTTTTACATTTTTAAAGGTATCCTTGATTTTTGCATCGACTAATTTGGGGTCAGCCCCTTTTTTCAGGAGTATAAAGTTGTCGTTGTTAATGGCTGTCCAGTTGTCCCGAAACCCGTCCGTCTCAAAAAGCGATTCAAACGTACTCATTGAAATCAGGTACGAAGGCTTTAAACTCGAATTGGCTGGGAAATCGGCAATTACGGCTGTAACCGTAAGCGGATATCGTTTGCCTATAACCACCTGTTTTCCAATGGCACCCCCTTCGGGAAACAGTTTTTTCTCGAGTTTTTCCGTTATCACAATGGTATTGGGCTCGGTAAGAGCATTGGCGGAGTTTCCTTCTTTAACCGGGAGCGTGAAAATGTCGAAGATGGAGCTTTCGCACCAGTAACCCAGTTTCTCGTATAATTGGCCACCATCGGGCAAGGTGAAAAACTGACCGGAACCTTGATTGCCGGAAATTTCGCGCATCAGCAACACTTTTTCAACCTCGGGCAGATCGGCCAGTAAATGGTATCGTAAAGCGGATGGGCTATACGTGCAATAATTTGTAGGATACGAATCTTCCTGCTTGGTCTGAACCCGGTAGATATTGTTGAAATTCGAATTAAATGTATCGAAATTAAATTCGTAACTAACCAGGCTGGCAAAAAGGATAAAGGTACCAAAGCCAAAAACCAGATTGGTCAGGTTTAAAAAACTGGACACTTTATTTTTCAGGATATTCCGGTATATATTCCGTAGGAAATATTGAATCATGGCTATTATATTTTTCCCCTTTGAAATTTACGTGTCTATATACTTATCAGAGTAGATTGCTTACTTCGGTGACGATTTGTCCGTCGAACAGGTTGATTACCCGGTGGGCAAAACCCGCATCGTGCATCGAGTGGGTAACCATGACGATGGTGGTACCTTCGCGGTTCAACTCCGAAAGCAGGTTCATCACGTCGAGACCGTTTTTCGAATCGAGGTTACCAGTAGGTTCGTCGGCAAGAATTAAGCCCGGATTGGCGACTACGGCACGGGCAATGGCTACACGTTGCTGCTGTCCTCCCGAAAGTTGCTGTGGAAAGTGTTTGGCCCGGTGGGCGATGCTCATTTTTTCCAGTACTTTGTTTACCATATCTTTTCGCTCTTTTGCACCGTATTTCAGGTAGAGCAGGGGAAGCTCAACGTTTTCGAAGACATTCAGTTCGTCGATCAGGTTGAAACTCTGGAACACAAACCCGATGTTGCCTTTGCGAAGGTTGGTGCGCTGCGACTCCCTGTAGTTGGCCACATTGGTGCCATCGAAGAAATAATCGCCCGATGTGGGATTGTCGAGCAGCCCGATAATGTTGAGCAGCGTCGATTTTCCACAGCCCGAAGGCCCCATAATGGCTACAAATTCTCCTTTTTTTACTTCGAAGTTAACTCCGTTCAATGCGAGGGTTTCAATTTCCTCGGTTTGAAATGCTTTTGTAAGATTTTGTGTTTTAATCATTGTAAAAATTATTTGGAAAACGGAACAGGGAAACCGGAGACCGGAACCGAAGTCCGCCTTGTTGGTTTAAAATTTATCCTTTCTCGTTTGTATTAAATTAAAGAGCATAGCCGATATTTTTCGGGTGATTTCGAGCAAATTATCTACGTTGTTATCATCGACAAGCTTTAATCGTTTAGCAAGGTAAAGTTGGGTCCTCATTTCAGATGCCGATCCTTTTGAAATATATAAAAACTGGATGAATTCTTTATTGGTCTGTCTATCGAATCCTTCGGCAATATTGCTTGGAACAGAGACTGATGCTCGTTGAATCTGATCTTTAAAGCCAAAGTCTTTGCAAGTTGAAAAAGATTTGTAGATGTTTTCTGCTAAAAGCATCGCTTCTTGCCAAACCATAAGGTCTTCGAATTTTTCTATTTTATTATTCATGACTCAAAATTTAGAGGGTTTATAATTAATTGTTTTCAATTTCCTTATATTCTCCGTTCTCCCGTCTCCGTTCTCCCGTTTTCCGTTCTCCCGTCTCCGTTCTCCCGTTTTCCGTTCTCCCGTCTCCGTTCTCCCG
>DAOQAB010000047.1:7875-25396 GCA_035353695.1 Prolixibacteraceae bacterium
TCCGTTCTCCCGTCTCCGTTCTCCCGTTTTCCGTTCTCCCGTCTCCGTTCTCCCGTCTCCGTTCTCCCGTTTTCCGTTCTCCCGTCTCCGTTATTTCAACTCTACCCGGTCGTTGTTCCCAAAAATTTCGTAACTGCTGGTAATGACCTGGTCACCGGGCTGAAGCCCGTCAATTACTTCATAATACACCGGGTTTTGCCGTCCGATTTGGATATTGCGTTTCACCGCATAGTTGCCTGAAGGATCGACCACAAAGATCCATTGTCCGCCGGTGCTCTGGAAGAACCCACCACGTGGTACCAAAACGGCTTGTACCGGTTCACCCAATTCGAGTTTGATGTGATAGGTTTGTCCGGTGCGGAGATTATCCGGAACTTCGGACCTGAATTTCAGATCAATTTTGAAACGTCCATCCCGTACTTCCGGATACACTTTCGAAACATCAATGGCAAATTGTTTGTCTTGTCTTTCAAAAGTTGCTGCAAGGTCTCTCTTAATTCGATCGATATAATGTTCATCCACTTCGGCTGAGACTTTGAAGTTGTCGAGAATGTGCAGTTGCCCGATTCTCTCTCCCCGGTTGAGTGACTGTCCAATTTCCACGTTCAGCGAACCAAGTTGTCCATCGGCCGGAGCCTTGATGTTGAGGTTTTCCAGTCTTTCACGAACCATTTTCAGGTTTTGCTGCATATTCAGCATGCTGGCATTCATCTGTGTTTTTTGGTTTTCCCTGAAAATGGAGTCCTGAACCATTTTTTCATAACGCAATTCACGGTCTTTCACTGCATATTCGTAATCCGATTTGGAAACGAGATACTCTTCTTTCGAAAGAAATCCTTTCTCATATAACGTATTGTTCTGTTCGTAATTGCGTTTCAATTTGATGATCTGGTAATCGATGCTGAGCAATTGCTGTTTGTTGTTGATCTTTTGTTGTTCCATGCCAATCAGTGTGTTGCGGAGCTCGTTGGTCTGATAGGCCAGTTGCGACTCGGTATTCAATATTTGCAGGTTCAGATCGTTGTTTTTCAACCGTACAATTACATCCCCTTTTTTAACCATTTCACCTTCGTCAATTACCTTTTCAATCACTTTGCCACCTTCTTCAACGTCGAGGTAAATGGTGGTCATGGGTTCTACGTTGCCAATCAGGGAGATATAATCTTTAAATTCGCCTTTTTCAACGGTTGAAACGGTAACCTTATCTTTCTCGGTCCGGTATGTTGAGGTGTTGATGCCTGTGATAAGTTTGATTATTAGGGCAATCAGTAAAAGAGCCAATACTCCGTAAATGATATGTTTTGGACGTATTCCTTTTTTCTTCTCTATTTTTCTATCCATCGACATGGTATCTTCGTATTTAGTTGTTTTAAAATTCTTTATATCCACAATAAAGCCTAATCAGTTTTTCCTGGTAAATCCAGTTAAATTTGGCTTCAAGTACATTGTTTTTCGATTGTAAAAGTTGGTTTTGGGCGGTGATAAAATCGGTAGAATTGATCAATCCGAGCGAGTATTTTTCGCGGTATATTCCAAACGATTTTTCCACAAATTTCAGGTTGTCGGATGCATTGACGTATTCGTAATAGCTGGCATTGAAAAGTTGTATGGCATTCTGTATTTCGTTGAAAATTTCTTTCTTCTGCTGTTCAAGGTCGAGGATGGCATTGTCGATGTCGATTTTACTTTTCCTGATCTGAAAATCGGTTGAACGTTTGTTGAAAATTGGGATGTTGACGCTTACTCCAATCGACGGGTTCAGGTAATTGTTGTATTGGGTTTGCAAAGGCGTTGTTTTTCCGTTGCTTAGAGTGTCGGTGGAATAGAAGTATGAATCATAGTTTCCGCTCAGGCTTATGGAAGGCAAGATTTGTCCTTCGTAGGCACTGCGTAGCTTTTTATAATATCGTAGCCTGTATTCCTTTTCTTTTAAGTTGGGTAGGTTATCGCAAGCTTGCTGATAAACTTTTCCCGAGGTGTAATCTTTTTCGGAAGGGACCAGGAGATTGAATTCGGTAGCAGACAAATCAAATCCGGTTGTGTCGGGTAGTTCAATCAGCTGGGTCAGTGATAGAAGGCTTGACCGGTAGCTATTTCTCTGCTTTTCAAGAGAATATCGGTTGCCCGAAACGGTGGCTTTGATTTCTTCTTCGGCAGAATTTTCGAGTAACCCGAGTTCAACTTTCGACTCAATCCGTTCCTGTTCTTTCATCGAAAGCTGAAGTTGTTCTTCTGCAATTGCAACTTGCTGCTTGTAGTAGACCGATTCTGAAAAATGTTTTACAATGTTGAGATAGAGTAAGTTCTTTTGTTGTTCCACTTCCTGAGAAAAGGCCAGCGAGTTGAATTTCATGGCCGAAATCTGATTGATCCGCGACAACCCTTTGAAAATATCGAGAGAGGCAGAAAGGCCGTAGTTCAAGTAATACGTATTCCCCGATGAAATCTGGTTGTTTTGGTCGGTCGAGCGGTTAAAATTCATGTTGCCATAAGCCCCTCCATTCAGCGAAGGTGCCAGTTGCCATTGGGTTTGTCTGTAATTCATCTTTTCCTTTTCGCTGTTGTTTTCACTGATCTTTAGCGAGAGACTGTGGTTCAACCCGTATTCGACACAGTCGGATAAACTCCACTTTTTTCCCTCTTCGGAATAGGCAGACAGGAAAAGGAAAGAGGATAAAATTACAGAGATTAGAACTTTAATTGTGTGTATTTTGAATGTATTCATGGTCACATTTTTTTCAAACGCAAGAATGCCATTTATGTGCCAAAAAAACTAAATAATTGATATGACGTAATTTGAAGTTTTTTTGTATTTTCCACCTGTAAAAAAAATTGACACCTGTTGTTCGTTTTTTATACAGGCTGGTCAAAATGATTTATTTGTATGTTGTTTATTATCAGTTATTGATCTCTTTTTTTAAGTTCTGGTACAATTATTATGGGAAATATCCATACTAGTAATTTGAATATGAAAGATTCACGGATTTTGGTTATCGACGATAACAAAAGTATTTTGAGTGCCATTGAACTTTTGTTGAAAGGTTTGTGTGCTCAGGTTGTTGCCATACCCGGGCCTCAGAACCTGATGGATACCCTGCGGAAAAATAACTTCGATGTGATTCTTCTGGATATGAATTTTTCTGCCGGAATCAACAGCGGGAATGAAGGCCTTTATTGGTTGCAGCAAATCCTGGCGTATGATCCCAAAGTGAGTGTGGTAATGATTACCGCGTATGGCGATGTGGAGCTTGCGGTAAAGGCTGTCAGGCTTGGTGCAATTGATTTTGTGCTGAAACCCTGGGATAATGAAAAGCTGATCACCACCATTCAATCGGCCTATTTGCTAAACCGCTCGAAAAAAGAGGTGGACAAATTGAAGAACAAAGAACGGTCGCTTATTGCCGAGCTGAACCGGAATGAGAATCCGGTAATCGGTTCGTCCGATGCGATGCTTTCGGTATTGAGAACGGTGGCCAAAGTTGCCAAAACCAATGCCAATGTGTTGATAACTGGTGAGAACGGAACCGGTAAGGAGGTAATTGCCCGCGAAATTCACCGGGTCTCCGATCGTGCCAATCAGGTGATGGTTACGGTCGATTTGGGTGCTGTAACCGAAACCCTTTTCGAAAGCGAACTTTTTGGCCACAAGAAAGGTGCTTTTACCGATGCTCAAACCGACCGCACCGGAAAAATTGAGACAGCCAGTGGTGGTACGCTTTTTCTCGACGAAATAGGAAATCTCTCGTTACCGCTTCAGGCAAAGCTACTGTCGGCATTACAAAACCGGACCATTACGCGGGTAGGGGAGAACCGTCCCATTCCAGTGGATATCAGGCTGATTTGTGCCACCAATTGCGACCTGACCCAACTGGTTTCCGAAGGTAAATTCAGGGAAGACCTTTTGTACCGTATTAATACCATTCATGTTGAGATACCTCCTTTGAGAGAACGGAAAAAAGATATTGAGGAGCTAACCGACTATTTTTTGAAACGTTATTCGAAAAAATACAACAGGGAAGGGTTGAAGATCAGTAACGAGGCTTTTACAAAGCTCGTAGCTTACCGTTGGCCCGGCAATGTCCGCGAGTTGCAGCATGCCATAGAGAAGGCTGTGATACTTTCCGATCAGGATACTCTATTACCATCTGATTTTATTTTTAAAAATGAACTGCAAAACGATGTTTCCCAAATGAATGGCACGCTCGATGATATGGAACAGGCGTTGATCCGGAATGCCATCGATCAGTGTGATGGAAATATGTCAGCCGTGGCATCGCGTTTAGGTATTACCCGACAAACCCTTTATAACAAGATAAAGAAATATGGTCTCTAAGCATTATACGTCCGGGGTAGTTCTTCGCTTATCTGTTATTATCGTAGCAGCTGTTTTTTTGGGTATTGCTATTGTAAAAGAAAATTTTTACCTGATCATCTTTCTGTCGATTCTTATCATTCTTTTGGGTTATTGGCTTGTGAAATTTTTCAATCATACCAATGAACAGATTTCTTATTTTATCAGCGCTGTGAAAAACGATGACACCACCCTGAGATTTCCTGCCCGTACAGGCGATAAGGTATTGAATGAATTGCACAAAAGCCTGAATGAACTGAATGTGGTGCTTCAGGAGACCAAAATGAAAGGGCAGATTAAAGAGCGTTATTTCAGCGAAATTATTCAGAATATTGGTACCGGTATTTTAATTTATGACCCGAAGGAATTTGTGCTTGAGGTGAATCCTGCAGCACTTGAACTTTTTGGGCTTACAACATTGACACACCTTTCACAATTATCGAGGGTCGATAATTCTTTTAAAGATCAGTTGGTTGCATTGAAAAATAATAACAAGCAAGTATTTCAGTTGCGAAAGAAAGATGAAGTGGTTCAGTTGGTTACCCGCTGTTCGGTCATCAACCTGAAGGACGAGGAGGTGTTTCTGGTTACCCTTCAGGATATCAAGGGCGAATTGGAACGGAAAGAGATCGATTCGTGGGTGAAACTGATCAGGGTTTTAAGCCACGAGATCATGAATTCGCTGGCTCCGGTAACATCCATTGCCCAGTCGCTACGGAAAATATGGCACGAAAAAGTTTCGGTTGAAGGAAACCCGTTTGAAGGTGACAGCGATGTTGAAAACACCATCGGCGGACTTGATGTGATCAGGGAACGGGGAGAGGCGCTGATCCGTTTTGTTCAGTCGTACCGCATGCTGACCAAAGTCCCGGTTCCTCTGTTGAATCAGGTGAGCATGCAAAGTTTGTTTGAGCGGTTGTCTATTTTGGTTTCTCCGATGAAACAGGAGTTTGGGGTTGCCATTCAGTTTAACTATCCCGATCCCGATTTTAAGGTCACGATGGATGAGCAGATGATGGTCCAGGTGGTTATTAACCTGGTGAAGAATGCGGCTGAAGCGCTTCAGAAAACTCCCAATTCATCGATTGTTGTTGATTGTGGCACATTGCTGGGTGAACATGCCGAAATTACGGTGACCGATAACGGTCCGGGAATCAGTGACGAGATTATGGAAGAGATTTTTGTTCCTTTTTTTACCACCAAAGAGCAGGGAACGGGTATTGGATTGAGCCATTCGCGCCAGATATTGCGCGCCCATGGAGGGTCGATCAATTGTAATTCAGTGCCGGGTCATACCGTTTTTCGCATGAGTTGGTAGTGAGGAAAATTATATTCGTCAAAAAATTAAAATAAAAACCGTTTTTCCGATAGGGTAAACGGATGGATCATTGTCTTTGATGTCACAACAGGAAAGTAAGACGACGCAACTCCCCGTGCTCTTCTTTGTCTTTCTTGTGTTTTAACTGGACCAAATTTGAAAATCACAATGAACACACTGAAACGATATTTCTCGGACTACAACGAACCCGGGGGTGTCAAAGAGTTATTTATGCTTGCCCTGCCCATGATCATTTCGACGGCATGTGATGGGGTGATGACCTTTACCGATCGCTTATTTCTGGCCCGTGTTGGATCAGAACAGATGAATGCGGCTCTGGGAGGAGGGGTTGCCTATCAAATGTTAATCTTTTTCTTTATGGGATTGACGGGCTATTCAACTGCGCTGGTTGCCCAATATTTCGGGGCAGGTGAGAAAGCCAATGCAACAAAATCGGCATTCCAGGCTATACTGATCACCATTTTGGCATGGCCGGTTATTCTTGTATTGAAACCATTGACAATCGATTATTTCCGGTTTATGCACATCCCAGAGTCTCAAATCGGGTTTCAGATCGATTACCTCAATATCCTGGTCTGGGGTGGAATTTTTGGGATGTTGCGTTATACGCTTGGATGTTACTTTACCGGGATTGGAAAAACAAAGATTGTAATGATTGCCACACTGGCAGCAATGATTGTGAATGTGGTGCTTGATTACCTCTTTATTTTTGGAAAACTTGGAATACCGGCCATGGGGGTAAAAGGTGCCGCACTGGCAACCATCACAGGTGCTTTTGTTGCGATGGTGATCCTGATCGTTGCCTATTTGGGGCATGTTAATCGGGAAGAGTTTTCGGTAATGAGATCTTTCCGGTTCAATAGTAAGATCATGAAAAAACTGATCCATTTCGGGACTCCGGCTGGTTTGGAGATGTTCCTGAACTTTCTGGCATTCTCGGTCATGATCTCTCTTTTTCATTCCAAAGGCGATACAGCCGCAACGGCAACGACCATCATGTTTAACTGGGATATGGTTTCTTATATTCCTTTATTAGGAATTGAAATTGCAGTTACCAGTCTGGTAGGACGTTACATGGGGGCTCGTCAGCCACAGGTGGCCCATCACGCGGCAATTTCGGGAATAAAAACAGGGATATTCTACTCGGTGGTAATTTTGTTCCTGTTTGTTTTCCTTCCTGAAGCGCTGGTGAGGGTGTTCCATCCCGATGTCGATACCCAGATCTTTGAAAATGCGGTACCTGTTGCTGTTCAGATGATCCGGATTGCCTCGCTCTATGTGCTGGCCGAAGCGGTGATGTCGGCATTGGTTGGTGCATTGCGCGGGGCTGGTGATACCCATTTCACCATGATTGCCTCAGTCTCTGCACACTGGCTGTTTGTGCCGATTCTCTACCTGGCACTCGATGTAATGAACCTTTCCATCGCAATGAGCTGGCTGGCACTGGTTATTTTCTTCCTGCTGTTCAGTAGCGTTTTATTCTTCCGCTTTAAAAGCGGTGTTTGGAAAAACATCAAGGTAATTCATTCATAAATTGATGAGGCTGTCCAATCTGGACAGCCTCATCGATATTCTGTTATTTTGCTATCAATCGGAAAATCCCGGTGAACAGGTCGATGGAAGGCACTCGCTTTTGGTATTGAAGGTATTCATCGCCAAATTGGTCTGTCAGAAAACGTTCTTCTTCTTTTATTCCCGCAATCAGAAAAACGATGGAGAGAATCGCAACAACGAAAGTAATGATTCCCTGATTAATGAGTGCCAAACTTGCATTCAGGAACATGAATCCCAGGTATTGTGGGTGGCGGATCACTTTGTATATTCCTTTTTCGACCAGTTGTGAAGTCGCCATAAAACTTCCGTTGGGGTTAATATCGCCGTATTTCCGGAGGGTGAAAACCGGAAGAGGCCAAAGAACGATGACCGGGATCAACGCAATGAAACCGGCCAGCTTTAGCCAGTTTATACTATTGGGATTTTTAACAAAAATATCCAGTCCAATATTGACCATCAGCAGGATGTGGCCAATAACCAGTGGTGAAAAATTTTCTTTCCAGTTATTCTTCTTTGCCATAATAAAAAGGTGTGAGCAAACGCCCAAAAATACGGATTATTTGGGTTCGACGTATGCTCACTCCTTTTTTGAATCAGGATGAAAGTTCCTGTTAATGGTTTTTCATTTTGGAATTGATATAGGCTGCAAATTCGTCGGGATAGTTGGTGCCAATCCAGATTTCCCGGTTTTTCCCTTTGACCCTGAGTTTGATGGCTTTGTTTCCGCTGACATTAAAGAGAATAACCCCCGGCCGGAACCGGATGCCCCAACCCATTGCAAAATAAGAGATGGGCCAGCAAATTTCGATGTCGCTGATTTTATATTTGGCATGGAATAGCCCAATTCCAAAGGAAAATCTTACGTATTCGTCGTCTACACTCAGAGTCAACGTTCCGAAGAAAATTACCATAAGAGCCAGTAAAATTGTTACCGGAATGGTAACTTCATTCGCTTTCTGGTAAACAACCAGGCCTTCAACGACTAATGAGATTATAATCACCACCCATCCAACTTGAGTTTTCTTCATTTTATATCGTTTGTTTTTTATAGGTAATTGCTTATTCTGTTTGTTAGTATTTTGTCTTTACTTATATACCGGTCAAAAATGAAAAGCCCGGCAAGGAAGATGGTTAGGGTGATAAACCCGGACAAACCTGTTACTCCGGAGGTTAAATCGTTGCCTCCATCGATCAGCATAATTGAGATTCCGGCAATCGCATTCATTGTTCCGTGCATAATGGCTGCTGCGATGACCGATTTCGATTTGATGGCAATATACAGTAGCATGGGAGTCAATAAAATACAGAGAATAATCATCATCAATACGCCGATTTGTGGATGTTGTGGGTAGTTGTGCCCCATCAGAATAAGTGGTGCGTGCCAAATTCCCCATATAAAGCCGATGTTCAGTGAAGCTTTAGCAAAATTCATTCCTTTGAATTCATCCAGCAGGAAACCTCTCCAGCCAAGTTCTTCGCCAAAAGCCGCTACGGCATTTACCGTTATGCCGGCCACCAGCGCTTCAATCAGTGTCAACAATACCGGACTGATGGGAAGTGTTGCCATCGAATTTTTCATTTGCTCAAGCTGTTCCGGAGTCATCGTTCCTTCAAAACGTTTCAGCATGCCGGTCATCTCGGGACTGTAACTGATATCGGGAAAAAGAAGGCTTATTCCTAACGTGCAGAAACTGATTACGGGCATGATAAGCCATGCCACAAAGAACCACTTGTTGATCCTGAACGAAATCTGGAGATCCGGTTTGAGTTTTTCCTTGTGGATCAGTTTTTTTACAATGACCACACACAATGCCGGCACAAACATATACAACGTGCCGATTAAAGTGAATGCGAGTTTGTTACTGTAGCTTCCTCCTGCAAGTTTGAAGATCCCGGCAATGGAATAGCTGATTGCAAAAGTGAGTATCAGGAACAATATTGTTTTGTTCAGCTTCTTCATCGCTTCTTTATTTTGTTTGAATGAAGTCGATAACAGCTTTAGCCAGTTCCGGATTAATCGGGATTTCCGGTTTGCTGTATGCTGCATAATTTTCCTGTGCATCGCCGGTAACGGTTTTTAGTACATGGTTCATATTCTTAATGATTACCAGTTTCCCGTTTTTCGAACCATTGGCCAGGTTTTGGGCATCGGCAAGGCTAATCTGAAGGTCTTTGTCCCCCTGAAGGATCAAGGAAGGACATTTCAATTTTGACATCAGATCGACCGGTGAATATTTAAACCAAGAGATCATATAGGGCTGAACCGATGGACGGAACAAGGAATACAACGATTGTGGGGCTGACGATACCTTGTACCCGTGTTTTAAGCTGTCGATCAAATTGACCGAGAGGTTGAAGAGATCGGGTGGAAGCTGTGGCTTTAACTGGGTTTTCAGGATTTCATCGGCAGGAAAACCTGCTCCGGCCAGTGAAACAAAGCCTTTCACATTTGCTTTTTGAATGGCGGCCATCCCAATCAGGGAACCTTCGCTGTGACCTACAATGTAGATGTTGGAAAAACCCTTTGATTTCATCTGCTCAATCATCGATACCACATCGTTCACGTAGTGGTCAAAGGTTAGCTTCGATTCGTCAAAGCTGGGATCTGCACTTTTGGCAATCCCGTATTTGTCGAACCGTAGTGTGGCAATGTTGCTGGCCACCAGTGTATCCGACAGGTAACGAAGGCTGTTGTTTTTCATCACAGGGTTGTTGCCGTCGAGATCGGTTGGCCCTGAACCGGCAATGAAAATGGCCAGAGGAACCTGACTTCCTGTTTTCGGTACGGTTAAAACGCTGTTGATTTTTGCCCCGTTTACATTGAGCATTAGGGTGTCGGCACGTTGTGCGCTCAGATAAAGCGCAAGCAGTAGCCCGATTAGTGTAAAGATGGATGTTTTCATGTGCTAATATTTAAATGTGTTTTTATGGTTTTGGAATTTCAACAGGCATTGGGAACAGATTTCCAAACAAATGGTAGGTAGCAAAGCCTGTTATCGCGGTTGACAGTACCATGACTACAATGAACGGGATGATTAGTTTTGGCCCCTTTATGTTGGCCGAGACTTTAAAGGCATTGTACATGAGTGCAATCATCCAGATGGTTGCGAGAACCATGAAAAGGAGCAGGGTGATTGCCAGCATGATTTCGCCTGTCGACATCACCACCGGATCGCCAACGTTTACGGTTTTCCACAGGGTATATTTTCCAAATTTGTCGATGGTCCCCGAAATGCCGGTAAGCGCGGCAATAAGGTATGGTGCCCGTGCCAATGCCTGGGTGCCGAAAATGTCGATAACCCGCACCGACGATTGTGAAAAGATGAGCGCCGAAAGGTAAAGCAGAATGGAAGGAACCAGCCAGTTGATGGTGTTTTCAAACAAAAGAACATAGTACGGTATTCCCGGATTAGTTTTCACCGAAATGAGATCGGGAAAATGGATGTGGCTGAAATATGCGATTACCGAGGTTGCCAATAATGCGATTACACCTGCGGCCAGCGACTCCCAGCCGGCAATATAGCGGAACGGGTTAAACAAATATTTACTCATGGCTTGCAGCATTTTGAAGTTCAGTAATTTTCTGTATCAGTTCGTCGAGCATGTTGCGCACGGTTGGGTAACTGAGTTTCAGCTTTTGGGCCATTACTTTCAGGCTTCCACTGCTCACCACAAATTCGAGGACAAAATCCTGCTCTTTGGGATCCAGTTTCAGGAACAGGGGCAGCTCAAACGTTCCGTTGATGGAAGTCTGGCAATTTTCGCATTGCAGGCTGTGAACATTCAGTTCGCTTTGACAACTGGGACAAATTATCGGAAGTTTCTTACTCATATCTTTGAATTTTTCATCAAAAGTAAATTATTAATAAATAAAAGCAAATAAAAAATGAATAAAATTCAATTGATGTTTAATAAAGTTAATAATTAAGGAATATTTATCCTTAACCATTAACTTAACGAATCCATTCACTTTTTCGGATTTTCATTGTATCGTTCAATAAAAGAGTATTTTTGCCACCTCATTAAACGTAACAACATTGAAAAATTTCGAAGAATTAGGCGTAAAAGAAGCATTCATAAAAGGTCTTAACGAGTTAAATATCATTGAACCAACACAAATTCAACGCGAAGTGATCCCGTTGTTGTTGAATAAAACCACCGACTTGGTAGGGCAGGCACAAACCGGAACCGGTAAAACGGCTGCGTATGGAATCCCGTTACTTCAAAAAATTAATCCAACAAAGCCGGTTGTTCAGGGGTTGATCCTTTGTCCAACCCGCGAACTGGGGCAACAAATTGCCAAACAGTTGTTCAAGTTTACCCGTTATTCGGAAAAGATTTTCACCGAAGCAGTTTTTGGCGGCGAACATATTGCCATTCAAATGGATAAATTAAAACGCCCAACCCAGATTATCGTAGCGACTCCAGGCCGACTGCTCGATCTGGTTAAACGTGAGGCGGTTGATTTGAAACATGTGCGTACCGTGATTTTAGACGAAGCGGATGAAATGCTCAGTATGGGTTTCAAAAAGGAGCTGGACGAAATTCTTGGGTCGTTAACGAAGGTGGAAAGTACCTGGCTATTCTCGGCTACCATCCCTCATGGCATTCAGCAAATTGTGAAAGAACACATGTCGTCCAAAGCGCACCACATTGTGATTGAAGGCCGTAATGTGGTGAATAAGGATATCGACCATCAATATTTAATTTGTGACGAGGACGAAAAACTTTCAAGGCTGATTCAATTGATAAAATCGGAAGAAGGAATGCGTGGAGTGGTGTTTTGCCGTACCAAAGCCAATGCTCAACGGCTAGCCAAACAGCTTGTTGCTAAAAACATTACTGCCGATGCCATTCATGGCGACCTGTTGCAGAAAGAGCGCGATAAGGTGATGCGGGCCTTTAAGAAAAAAAGTTTTCAACTGCTTGTAGCCACCGATCTGGCTGCCCGCGGTCTCGACATGGAAGGGCTTGCTTTTGTGGTTCATTATCAGCTGCCCGAAAGCGAAGAGTATTATACCCATCGTAGTGGACGTACCGCCAGGGCCGGGAAAAAAGGTATCTCGCTCTGTTTGGTTTCAACCGACGAAATTCAGAAACTGAAGGTTTACGAGAAATCGTTGAACATTTGTTTCAGTAAGGTTTCGTAAGCGGTTACTGAACGATGATAATATTTTCGATGGAATCAGGAGAAATTGAACTGATTAATGCGATACGCTATTTGTTGAAAACTTCACCTAATTTTGTCTCAAATCTAAATTGAAAGATCATGTTGAACATAGGCGATAAAGTAAAATTCCTGAACGATGTGGGTGGTGGTACCATTACCGGGTTTCAGAGTAAAAATATAGCTGTGGTTGAAAATCAGGATGGTTTTGAAATTCCAGTGATGATCAATCAGTTGGTGAAAACCGAAGATGCGATGGCTGAATATGGAAAGGTAAACCGTGATTTTTCGAAAAAGCCGGAACCAAAGAAACCCGAGCCAGCCCCGGAACCGGTACATAAAGCCGAGATTATTCCCGGCAACGACGACCCCAAATTTTTTATGGCTTTTTATCCTACCAATCAGGAAAACCCGGTGGGCGGCGAAATTGAGGTCTACCTGATCAACGACAGTAACTTTACGTTGCTTTTTCATTACTGCCATTTCAACGGCGAGACCTATAAAACGGTCGAGGCGGGTGAACTGGAACCCAACACCAAAAGTTATCTGGAGGGGATTTCGCAGGCCGATTTGAATAACCTGCCCAAATTCTGGTTCCGCATCATTCCTTACCGCAACGAAGAGAAAAAGCTGACTGCTCCGGTGGTGAAAGATGTGGAAGTGAACCCGTTGAAATTTTACAAGGAAAAAAGTTTCTCGAAATGCAGCTTTTTCAAGGGTAAGGCAATGGTTTTCGATCTGGCGCCCAACCCGATGACGGAGGAAATTGGAAAACTGACCGAAAAAGATTTCAAGCAGGTAGTGAAGGCGAAAGATGCTGAAAATCGGCCTGAAGAACCGAAAAAGCCCAAAAAGCGGACTCCCGAAATCGTGGAGGTCGATTTGCACATCCATGAACTGATCGAAAATTCGAATGGGCTTACCAACCACGAGATACTTCAGATACAGATGGATAAGTTTCAGTCGGAAATGAAAAGTGCTATTGAAGGACGGGTAAATCGCATTGTGTTTATCCATGGCGTGGGCAACGGCGTGCTGAAACAAGAGATTCACAAGAAATTGAAATCAACCTATGCCAAATACTTTTTCCAGGATGCATCGTTCCAGGAGTATGGCTATGGCGCTACGATGGTGATTCTGAGGAGAAAATAACCCTCCACTGCCCCATGGGGGGTGAGACGGGGAGATCGTAACATCGAGGGGGCATAAAGTATGCTCTGAGTTACACAGAGAAAAAAATTGAATGGTTTTCCAACAATAACCACGGAGAGGAGGAACAACGTAACCCGGGGTATGAGGCACACCCAAGAGATCGTCTGCAGATAAATATCCCTAAGAACACTAATTCTATTTTGTGGCTAACTATTTACAAAACATCTATTTAATTATTTCTTGCTTGCCTGGGCAACTCATTTTAAACCTATTTTTTCTTCCGAACTTTCTTCGTATTTTTATTTATCGAAATTTGTTTTATGATCCTAAAATGTTATTTTTAAACGGTTATTCACCTGATGAAAATTCCAATTTTATGAAAAAAATTGTTCTTCTTCTAATGTTCTTATATTCTTCGTTATTTACTTTTAGTCAATACTCCTATTATAAGAAAGCCCAAATTTTGAAAAAGGATTCGACCAGCCTTTCAGGGTTTATAGAAAAAGTATCGGAAAGCAGCCTGAATTCTATGTTAAAGTTTAAAAAGAACATGGAAGACCCCGAACCCCTCATTATTCCTGTCTCTGACGTGAAAATGGTGGGTTTCATAGATGATTCATTAATTTTTGAAAATGTGAATTATATCTATAGAAAAGATAGTGTTAAAATCACTGAAGAACGGCTGGCAAAAAAAATGATTGAAGGTTACGCCTCTCTTTACAAACTTCAACTGCATCCGGAAGAAATATCAATAATATTTGAACCAAACAATACGTTTGTTTATGTGGTGAAAATTGACTCGAATTATTATTTGCTTGATCAAAAAGAAAGAATGGATGGCACTTCTTATAGGTTGATGAAAAACTATCAGGGGGTGCTCTGTTATATATTGAGGGATTATAAAGACCTAAGCCAGCAGGTCAAAAATCTTGGTTTTTCAGACGAGCAAATCGCACCCCTGATAAACAAATTGAACAGTTATCATTCTGAAGTGAAAAGCATTACTCAAAAAGTCAAAAAGGAAAAGTCCAGGATATCATATGGACCTGTTGTTAGCTATTTGGATATACATAGGTTCGATGGTGAATTTAGTGGAGCGAATATAGGTTATCAATTAAAAATTGTATATCCCAACTTTAGTGAGAAAATATCAACCGATTTTGGGGTGTTCTTTGACCGGTGGTACTCGTCATATTTTGGAAAAAAATCCAGCTATGATTTCATTAGGTTTTATTGTGGTGGTACATATCGTTTTAACAACCGTGTTATTTCACCTTTCATAAGCGGTGGCTTGGCGTACCATGCTTATTTGAAATATCTGGACGAATTCATGGCTAGCGGAACGATTGGCATTACTTTTTACAAAAGCTTAATTGTGTCAGCTACTATTGAACGAATGACTGGTTCTACTAAATCACAAGTAGCTCCACCTTCTCATTTTTTTATAAACTTGGGATACTTGTTTGGCAAAAAGTAAAAAACACAGAATGGGCTGAACATCGAGCATTCGTTTTCTTCTGACTTCGGTCTTCCTGCTTCGTACTTTTTCACTACCTTTGCGGCAAAGCAGATCGTTCTATCGTTCTTGTTTGCCGGGTTTGGTGGGGTTCGCCTTTGCTAAAGCTACGGCGGACGGGAAAGGAAAGTCCGGGCAGCACAGGGCACCCCGTTCCCGAAAGGGGAGATGTTCGTGAGGGCATGGTAACGGAGAAGAAAATAACCGCCTGAAGAGGTTTTCGATTGTGGGGAAACCCGCCTTCGCTAAAGCTTCGGCGGGCAAGGGTGAGAAGGTGGGGTAAGAGCCCACCGGTAGCGGTGGCAACATCGTTAGCCGTTCGTCCCGGGGGATGCAAAACCAAATATATCCTGAAAGCTACGGCACACAGCGGCCCGTTGTGGTTTTTCCTCCGATCCCGATAGCTATCGGGACGGGAGAAAAGTTCAGGAGGGGTAGGTTGCTAAGATAAATGATAGAACCCCGACGTACGTCGGGGACAGAACCCGGCTTACAGGTCTGCTTTTTTTAAGTTGAAATATCGATGAAAGCCTATTTAGGATATCTGAACCACATAGAACAAACGATTGAGGAAAAATTCTCAAAATCTGAAAAGCCGGTAAACTGGTATCATCCATACCGTTCGGCTTCGCTGGAAGAGCAAAGGAACGAATTGCTTGAACGGATTGGTGATTCTGTTCATTGGGATTTTAAACACACCAAACCCTGGATCAATTCCATCTCAAAAGGTTGCCGTTTATGTGGACAAGGTGAGTGGTCGTGTCTTTTTGTGACCGGAAAATGCAATGCTAATTGCTTTTACTGTCCGGCCGTACAGGATAAAGACGAAACTCCCCAGACACAAAAACTTCTTTTTAGCGATCCCAACACCTATGCCGAATATATTAATCAATTTGGTTTCCAAGGTGTAAGTTTTAGTGGGGGAGAACCTTTGTTGTTTTTTGACCGTACGCTGGATTTTATCAAAACGGTTCGGAAAGCCTGTGATCCTTCCATTTATATGTGGATGTACACCAATGGAATACTTATTTCGGATGAGAAATTGCAGATGCTGGCCGATGCGGGGCTCAATGAAATCCGTTTCGATCTGGGCGCGGTGAATTATAATTCCAACGTACTGAAGAATGCGGCTCGGTTTCTGCCCAATGTAACTGTCGAGATTCCGGCTGTTCCTGAAGAAGGTAAACGGCTGATGGAACTTTTGCCACAGCTTTGTGAATATGGCGTGACCAATCTGAACCTTCATCAGTTGCGGCTGACCAAATACAATTCGTCCAAACTGCTTGAGCGGGATTATACTTTCCTGCATGGGGAGCAGCCAACGATTGCTGAATCGGAGTTGACAGCGCTTGGTGTGATCGATTTTGTGCGGGAAAACCATTTGCCAATCGGGATTAACTACTGCAATTTTCAGTTTAAAAACCGTTTTCAAAAGGCTGGGTTCCGTTCTAAAATGGCCAACGTTCTTTTGAAAGAAGGAGAAGAAATTACCGAAAATGGTTTTATAAGAAGGATTGAAGCAGAAGAAAACGGAACCAATCGAATGGTTTCGTTCGGAGAACTAAAAAGCAACCGGTTATTCATTCCCCGGATCAACGTATCCTATTATGGGCGTGTTCTCGAAAATTTGCATTCTCAATCGGAGGCACAAAGTTATTCCATCGCTGGTGAGGATTTCCCGGTTATCGAAGGGATTGTAGCGCAACCCGTTGTTTTGTCCGGAGCCGAAATCGACTCATTCATCGAAATGATTTCTGCTTCCGGAACCGACATTCCGGAACATCCGATCCTGTTTGAAGTCTGGAAACAGGAGTTTATAGAAGAAGGAATGAGGGATTTCTTCTAATTCATCCACTTTTTCAGGTTGTATTTTTCGGCAACCTCTTGTTTCTTCACAGGTTCAAGAGATTGCATGTACGCTTTCCATCCCGGGCAAAAGTTGATATGCCAGCGCCAGAATCTGCCACCAAACGATTTTGGTTTTACGTCGTATTTTGCTCTCAATGAACAATTCTCACAATTATTTGTTGCTGCCATGGTTGTTTGTATAATAGATTTTACTTTTTCAAAGTTAGAAATTTGGACACAAATAATAGGTATTCAGATGTTTTAATTCATTACAAACTAAAAATGGAGATGAAAAGAAATCTGTTTGGTTTTTTTCGGGGTTACTGTTTGCAGAAAAGAAAAGAACGTATATATTTGCAACGCCTTTGAAAAGCCACTTTTCGGGGCAAAGTTCTTATCAAAGTGTTTTATTGATAGCATAAAATGAACGGACCTGATGGTTCAGGTGCACAAAATTTGGTGCGGTAGTTTCCCGAGTACTCGGGATTAGAATATCGGCCTGCGTTTAAAATAATTTGATGCAGGTTAATCACTAAAAGAAATATTGGTGCGGTAGTTCAGTTGGTTAGAATATCGGCCTGTCACGCCGAGGGT